>JAIEOO010000413.1 GCA_019750475.1 Acetobacteraceae bacterium | reverse complement strand
GGGAGGGCCGCGAGCAGCGCCACCCCCAGGGCGAGCCCCGCCAGGACGACCGGCGTCGCGGGGCGCATCGGAGGCTCCCAGGCGCCGGGCCGGGCATCTGGCGTGCGGGGCCGCCGCCCCTCCCGGCCGGGCGCGGTGCCGAACACCTCCGGCGCGTCGGCCGGCCATTCCGGGGCGCGCCCCGGCTCCCGGATGGGGCAGCCATTGCGCTCGGCGCGGAACCGGGCGCTCTCCGCATAGGCCACGAGGCGCGCGCGGTTGATGGCGCCGAGCGGCCGGTGCGCCTCGATCCCGTGCCAGGGGTTGAAGGCCAGCCCGTCATCCACGAGGCGCGCCCGCGCCTCGTTCCAGGCGGGCTGCGGCGGCACGGTGACGCGCGCGACGGTGCGGTAGGGGCTCTCCGCCTCGGGCCATTCGGCGGACGCGTTCTCGATCGGCATGGTGCGCGGGTTGGTGCGCAGCTGCGCCCGCAGCTCCCACACGCCGCCATGGCGGCGGAAATGGGCGATGCAGGCCTGGCGCAAGGCGTTCGGCCGGCCGCGCATGTCGAGCCGCCGGTCCTGGAGCCGCCGCAGCTCCGGCGAGACCGGAACGAGCGCGTATTTCGCGACGTACTCCCCGTGCCGGAACGGCACCTGGGAGAGATAGGCATCCCCCAGCGGATGGGTGAGCGGGTGCCCGCCCATGGTCGTGAGGGTGGGCGCGCGACGCCCCAGGGCACGCGCGGCGGCGACGGCCGGCCGCAGCACGGCGCTCACCGCCTTCTTCCAGAGCAGGCCGGTCTGCGTCGTGGCGTCCACGATCCGGATGTTGCGGCGGAAGACGCGCAGGTCGGGCTCGGTGAAGAAGGGCTGGTTGACCAGGACGAAATCCTGCGTGGCGGCGCTGCGCGCCCCGGGGAGCCGCGGCCCCTCCACGCCGATGACCTTCATCGCCAGGCCGCGCGGGACGCCGATGTCGTCGTCCAGGATGTCGCCGCGGTTGGAGGAGAGCCGCAGCACCACGGGGTAGCTGCGCGGCTCGGCGAACATGCCCTGGGCCAGCTCGCGCGGCAGCCCGGGCAGCACGTCGAGCGTGCCTTCGAGCAGCGCGTGGCTCTTGGCGTGGAGGCTGCGATGCGCGTGGCCCGTCAGCCGGTGCGTCGTCTCGCGGATGTCGCGCATGAGCGCGCGGAGGTCGGCGGCGCGCTTGCCTTCCCACGGCTCCGCCTCCTCGATGGAGGGGCTGTAGCGCATCGGGGGGTGGGGGCGCATCGCTGGGTTCCGGGCCGGGCGGCGCGGGGAAGCCGCGCCTTCGACGCCAGGAACGCCGCGACCGCGGCCGTTGTTGCGGCGGGCCCGACGGCCCGCCGCGAAGGCGCTACTTCAGGTTCCGGCAGAAGCGCTGGATGCGCGTGCAGGCCTCGCGCAGGCTCTCATCGTCCGTCGCGTAGCTGATGCGGAAATGGCCGGGCGACATGAAGGCGCTGCCGTGGACGGCGGCCACGCCCTCTTCCTCCAGCAGGGCGGTCACGAAATCCTCGTCGGTCTCGATCCTCTTGCCGCCGGCGCTGGTCTTGCCGATGCAGCCATGCACGCTCGGGAAGACGTAGAAGGCGCCCTCGGGCTTGTGGCAGCGGATGCCCGGGGCCTGGTTCAGCATCTCCACGACCATGTCGCGGCGGCGCTTGTACACCACCACCATGCCGTCGATGGATTCCTGCGGCCCGTTCAGCGCCTCGACGGCGGCGGCCTGGGAGATGCTGCTGGTGTTGGACGTGCTCTGCCCCTGCAGCTTGTCCATCGCCTTGATGAGCGCGAGCGGCGCGCCGGCGAAGCCGATGCGCCATCCCGTCATGGCATAGCCCTTGGAGCAGCCATTCATGGTGATGGTGCGGTCCTTCAGCCGCGGTTCGACCTCGAGGATCGTCGCCGGCTTGAAGCCGTCATAGGCAAGCTTCTCGTAGATGTCGTCGGTGAAGATCCAGACGTCCGGGTGGCGCAGCAGCACCTCCGTAAGGCGCCGCAGCTCCTCGGCGTTGTAGGCCGCACCCGTCGGGTTGCACGGGTTGTTGAGGATGAACCACTTGGTCTTCGGCGTGATCGCCGCTTCCAGCTGCTCGGGGCGGAGCTTGAAGCCGCTGTTCTGGTCGCACTCGACGATGACGGGCTTGCCCTCCGCCAGCTGGACGATGTCCGGGTAGGACACCCAGCAGGGCGCGGGGATGATCGCCTCGTCGCCCTTGTCGATCGTCGCCATCAGGGCGTTGAAGATCACCTGCTTGCCGCCGGTGGTGACGATGATCTCCTCCGGCTTGTAGTCGATCCCGCTGTCGCGCTTGAACTTGGCGCAGACCGCCTGGCGCAGCTCCATCGTGCCGGCGACGTCGGTGTACTTCGTCTCGCCGCGCTGGATGGCGGCGATCGCCGCGTCCTTGATGTTCTGGGGCGTGTCGAAGTCGGGCTCGCCGGAGGAGAGGCCGATGACGTTCTTGCCCTGCGCCTTGAGGGCGCGCGCCTTCGCCGTGATGGCGATGGTCTGGGAGGGCGAGATGCGGTCGAGCCGCTCGGCGGTGAGGTGCATGGTGTCCGGACTTCGGGCGAGTGAAGGCCGCGGAAGCTAGACCCGGGGGCGAAGGGGGGCAAGGCAGGCACGTCACCGCGCTGGCGCGGCGCGACTGTAGCCGGAGACACGGCGCCTCTCTCGGAGATGAGGCCTCACGGCGACGGGCCCGCTCGACCCATCGCGAGACTCGAGCTGCGCCCGGTAAATGGCCAGGTGCTCCGCCCCGTTCAAGTCCGCCCATCCTTCTCCGCAAAGGCCCGGACCTCGGCCGCGATGGCTTCGAGCCGCCGACGCATGCCGGCGCGCGTCGCATCTGTCATGGAGGAGAACCCCCCCCTCGAATGGTCAGGGATGGGCGATCCAGCGGGGCGCCGCATCGCCCCGTGACGTCGCTCAGTGCCGCCAGATGCCGCCATACGCGGCGGGCCAATGGCCGTGGCATTCGCCAAACTCGATGCCGCCGCGGTGGAGGCGGATTCCAAGTCGGCACTGCGTCAACTCAACGATCGTGACCCGGAACAGCCCGCGATGCGAAATCCCGTCCAGCAGGTATTCCGCCACCCCCTCGTGGTCCCCCGCGGGGACGCTCGCGAGCACGCCAAGGGCGGGAGGCTCGTCGGTTCGGCTCGACAAGGGCACGCCGCCTTCAAGGCGCAGATTCGACAGCCATTCCCGCCCCGACAGCGATACCGACGTTGACCGAGCCCCGGCGTGGTCCACGTCCGAAAAACGCAGGCTGACGGCGCCGTTCTCAGGGAATGGCTCACGCATGGCGTGGTGAACCAGCGTGAAAAAGGCGATTGATCCGAACGCGACCAATGCGAACGGCAAGGCACGTCGGTACCGGCAAGGAAGGCACACGGGCGCACGAACCCCCATGACGAGTTAGATTTATTCCTATTTTGTTCTCACATCAAGCCTCACTTGGCCGGAACTAACGAAGGGCGCAGATCTGTAGCATAGCGGGACGAAGCACGAACTCAGCCGCAGGTCACCGTTCGGCTGTGGGCGCTGACCTGCACGGGACCGGACGGTCCCGAGCGGGTGTAGGCCCGCGCGGATGCGATGCCGCCGCAGGCCTTCTCCTCCGTCTGGGAGGTGCCGCTGGCACCACCCTGGCGCGTGCGTTCCTCGAAGTACTGCTCGCCAAGCCCTGTGCTCGGGCGCTGAGGAGTTGGTGTAGGGCTGCGATCCGATCACGGCCCTGACGTCGGCCTCGGACCACTCGCCTGTCGGCAGGTCGCGCAGGCGGTCCAGCGTCGCGGCCTCGCGCTGACGCGGGGTCATCGTCTGGTTCGGTCCGTTCGTGCCGAACTGCTCGGCACCGAATGGGTAGTCCCTGGCCGATGGGATGCCGTCCGGCCACTCGACGGGGAGACCACGCTCGGCGGCCCGCCTGCTGCGCGGCTCGCCCCAGGTGCCCTGCCAGCGCGGCGTTCCGCCAGAGCCGTCGCCACCACGCGCGATGGCCGCGTCGATTGCGGCACGGGCGCGTTGGACAACCTCCTCGTAGGTCTTCGCGTCGGCGCCGATCGAGAAGCCGATGGCGTTGTTGTGGTCGTCCATCTGCCGCAGCTCGGGCGGCTGGTTGCGTTCGTGGGTCCCGAGCACCTCGTTCCCGGTCGCGATCGCATAGGCGGTGCCGAAGCCGAAGCGACGGCGCAGCTCTGCTGTGCCCACTATGTGCCGGTAGGCATCAGCGGGGCCATCGAAGTACCCCGGCAGCGGCGAGGCCAAGGCTTCCGCCGACGCGGCGTCCGAGACGGAACGCCAAAACATCATGCCGCTCATACGCGCACTCCTCTGCGGCGCCGGGCGCGAGCCTCAGCGCGAATGACAGGTCCACCAAAAGGGCGAGAGCGCGTCGGGTGGATCGAGGCCCATTGGGGTGCCCCTGGCGTCGAGCTTCAGGACGTAGAGGCATAGGCGGCCGGAATCGGCCTGGCGCATGACCCGCGACACGGACACCGGTCCGCTCGGGCCCTCCCACGAGACCTGGAGGAGGGGCTCGAAAGCGTGGGTCCGCATGGCCGGAAAGGCGGCGTAGCTTTGCACATCCCTCGTCGGCCAGCCCGGCCGCGGCTCGATCATGCGCCCGTCGTAGGTCACGCTGACGTTGCGGATCGGCGCCGCGGAGACGATGACAAGCTGCGCGTCGTGCGGGCCGAAGATCTCGTCCCAGGCCTGCCGGATCGGCGGCAGCGCCGCGGCGGTCATGAGCAGTGCGTAGACTGTCAGCGCCCACCACAGGGCGCGCTTCGCCCTTTGATGGCCGCTACCTAGCACGGTGCGTCCTGGAACTCAAGAATTTCCTCCTATTTGGGTGTTGTATTCCGGCGCCTTATGCGGCGGCACGCCGGGAAACAGGCGCTGCCCTGAGCGGCCGGAGCGTGTCCCCCGTCATCCCCTCCGTCGTCGGCCAGACGTAGTCGCCGGTAAGGTTCACGTGCTCCCAGCCGAGCGGGGAGAGATGGGCGAGGAGGTGGTCGGGCACGTCCTCGACTTCGCGAAGCGCGGCGACGGCGCGGCCGAGATAGCGCGTGTTCCAGAGGATGATGGCGGCGACCAGCAGGTTCAGCCCGGAGGCGCGGTGGCGCTGGTTCTCGTAGGTGCGATCGCGGATCTCGCCGAGCCGGTGGAGGAAGACCGCGCGGGCCAGGCTGTTGCGGGACTCGCCGCGATTGAGCTCGCGCGTGGCGCCGCGGCGCAGGTCGGGATCCTCGACCCAGTCGAGGGTGAACAGCGTCCGCTCCAGCCGGCCGAGCTCGCGCAGCGCGGCGGCGACGCCGTTCTGCCGCGGGTAGGAGGCGAGCTGGCGCATGATGAGCGAGGCGGTCACGCGGTTCGGTCGGCGGGTCGTAGAGTGCCGCGATCTGGGCCTCGGTCAGCTGCTGTCGGCGCGCCACCCCGTCCTCCTCCCGTCGCGCCGGCGGACCAGCCGATGCGCGCCAACGTGTCGATCAGGGTGCTGCGCCTGACGCCAAAGGTCCGGCAGACCGCCGCCTTGCTGGCGCCGCCCTCCAGGGCCGCGACGGCCGCCGCGAGCGTCTCGGCGCCGATCGCCGCGGGCCGGCCGCCGCGCCGTCCGCGGCGCCGCGCGGCAGCGAGGCCGGCCATGATCCGCTCCTGCGTCAGGGAGCGCTCGAACTGCGCCAGCGCACCGAAGACGTGGAACAGCAGCTCGCCCTGCGGCGGCGTCGTGTCCATCGCCTCGGTCAGCGAGCGGAAGGCGACGCCGCGCGCCTTGAGGTCGTTCACCACGGTCAGCAGGTGCGGCAGCGACCGGCCGAGGCGGTCGAGCTTCCAGACCACGAGGCAGTCGCCGGGCCGAAGGAAGGCGAGCGCGGCGGCAAGCCCGGCGCGGTCGTCGCGGCTGCCGCTGGCGCGGTCCTCGAACAGGTGCCGTGCATCAACGCCGGCCGCGAGCAGCGCATCGCGCTGCAGGTCCAGGACCTGGCGGTCGCCGTCGGAGGAGACCCGCATGTAGCCGACAAGCATGCGCGGAAAACCCACCCCATGGGGTTTCCGCATGGTAGGTCATTCCGACAGCGTTTGTCGCGCAGGATTTCGGCCACAGACAGGCGTCCGGCGCCTCAGCAGGCGACCCAGCCGGCAAACATCCGTTTCCCGACACCTGGGAAGGCAGGTCCCGCACGGGGCGCCGGGGCAAGAGGGCAGAAATCTGGACAGGGATCGTTGCCGCGTTCCCGCTCCGTCCCGCTATGCTACACGGCCGCGCATTTCGTTAGGTCCGGCCCACTTGCGCCGCCACGCCGCCCACCCCAACAACCCCGTCAGCGCCACCGCCCCCAGCATCACCGCGGCCAGCGCATTCGCCTCCGGGCTCAGCCCCAGGCGGAGCTGGCTGAACAGCCACATCGGCAGCGTCGTGCCCCCCGGCCCCGAGACGAAGGAGGCGAGCACCACGTCGTCGAGGGACAGCACGAAGGCCAGCATCCACCCCGCCGCGAGCGAGGGCGCGATCAGCGGCAGCGTCACGGTGCGGAACACGACGCCGGGCGTGGCGCCGAGGTCGGCGGCCGCTTCCTCCAGCCGGGGGTCGAGCGCCGAGAGACGCGCCTGCACCACCACCGCGACATAGGCCGCCCCCAGCGCCGCATGGGCCAGGAACACGGTCGCCGCCCCCCGCCCCTCCGGCCAGCCGGTCAGCGCGTTCAGCCCGACGAAGAGCAGCAGCAGCGCGAGGCCCATCACCACCTCCGGCAGCACGAGCGGCGCGCCGGCCAGCGCGCCGAAGATCGCGCGTCCGCGGAAGCGCCCGTGCCGCGCCAGCACCCAGCCGATGCCGCCCCCCACCAGCGTGGCGAGCGTGGCCGAGCCCGCGGCGATCCGCAGCGAGAGGAAGGCCGCTTCCAGCAGCCTTTCGTTCTCCGCGAGCGCCGCGAACCAGCGCAGCGAGAACCCGCCCCATTGGAAGGCCGTCCGGCTGCCGGAGAAGGCGTAGCCCACCAGCAGCAGGATCGGCGCCCAGAGGAAGATGAGCCCCGCCGCCAGCATCCAGGGCGTGAAGCGCCTCATCGCGCGCCGCTCCGCCGCGTCATTTCAAGCCGCTCCGCTGCTGGGCGAGGATGGGGATCAGCAGCACCAGCAGCAGCGCCGTCGCCAGCGCCCCCGCGAAGGGCCAGTCCCGCGTGCCGAAGAACTCGCTCCAGATCGCGCGGCCGGCGAGCATGGCGTCGGGCGGGCCGAGCAGCTCGGGGATCACGAACTCCCCGGCGGCCGGGATGAAGACCAGCAGGAAGGCGCCCGCAGCGGCTGGCCAGGCGAGCGGCAGCGTCACGGTGCGGAAGACCGTGAAGGGTCCGGCGCCGAGATCCGCCGCCGCCTCCTCGAGCCGCGTGTCGCGCTTCGCGAACCAGGCGAGCAGCGGCAGCAGGGCGAAGGGCAGGTAGGCGTGGACCATGCCGAGATAGAGCGCGAGATCGGTGCCGAGCAGCCGCAGCGGCTCCTCGATCAGGCCGGCCGCGATCAGCAGGGCGTTGATCCAGCCGGAATCGCGCAGCAGCCCGATCCAGGCCGCGACGCGCAGCAGGAAGCCGGAGAGGAAGGGCAGCAGCACCAGCGCCAGCAGCAGCGGCCGCCAGCGCGGCGCCGCCCGCAGCAGCCCGAGCGCCATGGGGAAGGCGAGGGCGACGCAAAGCCCCGCCGTCGTCCCCGCCACCACCAGGCTGCGCCACAGCGCCAGGAGGACGACGTCGTCCTCCGCCATCAGCCGCCACGCGTCGAGGCTCGCCCCCTCCTCCCAGGGCCAGCGCACGGGCGGCACGCCTTCGGCCCCCGTGCCGACCGACAGGGCGACCACGATGCCGAGCGGCAGCGCGACCGCGAGGCCGAGCCAGCCCCACAGCGCGAGGCGCAGCGCGCTCATGCCGGCAGCGGCGCCAGGGCCGCCGCGTCCCAGGCGAGGGCGACGCGGGACCCGGCGGCCGGCGCCTCGCCGGCGCAGAGCACGCGCAGCCTCGCGCCCGAATCGAGCCGAACGGTCAGCATCACGCCCTCGCCGCGGAACACCCCTTCCTCGACGGTGGCGGCGGCGCCGTTCAACCAGGGCGCCTCCGGCACGAGGCGGATGCGCTCGGGGCGGAGCGCGTAGGCCGGCGCCGGCTCCTCGGCCGAGAGGGGGGCCTGGGTCGGCTCGATGATGTTCGCCCCACCCAGGAAGCGCGCGAGGGAGCGCGTCGCCGGCCGGTCCCAGAGCGCGCGCGGCGTGCCGACCTGGGCGAGTCGCCCGGCTTCCAGCACCGCGACCCGGTCGGCGAGGGCCAGCGCCTCGGCCTGGTCATGCGTGACCATGACGAAGCTGGTGCCGAGGCGCCGCTGCAGGGCGCGCAGCTCGAGGCCCGTGCGCTCGCGCAGCCCGGCGTCCAGCGCGCCGAGCGGCTCGTCGAGCAGCAGCAGGGCGGGGCGCCTGGCGATGGCGCGGGCGATGGCGACGCGCTGCTGCTGCCCACCCGAGAGCTGGTGCGGCCGACGCTCGCTGAAGCCGGGCAGCGAAACGAGGTCGAGCGCCTCGGCCACGCGCTTCGCGATCTCGGCGGGCGGCGTTCCTTCGCGCCGCAGCCCGTAGGCGACGTTGTCGAAGACGCTCAGATGGGGGAACAGCGCGTAGGATTGGAACACCATCGCCGTGCGCCGCCGGTGCGGCGGGATGCGCGTGACATCCTCGCCCGCGAGCGTGACGCGCCCGGCATCCGGCGCCTCGAAGCCGCCGATGACGCGCAGCAGCGTGGACTTGCCCGAACCCGAGCCGCCCAGCAGGGCGAAGAACTCGCCCGGTTCCAGCGCCAGCGTCATGCCGTCGAGCGCCGTCACCGCGCCGAAGCGGCGGCTGACGCCCTCGACGGAAAGAAGGCTCACCGCCCGGCCTTGAAGCGGTTCCACACGCGCGACCGCGCGCGTTCCCCCGCCGCGTCGGGCGTGCCGGCGACGAAGGACCGCGCGAGCGTCGCCTCGTCCGGGAAGATGCCGCGGTCCTCCCGCAGCTCGGCCGGCAGCAGCGGGATCGAGGCCGGCACGGCGTTGGGGTAGCGCACCTGGCGGGTGATGCCGGCCATGATCTCGGGCTGGAGGAGGAAGTTGATGAAGGCGTGCGCCGCGTCGGGGTTCGGCGCGTCGGCCGGGATCGCGAGCACGTCGAACCAGAGCTGCGCGCCCTCCCGCGGGGCGGCGTAGGTGATGGCGAAGTCGCGCCGCGCCTCCCGCGCGCGGGCGCCGGCCTGGATGGCGTCGCCGCTGTAGGTCAGCGCGAGGCAGATCTCGCCCGCGGCCAGCGCGTCCACGATGGTGGGCGAGGCCGTGACCGACCGCAGATGCGGCCGGATGGCGAGCAGCGCGCGCTGCGCCGCCTGCAGGTCATCCGACGCGATGCTGTTCGGGTCGCGCTCCAGGAAGCGCAGGACGGAGGGCAGCACGTCCATGGCGCTGTCCATCACCGCGATGCCGCAGCGGGCGATGCGGCTGGCGTGGCGCGGGTCGAGCAGCAGGGCCAGGCTGTCCAGCGGCGCGTCCGGCGCCAGCTGCCGGATGCGGTCCGCCCGCATGGCGAGGCCGACCGTGCCCCAGAGATAGATCGCGCCGTGCCGGTTGCCGGCATCCACGCCGGCGATGCGCCGCATCAGCGCGGGGTCGAGGTTCCGCGCGTTGGGGATGCGGGCCATGTCGAGCGGCCGCAGCGCGCCGGCCCGGACGAGGCGGGCGAAGGTCGGCTCGCTGGTGGGGACGATGATGTCGTAGCCCGAGCGCCCGGCGGAGAGCTTGCCCTCCAGCGTCTCCAGGCTGTCATACACGTCGTAGCGGATGCGGATGCCCGTCTCGCGCTGGAAGCGCTCGATCGCGTAGGGGTCGATGTAGTCGGCCCAGTTGTACACGTTGAGCACGGGAGGCTGCGCGCGCAGCGGCGCGGCGGCGAGCAGCAACGCGAGGAGCATCAGCAGGCGGCGCATGGCGGGAACCCTCCGGCCCGCTTCCTACCGACAGAACCGCTAGCGCAGAAGGGTCCAGGCGGCGAGGAAGGCGCCGAGCCCGAGCCCCAAGCTGGCCGCGACGTAGGCGATGGCCATCCAGGGCGCCCGCTCCCAGAGCAGGACCGTCTCCAGGCTGAAGGCGCTGAAGGTGGTGAAGCCGCCGAGGAAGCCCGTGACCAGCAGCAGGCGCCCCTGCCCCTCCAGCCCCGCGGCGGCGGCCGCCCCGATGGCGGCGCTGCCCAGCACGTTCACCGCGAGCGTGCCCCAGGGATGGGCCGCGCCCAGCCATGCGAGCGACGCGAGCGCGACGAGGTAGCGCGCGACCGAGCCGGCCGCCCCGCCGGCCGCGACGAGCAGCACGGGGATCACCGGCGCCCCCGGCTCCTGGCCCGCCGGGCGGCCAGCTCCGCCAGCCGCTCCGCCACCGCCGCCTCGGCGCCGCGGCGGGTGGGTTCGTAGAAGCGCATCCGGCCCATGCCCTCGGGGAAATAGTCCTGGCCGCTGAACCCGTCCTCGGCGTCGTGGTCGTATTCGTAGCCCTGGCCGTAGCCCAGCTCCTTCATGAGCTTCGTCGGCGCGTTCAGGATGTGGGCGGGCGGCATCAGGCTGCCGGTCTCCCGCGCCGCGGCGCGGGCGGCCTTCCAGGCCACGTAGGCCGCGTTGGATTTGGGCGCGGCGGCGAGGTGCAGGACGAGCTGCGCCAGCGCCAGCTCCCCCTCCGGCGAGCCCAGCCGCTCATAGGCTTCCCAGGCCGCCAGGGCGAGGGTGAGGGCGGCCGGGTCCGCCGCCCCCACATCCTCCGACGCGAATCGCGCGAGGCGGCGGGCGACGTAGCGCGGGTCCTCGCCGCCCTCGATCATGCGGGCGAACCAGTAGAGCGCGGCGTCGGGGTCCGAGCCGCGCAGGGATTTGTGGAGCGCCGAGATGAGGTTGAAATGCTCCTCCCGGTCCTTGTCGTAGAGCGCGGCGCGGCGGGCGATGACGGCGGCGAGCCCGGCCTCGTCGAGCGGGGCCGGATCGCGCAGGGCCTGCACCTGCTCGACCATGTTGAGGAGGTAGCGCCCGTCGCCATCGGCCATGGCCAGCATCTGCTCCCGCGCCGCCGGCGTGAGCGGCAGGGGACGGCCGGCTTCGGCCTCGGCCCGCGTCAGCAGCGCGTCGAGCGCGTCGCGGTCGAGGCGGCGCAGCACCAGCACCTGGCAGCGCGAGAGGAGCGCGCCGTTCAGCGCGAAGGACGGGTTCTCGGTGGTGGCGCCCACCAGCACCACCGTCCCGTCCTCCACCACCGGCAGGAAGGCGTCCTGCTGCGCGCGGTTGAAGCGGTGGATCTCGTCCACGAAGAGCAGGGTGCGGCGCGGGCTGGCCCGCGCTTCCTCGAAGGCGCGCTTGAGGTCGGCGACGCCCGAGAACACCGCCGATAGCTGGGCGAAGCGAAGCTGTGCGGCCTCCGCCAGCAGCCGCGCGATGGTCGTCTTCCCGACGCCGGGCGGACCCCAGAGGATGAGCGAGGGCAGGTGGCCCCGCGCGATCATGCCGGCGAGGGTCCCGCCCTGCCCCAGCAGATGCGCCTGGCCCACCACCTCCGCCAGGGCGCGCGGGCGCAGCCGGTCGGCGAGGGGGCGTGGGCCGGAAGGCTTGCGGGCGGGCGCAGCGTCCGGCGGGCCGCCGAACAGGTCGGGCGACCCGGTCATGGCGAGGCGACGCGGAGGAGCGGGATCAGGGCGTCATGTTGACGGGAGCAGGCGCGGCCGGCGCGGGCTGGGCTGCTGCGGGTGCCGGCGGCTTCGGCGCCTCGGCCGGCGTCTGGACGCCATAGCGCAGCGCCGCGCGGCGGACGGCTTCCTCGACGTTGACGTTCAACGCCTTGAGGAAGAGGTCGCCTTGCTGCTTCTGCAACGCGTTCGACATGGATGGCTCCGTTTGCGGCCTGGCTTTCGGGGCATCAGGGCCGGGGAGTCCTGAGAACACCCGAGATGCGTGGCCGGTAGCAGGTCGAAACATGGCTTCGGGAGGGCGCCGGGAAGGTGGCACCGAGGCGCTCGCCCGTCCAGCCCCGCCACCGCTGCCAGGACCGGGAAGCGGGACGCGGCCGGTCCCCGATGGCCCGACCTTCCCCTTTCCGTAGCAGATACCCTCGCGGAATGCAACTTTTGCGACTGCACCTCGACAGCTCCACCCGTCATCGGACATATCGCGCCAAGGCTTCCTCGATGGCAAGCTGAAGGCGAGCCGCGGGAGCCCTCGATGCCGGAGCAAGAGCCGCACAGCGTCGCCCACCTGATCCAGGAGCTGTTTCCCGAAGGCACGGCGACCCCTGTCCGTGACGGCCGGTCGCCGCTCGACCGGCCGAATTACGACGAGGCCCCGGCCTTCCCGGCGGACCTCTTCGCCATCGCCGCCCTGCTGCTGGCGCGCGGCGGCGCCTATCACCGGGTCAACGCGCCGGAGACGCGGCTGCAGCCGGAATGCGACCCGACACTCGACATCGCGGTGACGCGCGACGAGCACGCCCACTGGTGCGACATCGGCCGCGAATGGTTCGAGGCCTCCTCCGAGCTGCTGAAGGCGGTCGAGGCCACGGCCCGGCCGGGCGCCGACGCCGAGGCGGACGGCCGTCGCGAGACCGAGGCCAGGAACCGCCTCGACGCCGTTCGCAAGCGCATCAACACGTATTGGCAAACGCTGTACGACTGCGCCGCGCAGCCGGTCGTGAAGCGGCCGATGCCCGATCGCCTGCCGTGGTGGAAGCCGGCTCTCGCGCTGCTCGTCATCGCCGACGAGGCCGCGGTCCACACCGGCTTCGTGGGCGCGGGCGGCGGCTGGCTGAACCCGGCCGAGGCGGCCAACCGGCGGATCAACGAGCAGGCGCTCGCCCAGCTGCCCCCGGAACAGGCGGTGTTCCGTCGTCCCTGGGACGCCTGGCCGCGCGGCGGCGCGAGCGACACCTTCCCGGTGTGCGAGCTCTGGTCGCCCGACCACCTCAATGTCGGGGACACCCTCAGCACCGCGCGCAGCTACGTGGCCCGCGTCCTGCCGAAATCGCGCACCCCGGCGGTCGGCTGCACCATGCGCTCGCTCAGCCACAACCTGGCGCTGCTGCCGCCCGACGGGACCGTGGACTTCGTCTGGAACAACGCGCTGCCCGCCTCCAGCATCTCGGATGCGACCCTCAACCTCCTCCTCGTCCCGATGCCTTACTGGGTGGAGGCCGACTGCTTCGCGCCGGCCTCCGTCGCCCCGGCGGAGGGCGCGGCGACGAGCGGCCTGGGCAGGGACGCGCCGCTGCACCGCCACTTCGCCCTGAAACCCCGCTGGCTCTCGAAGGCGTCGGCGGACACGCCCTCCGAGCGGGACCGCGACGCCGTGGTCACCTTCCTCGCCACCCTCGTCGCCGAAGCGCGGCGGATGGACAAGGTCGTCCATGGCGTCGTCCTGCCGGAGCTCGCGCTCGACTGGGACACGCATCTCGCGCTGGTGCGGGCGCTGCAGGAGGCGAACGCCAAGCTGGAGGACGCGGCGAAGCTGCAATTCCTGGTCAGCGGCATCAACTCCGCCCCGCGGATGCGGAAGGACGGCGACAAGGGCGAGCTCGCGGCGGGCAACATCGTGGCCACCACCGTCTTCGGCTTCCGCGACCAGGAGGACGGCACGAAGCGCGAGACCGCCACCATGCATTGGCGGCACAAGCACCACCGCTGGCGGCTCGATGCCAGCCAGATCGAGGAGTACGGCCTCGGCGGCGTGCTCGACCCGCGCTCGAACTGGTGGGAGGCTTGCGAGATCCCCCGCCGCAAGGTGGACGTCACGCTGTTCCGCGACGGCTCCGTTTTCTCGGCGATGATCTGCGAGGACCTGGCGCGGATCGAGCCCTGCCACGAGCCGCTGCGCGCCATCGGTCCCAACCTCGTCTTCGCCTTGCTGATGGACGGGCCGCAACTCGCGACGCGGTGGCCGGCGCGCTACGCGACCGTGCTCGCCGACGACCCCGGCTCCTCGGTCCTCAGCTTCACCTCGCTCGGCCTGCTCCAGCGCACCAACCGCCGCGGGACGCGGCCCGTCACGCGCACCGTGGCGCTCTGGAAGGACGACAGCGCGCGCGGCACGATCGAGATCGCCTGCCCGGAGGGCGCGGCCGGCATCCTGTTGAACCTCGCCCAGCACCAGGCGCAGGAAACGACGCTCGATGGCCGCCCCAACACGGACGCACGCGCCTGGCGCTACCATGGCCACTTTCCCGTCCGCCTGCCCGAAACCGACGAAGCCGCCGCGCTCGCCTGGGTGATGAAGCCGCGCTGAGGACACCCTCGCCGGCGCCGCCCCGCTGATCTGATCGGACCCCCGCGCATGCTGCCCCGCCGCGCCCTGGCCGCCCTGCTGCCCGTCCCGGCCCATGCCCAGGAGGCGCGGCCGATCCGCCTCGTCGTCGCCTTCCCGCCCGGCGGCAGCGCGGACCTGCTCGGCCGCCTGCTCGCGCCGGGACTTGCCGAGCGGCTCGGGGCGCCCGTGGTGGTCGAGAACCGCGCCGGCGCCGGCGGGGCGGTGGGGGCCGGCGCCGTGGCCCAGGCGGCGCCGGACGGGCAGACGCTGCTGCTCGACACCGGCGGGCAGACGGTGAACCCGCATCTGCTGCGCGGCCTCGCCTTCGACTACGCGCGCGCCTTCGCCCCCGTCGCGCTGCTGGTGACGCTGCCCCTGCTGCTGGTCGTCCGGCCGGAGGTGCCGGCGGGTGACCTGCCGGCCCTGCTCGCCTGGCTGCGGGCGGACGCGGCGCGGGCCGCCTATGGCAGCGTGGGGGTGGGGGCGCGGACGCATCTCGCCATGGCGGCGCTGCTGCGCCGCGCCGGCCTCGCCGGGAACCACGTCCCCTATCGCGGCGGCGCCGAGCAGGTGGCCGGGCTGCTGCGCGGCGACGTCGCGATGGGCTTCACCTCCGTGGCGCTGGCCGCACCCCTGCTGCGGGAGGGCCGGTTGCGGGCGGTGGCCGCCTCCGGCGCGGCGCGCGTCGCCGGGGTGCCGACGGTCGCCGAGCAAGGCTTCCCGGGCTTCGCGCTGGGCGACTGGATCGGGCTCCTCGCGCCGG
>JAIEOO010000161.1 GCA_019750475.1 Acetobacteraceae bacterium | reverse complement strand
CGGATCCCGCGCTGATCCGGGCGCCGCGCGCGCCCGCCGCGCCGGCGCCCGCCGCCCTCACCGTCGCCGACGTGCTGGACGCGACGCTCGGCACCGACTTCGTCCGGATGACGACGGACGAGATCGGCAAGTGGTGCGCCGCCTGGCTCGACGAGGGCCAGGCCTCCTGGCCCATGCCCTGGCGGCACCTGCCGCTCTACCAGGCCTGGCGCGCCGCCATGCGTCACGACCGCGCGCCGGAAGCCGCCGGGCTGCCCGGCTTCCGCGCCGAACTCGCGCGGCTGCCGCTCGACCCCGTGGCCGCGATCGCCGCGACGCTCGACAGCCTCGGCCTGCCGCAGCCGGAGACCGACGACTACCTGCACCGCGCGCTGCTCTCGGTCGCCGGCTGGGCGGGGATGCTGCGCCAGCGCGGCTGGCCGAGCGAGCTCGCCGGCCAGGCCGATGACGGCGTGCTGAACCTGCTCGCCGTGCGGCTCGCCTGGGACGGGGTGCTGTTCCAGCTCCATGGCGGGGCCGCCTTCCGCGACGCCTGGGCCGCGCGGCTCCTGGCGCCGCCGGCCGCCCAGCCGGACCTGACGGGCGACCTCGCCCTGCTGGAAGCGCAGGAAGCCGCCTTCCGCCGGCGCGTCATCGCCGGCCTCGCCGCGGCAGCGCCGCGCCCCGCCGCGCCGGAGGCCCAGGCCATCTTCTGCATCGACGTCCGCTCCGAGGTGCTCCGCCGGCAGCTGGAGGCGGTCGCGCCGCGGGTCGAGACGCTGGGCTTCGCCGGCTTCTTCGGCTTCGCGGTGGACTACGTGCGCTTCGGCGACGAGCGCGGCTCGGCGCAGTGCCCGGTGCTGCTCTCGCCCGGCCTGACCATCTGCGAGCAGCTGGGCGGCGCCGCGCCGAGCCGCCAGGCCGAGACGCTGGAGGGGCTGCGGCTGTCCCGCCGCGTCGCCGACCTCTGGTCCGCCTTCCGCAACTCCGCCGTCTCCTGCTTCGCCTATGTGGAGACGATGGGCTTCGCCGCGGCCGCCGGGCTGCTGCGCGGCGTGCTGCGCCGCCCCGCCGCGCCGCAGGGCATCGCCGGCCTCGGCCCGGACCTGACGCCGCGGGACTGGAACGGGCGCGGCACCGGCCTCGCCACCGAGGCGCGGATCACCGCCGCCGAGACGGTGCTGCGCGCCATGTCGCTGACCAAGGGCTTCGGCGGCCTCGTCCTGCTGGTGGGCCACGGCAGCACCACGGTGAACAACCCGCACGCCGCCGGCCTCGATTGCGGCGCCTGCGGCGGCCACACGGGCGAGAGCAACGCCCGCGTCGCGGCCGCCGTGCTCAACGATCCGCTGGTCCGGGAGGCGCTGAAGCCCCGCGGCATCGACATCCCGGCCGACACCTGGTTCGTCGCCGGGCTGCACGACACCGTCACCGACGAGGTCCATCTCTACGACGCCGACCGCGTGCCCCCCTCCCAGGTGGAGCGGCTGGAGCGGTTGCAGAACCAGCTCGCGGAAGCGGCCCGCCGCGCCCGGGCCGAGCGCGCGCCCGCCCTCGGCCTCGCGCCCGGGGAGGACGCGACGGAGGACACGGCGCTGCGCACCCGCGACTGGTCGGAGGTGCGGCCGGAATGGGCGCTGGCGAACAACGCCTGCTTCATCGCCGCGCCGCGCGGCCGGACCGCCGGGATGAACCTCGCGGGGCGGTCCTTCCTGCACTCCTACGAGTGGCGGCAGGATCGCGGCTTCGGCGTGCTCGAGCTGATCATGACGGCGCCCATGGTCGTCGCGAACTGGATCAACCTCCAGTATTTCGGCTCGACCGTGGACAACGAGGCGTGGGGCAGCGGCAACAAGGTGCTGCACAACGTCGTCGGCCTGTTCGGCGTGCTCGAAGGGCAGGGGGGTGACCTGCGCCCGGGCCTCGCCTGGCAGTCGGTGCATGACGGCAACCGCTTCATGCACCAGCCGCTCCGGCTGTCCGTCTTCATCGAGGCGCCGGAGGCCGAGATGGACCGGATCCTCGCCAGGCACGACGCGGTGCGCCAGCTGGTCGAGAACGGGTGGCTGCACCTGCTCTCGATCCGCGAGGACGGTTCCGTCGCCCTGCGCCGCGGCGCCGGCGACTGGGCCGCCCAGGGCTGAGCCCACGCCCGGGAGGTCGTCCTCGCCGCCCTCCCGGAACGCCGCGTCAGGCCGACAGCTTCAGCAGCCCGTCCACCGCCACGCAGCCGTCGGGGCGGCAGACCAGCGGGTTGATCTCCGCTTCCTCGAGACGCTCGCCCGCGGACGCGGCGAAGGCGCTGAACCGCGCGATCGCCCGGGCGACGGCCGGCAGGTCCACCTTGGGCGCGCCGCGGAAGCCGTCGAGCAGCGGGAAAGACTTCAGGCTGCGCAGCATCGCCATCGCGCCGTCCTCGCTCACCGGCGCGATGTCGAGCGCGACGTCCTTCCACAGCTCGGCCTGCACGCCGCCGGCGCCGACCAGCACCATCGGGCCGAATTGCGGGTCGCGCCGCGCGCCCAGGATCAGCTCGACCCCGCGCGCCTCCATCCGCTGCACCAGCACGCCGTCCATCCGGGCGGAGGGCGCGTGCTGCGCCAGCCCGTCCTCGATGCGCGCGAAGGCGGCGCGCACGGCATCGGCGTCGGCGAGGTTGAGCTGCACCCCGCCCACCTCCGTCTTGTGGGCGACGTCCGGGCTGTCGAGCTTGAGGACGACCGGGTAGCCCAGCGCGTCGGCCGCGGCGACGGCGGCCTCGGGCGAGGCCGCGCGGCGCTCATCCACCACCGGGAAGCCGGCGGCGGCGAAGGCGGCCTTGGCCTCGGCCTCCATCAGCGTGACGTCGCCCGGCGGCAGCGTGAGGCCGGCGGCCGCAACCCCCGCCGGCGGGCGCTCGTCATGGAACGCGAGCCACAGCCGGATCGCGTTCATCAGGCGCCGCGTCGAGCGGAACAGCGCGATGTGGGGAGCGGTGTCCACCGCCTCCGGCCCCGGGCCCTCCAGGCTCTCCGGCACCCAGGCGACGCAGATCGGCACGCCCGTGCGCGCCGCCATCTGCTCCAGCAGCTTCATCCGCACGGGCGTGGTCTGCTTGTTGTGGTAGACGACCGGCATGACCACGCAGGCATAGGCGGGGTCCTGCAGCATCGCCTCCATCGTGTCCTCGAAGAGCTGCGGATTGGTGGCGACCTGCGCGGTCATGTCGCAGGGGTTGCGGGGGCTGCCGAACTCGGGGATCGCCTGGCGGAGCCGCGCCTCCGTCTCCGGCGAGGGCTGCGGCAGGGCGAGGCCCAGGAACTCCGCGTGGTCGGCCGCCATGATGCCCGCGCCGCCCGAGGGCGTGACGATGCCCACGCCCCGCGCCCGCGGCTTCGGCGCCTTGGCGAGGAATCCGGCCGTCTCCAGCAGCCCGTCGAAATCCTCGACCTCGAGCAGCCCGGCGCGGCGGAAGCCGGCGGACCAGGCCTCGGTCGCGCCCGCGAGGCTGCCGGTGTGGCTCATGGCGGCCTTCGCACCCGTCTCGCCGCGGCCGAGCTTGAGCACCACCACCGCCTTGCCGTGCCGGCGTGCGAGCTCGCCGAGCGCGAGCAGCCGCCGCGCGTCGCGCAGCCCCTCGACGACGAGCGCGATCGAGCGGCATTCGGGCAGGGTCAGCTGGAAGGCCGCGAGGTCGCAGACATCGAGGTCGGTCGCGTTCCCGGCGGTCGCCATGTGGCACATGGCGAAGCCGCGCTCCGCCGCCTGCATCAGCGCGTAGCCGAGCGCCCCCGACTGGCTGACGACGCCGACGCCGCCCGCGGGCGCCGTCATCTTCGCGTAGTCCGGCATGAAGGTCGCGCCGACGCGCGTGACGTGGTTGCAGAAGCCGAGGCAGTTGGCGCCGAGCAGCGGCAGGTCCAGCGACCGCGCGGTGTCGCGCAGCAGCGCCTCCTCCTCGGCGCGCTCGGGCATGTCGGTCTCGCCGTAGCCGGAGGCGTAGATCACCGCGCCGCCCGCGCGCTTCGCGCCGAGCGCCTTCACCGCGTCCATCACCCCCGCCCGCGGCAGGGCGAGAACCGTCGAATCCGGGGAGCCGGGCAGGTCGGCGATGGAGGCGAAGCAGGGGCGCCCGTGCAGCATCTGCCCGGCGTATTTCGGGTTCACGCACCAGACCTCGCCGTCGAAATCCGCCATGTTCTGGACGGTGCGCGCCCCGAAGGCGGTGGGCTCGGCCGAGACGCCGACGACGGCGACGCTGCGCGGCGCCAGCAGGCGCTGCAAGGATTTCGGATCGCGCAGCGGAAGCATCTCCGGCATCGTTTCCCCCAAGGATTGCTTGGGGGCATTGCGCGTCAGACGCCCGGGTCGCGCAAGCCCCCCTCGGCGAGCAGGAGCGGGATCGCGAAGGCGGCACAGCCCATGGCCCGGGAAGCATGGGCGTCGGTGTAGTGGTGCGCGTCGTGCAGCAGGTTGATCGCGCCCAGCACCCGCCCGCCGAAGCGCACCGGAACGTTCAGGACGCTCGCGACGCCGAGGGAGAGGATCAGCTCCGCGTCCGGGAACTCGGCGCGGATCGCCGCCGCGTCGGGGGCGAGGAACGGGCTGCCCTCGCGGAAGATCCGCCGGTGGTAGGCGTTGTCCGGCATCGGCTTGCGGCCGCCGAGCGGGTAGGCGGCGGCGTCGCTGGTGAAGACGCGCCGCTTCGTGCCGAGCGCGGGCTCGGCGAGCATGGCGCTGAACAGCTTGTGGCCGACGGAGAGGCGGAGCTGCTCCATCAGCGCCCGCCATCCGGCGCGGGGCTGGTCGGGATCGGCCAGCGCGTCGGCCATGGCGCGGGCGGTCACGGGGCGCGGGCCGCGACGGCGGCGTTCCAGTGTGGCAAGAAGCAGGCCTCCATCCGGCCTTCGCCCGGCCGTATCAGGATCATCGCCGCCGTCGCCGAAAGGTTGCCGAGCCGGTTCCGCCGCGCCGAAGGACCGGCGCTCCGGGGCGAGCGCGTCGCCGCGGCGATCAATGACCGGGGTTGCGTCCATCCGGCGCTACATCGCACCCGTGACGCGCGGCAGCCAGAGGGCGATGTCGGGAAAGGCGACGACCAGGGCCAGCGCCGCGAACATGGCGAGGATCATCCAGACCACCCACGGGATCGTCGATTCCATCGACACCCGGGCGATCCGGCAGGACACCATCAGGTTGACCGCCATGGGCGGCGTGAACTGCCCGATCGCGATCTTCATGGTCAGGATCACGCCGAACCAGGTCAGGTCCCAGCCGAAATGCCGCGCGATCGGCAGCAGCACCGGCAGCAGGATGAGGAAGGTCGAGACGCCGTCGAGGAACATGCCGATGAAGACGAGGGCGATCATCAGCAGGGCGATCGTCCCGTACTCCCCGAGGCCGAGCCCGACGATCCAGCCCGCGACCGGCTGCACGAGGCCGAGCGTCGAGGTGGCCCAGGCGAACACGCTCGCGAGCGCCACGACGATGAGGATGACCGCCGAGATCTCCCCCGCCTCGACCAGCATCTCGTAGAGGTCGCGCAGCGTCATGGAGCGGTAGATCACGAAGCCGACGAAGAGGCCGTAGAACACCGCCATGACCGCGGCCTCGGTCGGCGTGAAGGCGCCGATCCGCATCCCGCCCAGGATGACGACCGGCGCCATCAGGCCCCAGAACGCCTCCTTGAAGGCGCGCCACACCGCGCCCCCGGATCGGGGCTCGCGGTCCGGGTTCTTGCCGCCGAAGCCGCGCAGCCAGGAGATCACCACGATGGGCACGAGCAGCGCGAGCCCCGCCAGGATCCCCGGGAACATGCCGGCGAGGAAGATCGCCGGGACCGACACGCCCGGGACCATCACCGCGTAGACGATGAAGGCGATGGAGGGCGGGATGAGGATGTCGGTCGCGGCGGCGGCGCCCACGGTGCTCGCGATGAAGGGGCGGGGATAGCCATCCTTCACCATGGCCCCCGTCACCACCTTGCCGACCGCGGCCGAGGTGGCCGGGCCCGAGCCCGAAATCCCGCCGATCACCATCGCGACCAGGACCGAGACGGACGCCAGCGCCCCGCGCCCGGCGCCCACCAGCACCGTGGCGAAGCGCACCAGGCGCAGCGCCACCCCGGTCCGGTCGAACACGCAGCCCACCAGCACGAACATGGGAATGGCGATGAGCGGATACTTCGCGATGCCGGCATAGACATTGGTCGGCATCGCCATCAGCGCCTGGTCCGCCATCACGATGGCGAGCGCGCCGGCCAGGCCCAGCGCCACGGCGATGGGCACACCGGCGAGCAGGAGGATCAGGAAGAGACCGAAGAGGACCGTGCCGATCAAGCGTCACCGCCGCGTAGGAACCGGATCAGCCGCCCCGCGGCGCGCCCGATGATCAGCAGACAGAGCAGCGGCATCCACACGGTGTAGAGCCATTGCGGGTGACCGAGGCCGGGCGAGAGCACCTCGAAATCGTACTCGTCCCAGACCAGCCAGCCGCCCTTCCAGGCGATCAGCCCGAAGCAGAGGATGACGAGCAGCAGGGCGAAGACCTCGAAGCCGCGCCGCACCGCCGGCCGCCGGCCGTCCACGAAATAGCCGATCCGGATGTGCCGCCCGGCGGCGGTGGCCAGCGCCGTGCCGAGGAAGGCGACGGCCACCATCAGCGCGACCGAATACTCCTCGGTGAAGGCGAGCGAGATGTTCGTCGTGTAGCGCGTCACCACATTCGCGAAGGTGATCAGCGCGATCGCCGCCATGCAGGCGGCGAGCAGCGCCTTCTCCAGCGCGAGGGGAACCCGGGTCGGCGGGTCCTCCTGCGGGGCCGTCGGGTCGAACTCCGCCGCCATCAGGCGACGGCGCGGATCGCGGCTTCGGCCTTGCGCGTCAGCTCGGCGCCGACCGTCTGCGACCAGCGGTCATAGACGGGCCGCAGCGCCTGGGCGAAGACGCGCTTCTCCGCGGCGTCGAGCACCTGCACCTCCACGTTGCGGCGCCGAAGCTCCTGCAGGGAGGCGTCATCCGTGCCCGGACCGCCCAGCCCCGCGCGCGCTAGGCGGATGTTGTTCTGCGCGGCCTCGCGCGCGCAGTCGCGGATCAGCGCCTGGTCCTCGGCGTTGAACGAACCCCAGACCGACTTGCTGATGCCGAAGATCAGCGCGTCGTTGACGTAGTTCCACACCGTCAGGTGCCGCTGCGCCAGCGTGTCCATCCGGAAGCCGAGGAAGAGGTTGATCGGGTTCTCCTGCCCATCCACCGCCCCGGTGGAGAGCGCGGGCTGCAGATCGGCGAAGGACATCTGGAGCGGGTTGGCGCCGAGGCCGTTGTAGATGTCATTGAAGATCGCGCCCGCCGCGAAGCGGATCTTCAGGCCGCGCAGATCCTCGGGCCGCCGGATGGCCCGGCGGGAGTTGCTGATCTCGCGGAACCCGTTCTCCCCGAAGGCGAGGCCCACCACGTCGCGGCGGTCCATCACCCCCATCAGGTCGCGCCCGACCTCGCCGTTGACCAGCGCGTCGAAGGCGCGATGGTCCGGCATCAGGAAGGGAAGCTGGAAGATGCCCGCCTCCCGCACCTGGGGGGCGATGTTGATCGTGCTGAAGACGCACATGTCGATGATGCCCTGGCGCATCGCCAGCAGCTCCCGCGTCTGGTCGCCGCCGACCAGCTGGCTGCCCGGATAGACCCGCACGTTGATCCGCCCCTGGGAGCGCTGCGTCACCAGCTCGGCCCACTGGAACGCACCCTCCGCGAAGGGAATGGGACGATTCCCGACCACCGAGAGCTTGTACTCGGGCCGGTACTGCTGCGCGCCCGCGATGTGCGGCGCAGCGAGAACAGCCGGAACGGCGGCCATCACGGAACGACGGGTGAGCATGGCGGATCCTCCCTGATTGGCGCGCAGCATGCCGCGCGGGACGGGGCGGCGGCAAGGTGGCGCTGGGGAGGGCGCTGCCTTCCCCAGACCCCTCCCGCCGGGGAGCCACGGGCTCCCCGGACCCCTGCGATCCCCACCATGGAACCGGAGGTCCAGGAACCTGAGGTTCCTGGCGGGGAGGGTCTGGGAGGGGCAGCGCCCCTCCCAGCAGCCCCACCTCACGCCGCCGCGGCCCGAGGCGAGAGCGCCCGCAGCACCCGGCCGATCAGCGGGTAGAACAGCACGGCCAGGCCTGCCGTCATGATGCCGCCGACGAGCCAGTTGGAGAAGAACACGCCCATGCTGCCTTCGCTGAGGAGGAGCGACTGGCGGAAGGCTTCCTCGGTCCGATCGCCGAGGACGAGGGCGAGGACGAGGGGTGCCAGCGGGTAGTCGAGCTTCTTCATGACGTAGCCGATGACGCCGAAGACCAGCATCAGCACGATGTCGAACTCGGAGGAGTTCACGGTGTAGGCGCCGATGGCGCAGACCATGAGGATGACGGCCGCGATGATCGAGAAGGGCACGCGGAGGATGGCGGCGAACCAGGGCACGCAGGCGAGGACGATCACGAGGCCCACGACGTTGCCGAGATACATGGAGGCGATGAGGCCCCAGACGAAGTCCTTCTGCTCGACGAAGAGCATCGGTCCGGGCTGAAGCCCCCACATGATGAGGCCGCCGAGCAGCACGGCCGCTGTCGGCGAGCCCGGCACGCCGAGGGAGAGCATCGGCAGCAGCGCCGAGGTCCCGGCGGCGTGGGCGGCGGTCTCGGGGGCGACCACGCCTTCCACCTTGCCCTTGCCGAACCCGTTCGGGTCCTTCGACATGCGCCGTGCGACGCCGTAGGACATGAAGGAGGCGGGCGTCGCCCCGGCCGGCGTGATGCCCATCCAGCAGCCGATCACCGAGGACCGGATGAACAGCCACCAGTGGCGAGGCAGTTCCGCCCAGGTGCGCAGCACGGTCTTCAGCGTGATGACGGCGCGCTGGCCCTTGAAGCGCAGCCCTTCCTCGATGCTGACGAGGATCTCGGACAGGCCGAACAGGCCGATGACGACGACGAGGAAGTCGATCCCGCGCATCAGCTCGATGGAGCCGAAGGTCATGCGCATCTGGCCGGTGACGCCGTCCATTCCAACGCCGGCCAGGATGAAGCCGAACATCATCGCCGCGACCGCCTTGAAGGGACTGCCGCGGGAGAGGCCGACGAAGCAGGCGAAGGAGAGGAACATCACCGCGAAGAACTCGGGCGGCCCGAATTTCAGGGCGAACTCGGCGACGAGCGGCGCGAGGAAGGTGATCATCACCACCGCGACGAGCGCGCCCACGAAGCTGCTGGTGAAGGCCGCGGTCAGCGCCTCGCCCGCCTTGCCCTGCTGCGCCATGGGGTAGCCGTCGAAGGTGGTGGCCACGCTCCAGGGTTCGCCCGGGATGTTGAACAGGACGGAGGTGATGGCCCCGCCGAACAGCGCGCCCCAGTAGATGCAGGAGAGCAGGATGATCGCGCTGACGGGCGGCAGGGCGAAGGTCAGCGGCAGCAGGATGGCGATGCCGTTGGCGCCGCCGAGGCCCGGCAGCACGCCGATGAGGACGCCGAGGACGATGCCCGCGACCATGAGGGCGATGTTCTGCGGCTGGAGGGCGACGGCGAAGCCCGATCCGAGGGCGGCGAGATCTTCGAGCAAGGCACGACCTTTCAGTCGGACGGCCAGGGTGGCGGCCGACCGGCGCTGATCCGCCCGGGCGCGGGCAGGTTTCGGGAGGGAGCCCGGCGCCGCTGACGGGCGGCGCCGGGGCGGTCAGAAGCCGAGGAAGGTCTCGACCGGCCCCTTGGGCAGTGGCACGAGGAACCACTGCTCGAAGGTCATGAAGGCGAGGAGGGAGGCCGCGAGGCCGGCCGGCACGGCCGAGCGCCAGCGGAACTCGCCGAAGCGGATCATGAAGAAGGCGATCAGCACCGCGGAGGTGACGTAGATGCCGCCGAACGGAATGAGCGCGACATAGGCCGCCGTCGGCGCGAGCACCGTGGCGACGAGGCGGAGCTGCCCGAGGGTCGCGAAGCTGCCCGGCTTCGCCCGCATCCGCAGCGCGGAGACGAGATTGCCGAGCGAGGCGAGGACGAGGATGACGCCGAGCCAGAACGGGAAGGTGCCGGAGAGCGGGCCGTCCGCGCCCCAGCCCATGCCGACGCGGACCGAGTCCGCCATGGCGATGCCGCCGGCCGCCATCAGCAGCACGGCGGTCGCGATCTCCATGGCGCGGAGGCTCGGGCCGCGCTCGGCCGTGGCGACGGTGCCGATCAGTTCGGGATGGGTGGCGCTCATTGGGCGAGGAACCCCGCTTCTTGCATGAGGGAACGGTGACGCTGCTCCTCCCGCTCCAGCCAGGTGCGGAAGGGATCGCCGGTCATGGTCGTGGTGTTGAAGGCGCCCTGCGCCATGAGGTCGCGCCATTCCGGCGTCTCCATCACGCGGGCGAGGAGCGTGCGGAAGTACTCGGCCTGGGCGGGCTGGACGCCGGGCGCCATGAAGATCGCCCGCATCATGAGGTATTCGACGTCGAGCCCGGCCTCGCGGCAGGTGGGGATGTCCTGCCAGCCCATCGTCTCCGTCACGCGGCCTTCGCCCGGAAGGCGCCGCGCGTCGAACACGCAGAGCGGGCGCAGCGTGCCCGAGCGCCAGTGCGTCACCGCCTCGATCGGGTTGTTCACCGTCGCGTCGATGTGCCGGCCGACGAGCTGCGTCGCCACCTCCCCGCCGCCGCGGAAGGGGACGTAGGTGAAGGTGGCGCCCGTCGCGCGCTGGATGGCGACGGTGATGATCTGGTCCTCCTGGCGGGACCCGGTGCCGCCCATGCGGAGCCGCCCGGCGCGGGCGGCCTCGACGAACTGGCGCAGGGTGGTCCACGGGGATTGCGCGTTTACCCACAGCACGAACTCGTCGAGCGCCAGCATCTTCACCGGCGTCAGGTCGCGCCAGGAGAAGGGCACGCCGGTCGAGAGCGGCGTGGTGAAGATGTTGGACAGCGAGATGATGATGTAGTGCGGGTTGGCCCGCGCGTTCTTGACCTCGAGGAAGCCCTCGGCGCCGGCGCCGCCCGCCTTGTTCACCACCATCAGCGGCTGGCGCATGAGGCTGTGCTTCGACACGATGCCCTGGATGACGCGCGCCATCTGGTCGGCGCCGCCGCCGGTGCCGGCCGGAACGATGAACTGGACGGGCCGCGCCGGCTCCCAGGCGCGCTGCGCCGCGGCCTGCGGGGCGAGGGCGGGGGCGGCGATGACCGATGCGCCGGTTGCGGCGAACAGTTGGCGGCGGGCAAGCGTCGTCATGCGGGGTCCCTTCCAGACGCATCGAACATGCGCCCTTCAACGCGGCC
This sequence comes from Acetobacteraceae bacterium, assembly GCA_019750475.1. Taxonomy (GTDB): domain Bacteria; phylum Pseudomonadota; class Alphaproteobacteria; order Acetobacterales; family Acetobacteraceae; genus Roseococcus. Next base: position 3,855 of record JAIEOO010000161.1, on the reverse strand, counting down.
GCGGCAGGGAGTCGTCTCGTAAAGGCGTCAATCCGCTGTGAAGCCTTGCAAATCCTGTAAAGCCCCGTTGCTGACGTGAAACCGCCTGGGGCAGTGTTCGGTTCAGACCACGCTTCTTCCTGGGAGAGAGCCCGGCATGGCCGACGCGCGTACGCTTGTTGAGTTGCTGGCCCGCGGCGCGGAGGGCGCGCCCGCCATCCGCGCCCCCGGCCGCCCGGCCCTGACCCACGGGGGGCTGCGCGCGCTGATGGCGCGCACGGTCGCCGCCCTGAACGCCATCGGCATCGGGCGGAACGACCGCGTCGCCATCGTGCTGCCGAACGGGCCCGAGATGGCCGCCGCGTTCCTCGCGATCGGCGCGGCCGCGACGACGGCGCCGCTCAACCCGGCCTACCGGGAGGACGAGTTCCACTTCTACATGGACGACCTGAAGGCCAGGGCCCTGGTCGTCCTGAAGGGTTGGGACACGCCGGCGCGCGCCGCCGCCGCGCGGCTCGGGACGCCGGTTCTCGAACTCGTCCCCGGGGAGGCGGCCGGCGGCTTCACGCTGGAAGGCGGCGCGCCGGGCCGCGCGGCGGATCCCGGCGAGGCGGGGCCGGACGACATCGCGCTCGTGCTGCACACCTCGGGCACCACGGCCCGGCCGAAGATCGTGCCGCTGAGCCAGACGAACATCACGGCCTCCGCGCAGAACATCGGGCGGACGCTGTCGCTCTCGCCCGGCGACGCCTGCCTCAACATCATGCCGCTGTTCCACATCCACGGGCTGATCGCGGCGGTGCTGTCCTCGGTCGGCGCGGGCGGTGCCGTGTGCTGCACGCCGGGCTTCGACGCGCTGAAGTTCTTCCGCCAGCTCGACGAGGAGAAGCCCTCCTGGTTCACCGCGGTGCCCACCATGCACCAGGCGATCCTGGCGCGGGCCGAGCGCAACGCGGAGGTCATCGCGCGCAACCCGCTGCGCTTCATCCGCTCCTCCTCGGCGTCGCTGCCGGGGCCGGTGATGGAGGCGATCGAGAAGACCTTCGGCTGTCCCCTCGTCGAGAGCTACGGGATGACCGAGGCCGCGCACCAGATGGCGTCCAACCCGCTCGCCGGGCCGCGCAAGCCGGGCTTCGTCGGCCAGGCCGCGGGACCGGAGGTCGCGATCATGGGCGATGACGGCCGCATCCTGCCGCAGGGCTCCATCGGCGAGGTCGTGATCCGCGGGCCCAACGTGACCAGGGGCTACGACTCCAACCCGGACGCGAACGCCAAGGCCTTCACCGATGGCTGGTTCCGCACCGGCGATCAGGGGATGTTCGACCGGGACGGCTTCCTGCAACTGACCGGGCGCCTGAAGGAGCTGATCAACCGCGGCGGCGAGAAGGTCTCGCCGCTCGAGGTGGATGGCGTGCTCTCGGCGCATCCCGCCGTGGCGCAGGCGCTCACCTTCGCCATCCCGCACGCGAAGCTCGGCGAGGAGGTGGGCGCCGCCATCGTGCTGCGCGAGGGGGCCGCGCTGTCCGAGCACGAGTTGCGGGACTTCGCGGCGAAGCAGTTGGCGGACTTCAAGGTGCCGCGGAAGGTCGTCTTCCTGGACGAGATCCCGAAGGGCGCCACCGGCAAGCTGATGCGCATCGGCCTGGCGGAGAAGCTCGGCCTGACCGCCTAGCTTTGGAATCGAAGGTCCAGGAGACTGCGTTTCCTGGCGGGGGTTCGGGGGCGCGGCCCCCGAGGGGGTTGCGATGCGAATTTGCGTGTTCGGCGCCGGCGCGATCGGCGGGTTGATGGCGGCGCGGCTGGCGCAGCGGCAGGCGGCGGAGGTGACGATCATCGCCCGCGGCCCGCATCTCGCGGCCATGCAGGAGAAGGGCCTGCGCCTCGTCTCCGAGGGGGAGGACGTCACCGTCCGCCCGCGCTGCGTCGCCACGCCCGAGGAGGCGGGGCCGCAGGACTACGTGCTGGTCACGCTCAAGGCCGTGGGCCTGCCGGGCGCCGCGCCGCAGATCGCCAAGCTGCTGGGCCCGGACACGGCGGTGGTTTCGGCGGTGAACGGCATCCCCTGGTGGTATTTCCACAAGCTCGGCGGCCCGCACGAGGGGCGCCGGGTCGAGAGCGTGGACCCGGGCGGCGTCGTCTCCCGGCACCTGCCGCCGGAGCGCGCCATCGGCTCGATCGTCTACCCGGCGGCCGAGGTGACCGAGCCCGGCGTGATCGAGCACACCTATGGCGACCGATTCTCCCTGGGCGAGCCGGACGGCTCGCGCAGCGCGCGCGCGAACCGGCTGTCGGAGGCGCTGATCGCCGCCGGCTTCAAGGCGCCGGTGCGCCCGCGCATCCGCGACGAGATCTGGGTGAAGCTGTGGGGCAACCTGGCCTTCAACCCGATCAGCGCGCTCACCTGGAACGACCTCGCGCAGCTCACGGGCGATCCCGGCCAGCGGGAGGTCGCGCGCAGCATGATGCTGGAGGCCCAGGCCATCGCCGAGGCGCTCGGCGTGCGCTTCGCGATCGACGTGGACAAGCGCATCGCCGGCGCGGCCGAGGTCGGCGCCCACCGCACCTCCATGCTGCAGGACCTGGAGCGGGGTCGCCCGATGGAGATCGAGGCGCTGCTCGGCGTCGTCGTGGAACTCGCGGAGCTGACGGGCCTGCCGGCGCCCACCTGCCGGACGGTGCTCGCCCTCGTCCGCGCGCGCGCGAAGGTGGCCGGCTGCTGGCCGTAACCATTCGTAACCCGCGGCGAATCCTGTTGCGGCCGACGGGGGGACGCCTAACTTCTCGCGCATGAGGACGCCAAAGCACCCGCGCGCGGCCGCCCTGGCGGGGCTCCTCGCCCTTGCCGCCTGCGCCGCCCAGCCCCTTCCGCCGTGGGCGACGCTGCCGCGCGACGCGATCCTCGGCGCCGGCGACCCGATGCGGGCCGCCATCATCGAGACGGCGGCGACCTTCGAGGGCGCGGCCCCCAGCCCCGCTCAAGCCGCCCGCGCGGCGGCGATGATCGAATGGATGGCCACGGACGTCCGCTGGGGCGGGCGATGGAGCGAGTACGCGCCCTATGTCGGGCCGAAGCTCGCCGAGGCGCAGGCGGAATTGCGGGACCATCTCGGCGTGCCGGTGACGGCGCCGCCGCAGCTCGTCGTGGATGGCCTCTTCGCGGCGTCCTGGGGCCTGCGGCGGAGCCTGCCGCCGGCCCTGCCGGCCGCCGCGTTTCCCGATCCCGGCCGGACGTTGTCGAACCTCGCGGCGCTGCCCGACCTCCCGCGCACGAAGGAGGCGACGGCGCTGCTCCGCAACGAGCTCGGCCGGGTCGAGAACGACCGGCTCCTCAACCAGAACACCGGCGGCGGCAGCGGCCGCGACTGACGCCCCCGCTCACGGCCCCCGCTCAGGGAGACGCAGATGAACCGTCGCATTCTTCTCCTGGCGCTGCCCGGCGCCGTCGCGGCCTGCGCGGCCCAGCCCCTGCCGCCGGCCGAGCCCGGGGTCCGGCTGCCCCGCGACGCGGTGGAGGGCGCGGGCGATCCGACCCGCGCCGCCATCCTCCAGGCGTCCTTCGGCTTCGGCCAGACGCCGCCCTTCGCCGGCAACCCGGCCGACGCGGCGCGCGGCATCGCCCATGCCGAGTTCCTGCGGAACGCCCTCATCTCCGACCCGCGCTACCAGCGGCCCGACAGCCTCGCGGCGGTCCGCTTCGCCCAGGCGCGGCCGGAATGGCGGGCGGCCCTCGGCATCCCGGCCGAGGCGCCGGCACAGCCCGTCATCGACGCGCTCTATGCCTTCGGCCGTCAGCCCTCGTCGCCGCTGCCGGCGGGGCTGTTCGCGCCCGACGCGGCGCAGCGCCTCGCCGCGCTGCCGCCGCTGCCGCAGACCGCC
>JAIEOO010000089.1 GCA_019750475.1 Acetobacteraceae bacterium | reverse complement strand
CCGCGCCGGCCGCCCCCGCGGTGGAGCCCGTGCTGCCGCTGCTCGCCTCCGCCAGCGCCGACAACGGCCGCGCCCTGGCCCAGCGCGTCTGCGCCTCCTGCCACTCCTTCAACGAGGGCGGTCGCTCCGGCGTCGGCCCGAACCTCTGGGGCATCGTCGGCGCGAACCACGCCCATGTGGCGGGCTTCAACTACTCGGCCGCCAACCGCGCCATGGCCAGCAAGCCCTGGACGGACGAGGAGATCAATCAGTTCATCGCCGCGCCCGCGCGCTACATGCCCGGCACGCGCATGGCTTTCGCCGGCCTCAACAACGCGTCGCAGCGGGCCGACATCGTCGCCTTCCTGCGCAGCATCTCGCCCAACGCGCCGGCGCCCCGCTGAGCCCGACCGGCGTTTCCCGCGCCGCACCGCCGCGCGGCGTTCTGTCGCACGCCCCCCGGCGGGGGCCCCGGCCGCACGAGCGTCGGCGAATTCGGCTGGTCCGGGCCTTCCGCTGACGCTCGGCTGATCCTGGCAGGTGGTGCCGCCCGCGCGGCGGAGGCACCGGACCGGGAGCTGGAGGCGGCGGGTTCGGGCGACCGGATGGGGGTCGGAGGCTGCCCCTGGCGGGTGGTCCGCGGCGGACTCCGGCCGGCCGCCCTGATGGGGGAGAACGAGCATGACCGAGATTCCTGCCGAGTTCGTCGCCGCGGCCGAGGAAGCCGCCGACCTCGCGGGGGCGGCGATCCGGCCGCTCTTCCGCTCCCCCCTGCTGGTCGAGGCCAAGGGTGATGCCTCCCCGGTGACGGAGGCCGATCGCGCCGCCGAACGGGCGCTGCGCGACTTCCTCGGCCACCGCTTCCCGGCGCACGGCATCCTCGGCGAGGAGTACGGCGCCGAACGCGCCGACGCCGAGTGGCTCTGGGTCCTCGACCCGATCGACGGCACCCGCGCCTTCCTGACCGGGCGGCCCCTCTTCGGCACGCTGATCGGTCTGCTGCATCGCGGCCGCCCCGTGCTGGGACTGATCGACCAGCCCGTGACCGGCGAGCGCTGGGTCGGCACGGCGGGTTCCGGCACGCGCTTCCGCGGGCCGCTCGACGGCTCCGGCGACGGCGTGGCGAGCACCCGCCGCTGCCCCGAGATCGCCGCGGCGGAACTCGCCTGCACCTCCCCCGACATCTTCGGCGCCGCGACCGCCCCGCGCTTCGAGCGCGTGCGCCGCGCCGTCCGCCGCGTCTCCTGGGGGGGCGACTGCTACATCTACGGGCTCGTCGCGCTCGGCCTCGTGGACGCGGTCGTCGAGGACACGCTGAAGCCCTGGGACTGGGCGGCCCTCGTCCCCGTCATCGAGGGCGCCGGCGGCCGCATGACCGATTGGCGCGGCCGGGCCCTGACGCTCGGCAGCGAGGGCGACGTCATCGCCGTGGGCGACGCCGCCCTGCTGCCGCAGATCTCCGCGTTGCTCGCCGGCTGAGCGCCTCCGGCCGGGCCGCTACCCGGCCCAGCCGTGATCCTCGCCGCGCAGCCAGGCGCGGCCGGCGGCGTAGAGGCGTTGCACCTTCTCCCCGCGCAGCAGCGGCATGTCCGTCTTCACGGTGAAGCCCGCCTTGGTCTGCACATAGGCCAGGTGCCGATACTCCGGCGGGAAACGCTCCAGCAGGTCGCGCTCCAGCGGCACGGGCGTGCCCGGCACGACCGGATCGAGGCGGTCCTTCTCGTAGATGGGCTGGCGCAGCACGATGCCCCACCTCCCGTCCCGCTCCTCCAGGAGGTCGTAGAAGCGGCCGGTGCAGACGACATCCACCGGCACGCCGGAGACGGGCGCGCGCTGGTTGATCGTCATCTTCGTCTGGCTGACGGCGCGCGGCCCCGACACGTCCACCGAGATGCCGCCGAGGAAATGCAGGATCGTGATGCCGCGATCCCAGGCCGCTTCCGTCTGCCGCACGAACTCCTCGGCCGGGGCCTGGCACCAGGTGGCGAACATCCGCCCGTCGCTGTGCCAGCAGCCGCGGAACCGGTCCCAGTCGCCGGCGTCGCGCCAGACGGCCCAGTTGTTCAGCAGCTCCACGATGCGCTGACGGCTGACGGCGTCCCGATCCATGCGGCCCCTCCCCTTGCGGCGCCATCATCGCCGGGGACGCGGCGCATTTCAACCACACTCAAAATATGTTGCCAGGGCTTCATCGCCCTGCCCATACTCGCCGCAGAGGGAGTGCCCGGGATGACGAACCCCAGCGCCGGGACGCGCGCATGAGCGGCGCCGCGCTGCTCGAGGTCGCGGTCGGCGGCATCGCCATCGGCTGCGTCTATTCGCTGCTGGCGCTCGGCTACTCCATGATCATCCGCGCGAGCGGCATCATCCACTTTGCCCAGGGCGAGGTGATGATGATCGGCAGCATGTGCGGCCTGTCCGCGCTGTGGCTCGCGCCCGCGCTGCATCCCGCCCTGGTGCTGCTCGCCGGCATGGCCGCCGGCGGCGTGCTCGCCGGCGCGATGGAGCTGCTGGTCTACCGCACCCTGCGCCGCCGCCGCGTGCCGCTGATGAACATCATCACCGCGACCGTCGGCCTCTCCATCCTGCTGATGAACGCGGCGCGCCTCGGCTGGGGGTCGGAGCCGCTGCGCTACCCCGACCTCTTCTCGGGCGCGGTGGAGATCGGGCAGCTCCGCATCTCGCCCCAGCTCCTCTGGATCGCCGGTACGGGCTTCGCGATCATGATCGCCTTGCAGCTCTTCCTGTCGAAGACGCGGCCGGGCCTCGCCATGCAGGCCATCGCGCAGGATCCGGATGCCGCGCAGCTCATCGGCATCAACCTCTCGCGCAGCATGGCGGGCACCTTCGCGGTCGCCGGCGCCATGGCCGGGGCGGCGGGGGTCATGCTCGGCTCCCTCTTCTTCTCCTTCTTCGAGATGGGCTTCATCACCGGCCTCAAGGCCTTCGTCGCCGCGACGCTGGGCGGCCTCGGCAGCATCGGCGGCGCCATGCTGGGCGGCATCCTGTTCGGCCTGATCGAGACCTTCGGCGCCGTCTTCGTCTCCTCCGCCTACAAGGACGCCATCGGCATGCTGCTGCTGATCGCGATCCTGCTGGTGCTGCCGCAGGGCCTCGCGGGCCTCAGGAAGCGCGGGCGATGAGGTGGGGCACCCCCGTCACGCTGCTGGCCGCGGCGCTGCTGCCCTCCGCCCTGCCCGACGCCTTCCTGCTGCACCTGATGACCTCGGTCGCCATCGCGGCGATCCTGGCGCTCGGGCTGCAATTCCTGCTGGGCGTGTCCGGGCAGCTCTCGCTCGGCCAGGCGGCCTTCTACGGCGTGGGCGCCTATGGCTCCGCGCTCATGACCGGCGCGGGCCTGCCCTTCGCGGCCGCGGTCCCGCTCGCGGCGGTGTTCGCGGGGCTGTCGAGCCTCGTGCTCATTCCCGTGACGCGGCTGCGCGGGCCCTACCTCGCCGTGGCCACGCTCGGCTTCAGCATCATCGCCTACCTCGTGATCAAGAACGAGGAGTGGCTGACCGGCGGCTCGCTCGGCCTCATGGGCATCAGCCGGCCGGCGCTGTTCGGCGAGCGCCTGCGCGACCCCGCGCATGTCTACTGGCTGTGCGCCGCGCTCGCCGCCCTCGTCTATCTCGGCCTCCGGCGGCTCGCGGATTCGCGCTTCGGCCGCGCCGCCCACGCCATCCGCCAGGACGAGGACGCGGCGCGCGCGAGCGGCCTGCGCGTGACCCTGATCAAGAGCCAGTGCTTCGTCATCTCGGCCGCCGTCTCCGGCCTCGCCGGCGCGCTCTTCGCGCATCACATCCGCTATCTGGGCCCCGCCGATTTCTCCTTCTGGAAGTCGGTCGAGGTGCTGATCATGGTCGTGATCGGCGGCGTCGGCAGCGCGGCGGGCGCGATCCTCGGCGCCGCCGTCGTCGTCCTGCTGCCCGAATGGCTGCGCGCCGTGGGCGACTACCGGCTGCTCGTCTTCGGCGGGGCCGTCGTCGGGCTGATGCTGTTCGGCTCGGGTGGCCTCGCGGGGCTCCCCGGCGCGCTCCGCCGCCGGCCGGAGGCCCGGCCATGACCCCGCTGCTGGAAGCGCGCGGCATCGCCCGCCGCTTCGGCGGCCTCGTCGCGCTCGATGCGGTGGACATGCAGGTCGCGCCGGGAACGGTGCACGGCCTCATCGGGCCCAACGGCGCGGGCAAGACGACCTTCCTCAACGTCATCGCCGGCGCCTTCCCGCCGAGCGGCGGATCGCTGCGCCTCGAAGGCGGGGACATCACCGCGCTGGCCGGCGATGCGCGGGCGCGGCTCGGCATCCGCCGCACCTTCCAGAACCTCAAGCTCTTCCCGGAAATGACGGCGCTGCACAACGCGGCGATCGGCCTGCACGCCGACGGCCGCGCGGGCGTGCTCTCCGCCCTGCTGCGCCTGCCCGCCCAACGCCGCGAGGAGCGGGAGATCATGGCCCGCGCGGCGGAGGCGCTCGATTTCGTGGGCCTCGCCGGCCAGGCGGGGCGCCTCGCCGGGACGCTGGCCTACGGGCATCGCCGCCTGCTGGAGATCGCCCGCGCCTTCGCCCCGCGCCCGAAGCTGCTGCTGCTCGACGAGCCCGCGGCCGGGCTGAACCCGACCGAGGCGGTCGCGCTGACCGCCCTCATCGCCCGCATCCGCGAGGCCGGCACGACCGTGATCCTGGTCGAGCATCACATGGATGTGGTGATGACGGTCTGCGACCGCGTCACGGTGCTGAATTACGGCAAGCATCTCTCCACCGGAACGCCCGCCGGGATCCAGGCCGATCCGCGCGTGATCGAGGCCTATCTCGGCCAGGACGCGCTGGCGGAGGCGCTGGCATGCTGAGCGTGTCGGGCCTCGTCGCCGGCTATGGCGACGTCACCTGCCTGCGCGGCGTCGCGCTCGAGGTCGCGGCGGGAGAGGTCGTCACGCTCATCGGCGCCAACGGCGCGGGCAAGAGCACGACGCTGCGCGCCATCTCCGGCCTGCTGGCGGCGCGCGAAGGCGCCATCCGCTTCGAGGGCGAGAGCATCGCCGGCCTCACGCCCGACCGGATCGCCGCGCGCGGCCTCGTCCACGTGCCGGAAGGGCGGCGCGTCTTCCCGGACCTCACGGTCGAGGAGAACCTGCGCGTCGGCGGCCATGCGCGCCGCCCGGCGGCCGGGATGCGCGCGGGGCTCGACGCCGCCTATGACCGCTTCCCGCGCCTGCGCGAGCGGCGGCGCCAGGCGGCCGGCACGCTCTCCGGCGGGGAGCAGCAGATGCTCGCCTTCGGCCGCGCCATGATGGCGCGCCCGCGCCTCCTGATGCTCGACGAGCCCACCCTCGGCCTCGCGCCCCTGATGGTCGCCGAAGTCGCGCGCGCCGTCCGCGCCTTCCGGGCGGAGGGCATCACCATCCTGCTCGTCGAGCAGAACGCCAACCTCGCGCTCGGCCTCGCCGACCGCGGCTCCGTGATGGAGACGGGGCGGATCGTCGCGCAGGGCGCGGCGGCCGACCTGCTCCGCGATCCCGATGTGCGGGCCAGCTACCTCGGCGCCGGGGCCCGCGCCGCATCCCCTCTGCCCGGCGTCACGACGGAAGGACCCATGCCATGAGCCTCCCCCGCCGCTCCCTGCTGGCCGCCGTGCCGGCGCTGGCCGCGCCAGCGCTCGCCGTCGCCCAGAGCCGCGACCCCATCCGCGTCGGCGCCTTCGGCCCCTATTCGGGCAGCGCCGCGGCCTTCGGCCAGTCCATGCGCGAAGCCATCGACATCGTGACCGAGACGCGCAACCGCGCCGGCGGCGTCGGCGGCCGGCGGATCGAGGTGGTGCACGCCGATGATGGCGGCCGTCCCGAGGAAGCCGCGACCATCGCCCGCCGCTTCGCGACCCGCGACCGCGTCGTGCTGGCCTTCGGCAGCGTCTCGAGCCCGGCGAGCCTCTCGGCCTCCCAGGTGTTCCGGGACGAGGAGGTGCCGCAGATCGTCATCACCGCAACGTCGCAGCGCCTCACGCGCCTCGGCAACGAGTGGATCTTCCGCTCCACCGTGCCGGACCGGAAGCAGGTCTCGGACCTCGTGGACTTCATCGCCGGCAAGCATCCGCAGGCGCGGCGCTTCGCCACCATCTGCGTCAATGACGATTTCGGCCGCGGCGGCGTCGAGGCCTTCGGCGAGATGGCCCGCGCCAAGGGCCTCACCATCGTGGGCGAGGAGCGCTACGCCCGCGGCGACATCGACTTCACCGCCCAGCTCACGCGGCTGCGCGGCGCCAACCCCGACGCCGTGCTCGACTGGTCGCGCTACACCGAAGGCGCGCTGATCATCCGCCAGCTTCGCCAGATGCAGTCGAACCTGCCGATCTTCGGCTCGGACGGCTACGCGGTGCCCGCCTTCGTCGAGCTGGCGGGTCCGGCGGCGGAGGGCGTGATCTACGTGACGCCCTTCAGCATCGCGACGGCGGCGAACAACCCCGTCGCCCAGCGCCTCGCGGCGGAGCTGCGCGCCGCGCACAACAAGGTGCCCGACGGCACCCACGCCCTGGCCTATGACGCGGCCAACGCGGCCTACGCCGCGATCGAGCGCGCGGGCCGCGCCGAGCGCCGGCCGATCCGCGACACGCTGCGCCAGACCGACATGGACAGCACGCGCGGCCGGCTGCGCTTCGACCAGACCGGCGACCCCACGCTCGTCTCGCCGGTCGTCGTCATCCGCAACGGCCGCGAGGCCGACGCGCGGGCCTGACGCGGGGGGCGCCTTCGGTCCTTCCCGCCGCGCGCCCTTCGCGCTTTGCTCGCTCCTGCCGGTTGCGGCCGGCAGGAGGCGCGTTTAACGTCACTCAAATCGGTGGCCGCGGCGGCGGCAACCCAGGGAAGAGGCAAGGGACGTCCATGGATCTGCAGCTCAAGGGCAAGACGGCGCTGGTGACCGGCGGCAGCGAAGGCATCGGCAAGGCGATCACCCGGGCGCTGGCGCGCGAAGGCGTGGACGTCGCCATCTGCGCCCGCCGGCCCGGCCCGCTGGAGGCCAGCGCGAAGGAGATCGCCGCCGAGACCGGCCGCAGGATCTTCTCCATCCCGGCCGACCTGACGAAGGACGAGGACGCGAGGAACTTCGTCATGAAGGCCCACGAGGCGCTCGGGCGCCTCGACATCGTCGTGAACAACGCCGGCGCCGCGCCGGGCGGCGTGATCGAGACGCTGACCGAGGAGGACTGGCAGTTCGGCCTGCAGCTCAAGTTCTTCGGCTATGTCCGCATCCTGCGTCACGCGCTCCCCCTCATGGTCAAGCAGGGCGGCGGGCGCGTGGTGAATCTCATCGGCAATGACGGCGTGAAGCCCTCCTACTGGGAGGTGGTGCCGGGCGCCGCCAACGCCGCCGGGCAGAACCTGACGAAGTCGCTCGCCGGCCAGTACGGCAGGCACAACATCAGCTTCGTCGCGGTGAACCCGGGTCCGGTGCGCACCGAGCGCTGGGCCGGCCTCGTCGGCGCCATGTCGCGCGACATGGGCCTCTCCTACGAGGAGGCCGACAAGCTCGCCCCGGCCTCCATCCCGCTCGGCCGCATCGCCGAGAGCGAGGAGTGCGGCAACCTCGTCGCCATGCTCGCCTCGCCGCTGATGCACATGGTCAACGGCACCATGATCGAGATCGATGGCGGCCAGGAGAAGGCCCTGATGGACCGGCTGCGCGACCGGTAACGGAACGAGGAGGACCCGCGGATGACACGCTTCCCCACCAGCCGTCGTGCGCTGCTCGGGGCAGCGGCCGCGGGTCTCGCCGCCCCCGCGCTCGCCCAGCCAGGCTTCCCGAGCCGACCGATCCGCTTCGTCGTGCCCTTCGGCCCGGGCTCCACCGCCGACGCGCTGGCGCGCATCGTCGCGCGCCAGGCGGGCGAGAATCTCGGCCAGCCGCTGGTGGTGGACAACCGCCCCGGCGCGGGCGGCATCATCGGCGCCGACATCGTCGCGAAGTCGGCGCCGGACGGGCACACCATCTGCCTCGGCACCGTCGCGTCCCACTCGGTCTCCGCGGCGATGGCGACGGACCCGCTGCCCTACGACCTGCTGAACGACTTCGACCCGCTCACCAACCTCGTGAACGCGCCGAACATCATCCTGGTCAACAGCCGCGTCCCCGCCACCAACATGCGGGAGTATATCGACTGGGCGAAGGCGCGCGGGCGTTCGACCTTCGTCTCCGGCGGCAACGGGACGACGACGCACCTGGTGGGCGAGATGCTGCGCATCCGCCACGACGCGCCGATCGAGCACGTGCCCTACCGCGCCTTCGGGCCCGCGCTGGCCGACGTGCTGAACGGCACCATCGACATGCTCTCCTACCAGATTCCCGCGACGCTGCCCCATGTGGCGAGCGGCGCCTTGCGGCCGCTCGCGGCCTCGACGCGGGAGCGCGTGGCGCTGCTGCCCAACCTGCCGACCGTGGGCGAGCAGCTCGGCGACCGCGACTTCGACTTCAGCGCCTGGTTCGGCACCTTCTGCCCCGCCCGCACGCCGCGCCCCATCCTGGACCGCCTCAACGAGGCCATGCAGGCCGCGGTGAACTCCGCCGAGCTGCAGCAGGCGCTGCCGGCGCAGGGCCTCGAACCACTGGGCTGGGGCCCGGATCGCTTCGGCCAGTTCTTCCGCGCCGAGGTCCCGCGCTGGGCCGAGATCGTGCGGCTGACCGGGGTGCGCATGACATGAAGGCGCCCCCCTTCGCCTACGCCGCGCCGTCCACGATCGCGGAGGCGCTCGCGCTGCTCGCCGCGCATGAGGACGCGAAGGTGCTGGCCGGCGGGCAGAGCCTGATGCCCGCGCTGAACCTGCGCCTCGCCGCGCCCAGCGTGCTCGTGGACATCAACGGCATCGCCGAGCTGTCCGAGGTGTCGCTGACGCCGACGGAGCTGCGCCTCGGCGCGCTGGTGCGGCACAAGCGCATCGGCACGGATGCCGCCATCGCCGGCGCGGTGCCGCTGCTCGGCCTCGCCTGCCCGCACATCGCCCACGGCCCGATCCGGTCGCGCGGCACCATCGGCGGCAGCCTCTCCCACGCCGATCCCGCCGCCGAATGGCCGGCGGTCTGCCTCGCCGCCGACGCGGTGATGGAGATCCGCGGGCCGGCCGGCCCGCGCCACGTGCCCGCCGAGGCGTTCTCCCTCGGTGTCTTCACCACGGCCCTGCGGCCGGGCGAGTTGCTGGCCGCGATCCGCTTCCCCGTCGCCCGCGGCCGCGCCGGCTTCGCCGAGGTGGCGCGCCGCCACGGCGATTTCGCCATGGTGGGCGCAGCCGTCACGGTGGAGCTCGGCCCCGATGGGCGCTGCGCCGATGCGCGGGTGGTGCTGTTCGGGGCCTCGGACCGGCCGATCCGCCGCCGCGCGGCGGAGGAGAGGCTGCGCGGCCAGGCGCCCGGCGCCGCCCTGCTGCGCGAAGCCGCGTCGCTGGCCGCCGAGGGGCTCGATCCGCCTTCGGACCTTCACGCCTCCGCCGAGTATCGCCGCCGCGTCGCGCCGGTCATGGTCCGCCGGGCCCTGGCCGACGCCCTCTCCCTGCCGGAAGCCCGCCTCGCCGCATGAGTCCCGCCGAAACCCTGACCGTCGCCCTCACCGTGAACGGAGAGGCGGTGACGCGCGACATCCCCGCCCGGCTCTCGCTCGCCGATTTCCTGCGGGAGGAGCTGCGCCTGACCGGCACGCATCTCGGCTGCGAGCATGGCGTCTGCGGCGCCTGCACCGTGCTGCTGGATGGCGAGCCGGTGCGTGGCTGCCTGATGCTCGCCGTCCAGGCACGGGGCCGCGCCGTGACCACGGTGGAAGGGCTGGCGGCGACGGACGGCACGCTGACGCCGCTGCAAGCGGCCTTCCAGAAGCATCACGCGCTGCAATGCGGCTTCTGCACGCCCGGAATGCTGATGACCGCGACGGCGCTGCTCGCCGAGACGCCTCATCCGACGGCGGATGAGGTGCGGGACGCGATCTCGGGAAACATCTGCCGCTGCACCGGCTATGTGCAGATCGTGGAGGCCGTGCTGGACGCGGCGGGGACGGCGCCATGAACGCGCCCTTCACCGGCCAGCCCCTGATCCGCGCCGAGGACATCGCGCACCTCACCGGCCGCGCCCGCTTCGTGGACGACATCCGCCCCGAGGGCTGCCTGCACGCCGTCATCGCCCGCAGCCCCTTCGCCCATGCGCGGCTGCTCGGCGTGAACACGGCCTCCGTCGAGGGGCTGCCCGGCGTCGTCGGCGTGATCACCGCGGCGGACTTCGCCGAGCTGCCGGCCGAGATCCCCATCCGCCTCGCGCCGCTCGCGGGGTTCGAGACGTTCCTCCAGCGCCCCATGGCGGCCGACCGCGTGCGCTTCGTGGGCGAGGCGGTCGCGGTCATCGTCGCCACCAGCCGCTTCGCCGCGGAGGACGCGGCCGAGCGGCTGGAGGTGGCGTACGAGCCGCTCGACCCCGTCGTGACCTACGACGCCGCGCGGGCCGGCGCCTCGCTGCTGTTCCCCGCGGCCGGGACCAACATCGCCACGCGCTACACCGCGGGCATGGGCGATGCCGACGCCGCCTTCGCCAGGGCGGATCTCGTGATCGAGCGCCACATGACGGCGCATCGCCACACCGCCCTGCCCTTGGAGACGCGGGGCCTGATCGCCCATCAGGAGGCCGACGGCATCCTCCGCTGCTGGGGCTCCACCAAGGTCACGCAGTGGAACCGCCGGGCGCTCGCCGTCATGCTCGGCCGACCCGAGCATTCCATGGACCTGATCGAGGTGGATGTCGGCGGCGGCTTCGGCGCCAAGGGCGAGTTCTACCCGGAGGATTTCCTGATCCCCTTCGCGGCGCTGCGCTTCGGCGCCCCGGTGAAGTGGATCGAGGACCGGCGGGAGCACCTGCTGACCACGAACCACTCGCGCGAGATGGAGGCGACCGTCGCCATGGCCTTCGCGCGCGACGGGACGATGCTGGGCGTGCGCGCCAGGATCAGCGCCGACATGGGCGCCTATGTCCGCACCAATGGCGGCGTCGTCCCGGCCAAGGCCGCGCAGTTCGTCGCCGGCCCCTACCGCATCCGGGACATCGCGCTCGAGGTCGAGGCGCTGCTGACCAACAAGACGCCGGTCGGCACGCTGCGCGGCCCCGGCCGCTACGAGGCGCACTTCTTTCGTGAGCGGCTGATCGACCTCGCCGCCGGCCAGCTCGGCCTCGACCCGGCCGAGATCCGCCGCCGCAACCTGCTGCGGCCCACGGACATGCCCTGGTCCATCGGGAAGCTCGTTCCCTACGAGCCGGCGAGCTCCATCGACAGCAGCGACGTTCCGGCGGCCTTCGACGCGGCGCTCGATGCGCTCGGTTACGACGCCCTCCGGGACGAGGTCCGCAAGCCCCGGCCCGACGGCCGGCTGCACGGCATCGGCCTCGCCTGCTTCGTCGAGAGCAGCGGCGCCGGGCCGTCCGAGACCGCCCGCGTCGAGCTGCGCGAGGATGGCGGGCTGCGCCTCATCTCCGGCGTCTCCACCCAGGGCCAGGGGCACAAGACGGTGCTGGCGCAGGTCGCGGGCGACGTCTTCGGCGGCGCGGTGCCGATGGACGCGATCGAGCTGCGCAACGGCACGGCCTCCCTCATCGAGGGCGGCTTCGGCACCTATCACAGCCGCGCCGTCGTGGTCGGCGGCAGCGCCATCCACCTCGCCGGGCAGACGCTGCGGGCGAAGCTGCTCCGCGCCGCCGCCGCCCGCCTGCAGCTCCGCGCCGAGGACCTCACGCTGCGCGAGGGCGGCCTGTGGCGCGAGGGCGGCACGCAGCCCATCGCCAGCATGGCGGAGCTGCACGCCTGGATGCGCGAGGCCGGCGAGGCGCCGGACGCCACCGAGACCTTCAGGCCCGAGGGCCGCACCTACACCTGCGGCGCCCACGCCGCCCATGTGGCCGTGGACACCGAGACCGGCCAGGTCGAGGTGCTGCGCTACGTGGCGACGGAGGATGTGGGCAAGGCGATCAACCCGCTGCTCATCCACGGCCAGGCCATCGGCGCCGCGGTCCAGGGGATTGGCGCGACCTTCCTCGACGAGCTGGTCTACGACGCCGACGGGCAGCTGCTGACCGGCAGCCTCGCCGACTACCTCGTCGCCACCGCGACCTGCTTCCCCAACATCGAGACCATCACGCTCGAGAACGCGCCCTCCACGCTCAACCCGCTCGGCGCCAAGGGCGCGGGCGAGGGCGGCGTGGTGGCCTGCGCCGCCGCCATCGCCAATGCCATCGCCGACGCGCTGAAGCCGCTCGGCGTCGAGATCAATCACCTGCCGCTGGGGCCGGACCGGCTGCTGCGACTCATTCCGGAGACGCCCGCGTGACGACCGCGATCGACGCCCACGCCCACTACATCCCCGCCGCCGTGCTCGACGCCGTGCGGCGCGAGCCGGAGGCGCTCGGCGTCTCCATCGCGCCCGGCTCCGACGGCCCGCCGGCGCTGCTCTACGAGGATGGCGCCAGGCTCCGCCCCTTCTTTCCCCGCCTGATCGAGGGGGAGGAGGCGCGCGTTTCCGCCATGCACGGCATGGGGCTGCGCCACCAGGTGCTCTCGGTCTGGACGGACATGTTCGGCTTCGGCCTGCCCGCCGCCAAGGCGGTTCGCTGGCACCGGGTCATGAACGACGCGCTCGGCGATCTCTGCCGCCGCCGGCCGGGGGACTTCTCCTGGCTCGCCTCCGGCGCGCTGCAGGATCCGGCCGCCGCCGCGGGCGAGCTGCGCCGCGCCGTGCGCGAGGGCGGCGCCAAGGGTGCCGCGGCGCCGGCCAATGTCGGCGGCGTGAACCTCGGCGAGATGGAGCTCGACCCCTACTGGGCCGCCGTCCAGGAACTGGGGGTGCCGCTGCTGATCCACCCGGTGGATCTGGCGCCCGGGCCGCGCGTGCGGCGCTGGGGGCTGACGCAGGTGGCGCAATACACCTTCGACACGACGCTCGCCGTCGCGAGCCTCATTCACTCCGGCGTGCTCGACCGCTTCCCCGAGATCGAGCTGTTCCTTCCCCATGGCGGCGGCGCGCTGCTCTGGCTCTCCGGCCGGTTCGACGTGATGTATGAGCGGTTGCCGGCGGCCACCGGCGGCAGCGGGGCGAAGCGCAAGCCCTCCGACTATCTGCGCCGCTGCCATTACGACACCATCCTCCATTCCGGCGACCTCGTGCGGACGCTGGTCGGCATGGTGGGGGCGGACCGCGTGCTGCTCGGCACCGACGACGCCTTCCCGCCCATGGATCGCGACCCGCTCGCGACCCTCGCCGCCGCCGCCCTCCCCGAGGCCAATGCCGCCCTGATCCGCGAAGGCAACGCCCGGGCCCTGTTCAAGCTGGGATGAACGCGGGCGGAACATGTATCCGCCGTAACGAATTCACTTGAACCCGAGCGCGGCAGTCGGGCATTCCCCGGCGCATGAGCCTTGCCCGCGTCTCCACCTTCGCCTTCTCCGGCATCGAGGCCGTGCCGGTGGAGGTGCAGGTCCAGCTCTCGCCGGGCCTGCCGCAATTCGCGCTGGTCGGCCTCGCCGACAAGGCGGTGGGCGAGAGCCGGGAGCGCGTGCGGGCGGCGCTCACGGGCCTCGGCCTGTCGCTGCCGGCGAAGCGGGTGCTGGTGAACCTCGCCCCCGCCGACCTCGCCAAGGAGGGCTCGCATTACGACCTGCCGATCGCGCTCGCCCTCATGGCCGCGATGGACGTGCTGCCGCGGGAGGAGCTGGCAGGCTTCGCGGCGCTCGGCGAACTCTCGCTCGACGGGGCGGTGCTGCCGGTCGCCGGCGTGCTGCCCGCCGCCCTCAAGGCATCGGAGCGCGGGCTCGGGCTGATCTGCCCCGCGCCGCAGGGGGGAGAGGCCGCCTGGGCCGGCCGGGGCGAGGTGCTGGCCACGCCCGACCTCCCTGCCCTGCTCAATCACTTTCGCGGCCTCCAGGTGCTCGCGCCGCCGGCGCCGCCCGCGCTCGATGCCGCCGCCTGGCAGGGCCCCTGCCTGTCGGAGGTGAAGGGCCAGGAAAGCGCCAAGCGCGCGCTGGAGATCGCGGCGGCCGGTGGCCACAACCTGCTGATGCTCGGCCCGCCGGGCGCCGGGAAATCCATGCTGGCCGCGCGGCTGCCCGGGCTGCTGCCGCCGCTGACGCCGGGCGAGGCGCTGGAACTGTCCCTCATCCACTCGGTCGCCGGGCTGTTGCGCGGGGGCGCCCTGCTGACCCGTCCCCCCTTCCGCGACCCGCACCATTCCGCCAGCCAGGCGGCGCTGATCGGCGGCGGCAACCGCGGCAAGCCGGGCGAGATCAGCCTGGCGCATCACGGCGTGCTGTTCCTCGACGAATGGCCGGAATTCCCGCGCCCCGCGCTGGAGGCGCTGCGCCAGCCGATGGAGACGGGCCGGGCCGTCATCGCCCGCGCCAACGCCCATGTCGCCTATCCCGCGCGCTTCCAGTGCGTCGCCGCGATGAACCCCTGCCGCTGCGGCCATCTCGGCGACGCGCCGCGTGAATGCGCCCGCGCCCCCCGCTGCGGGGAGGACTACCTCGACAAGCTCTCGGGGCCGCTGATCGACCGCATGGACCTCGTGATCGAGGTGCAGGCGGTGCCGGCCGCCGAACTCGCCCGCGCGCCGCGCGGCGAGCCCACGGCGCCCATCGCCGCCCGCGTGACCGAGGCCCGCGCGCGCCAGCGGTCGCGTTATGGCGCCGACGGCCCGCGCCACAACGCCGCGGCCGATGGCGCCGCGCTGGAGGCGACGGTCTCGCTCGAACGGCCGGCGCGGCAATTGCTGGAACAGGCGGCGGAGCGCATGGGCCTCTCGGCGCGCGGCTTCGTCCGCACGATGCGCGTGAGCCGCACCATCGCGGACCTCGCCGGCAGCGCGAGCGTCGGCCGCGCGCATGTGGCGGAGGCGCTGGCCTACCGCTTCCGCCGGCCGCTGCGGAAGGCAGCCTGACGACGGCCGCGCGGCGGCGGATCGCCGCCCCCCTGAGGTCGCACGCCGCCGCTGCGCAAGCCGC
>JAIEOO010000203.1 GCA_019750475.1 Acetobacteraceae bacterium | reverse complement strand
CGCCGCCGTCGAGGCGCTGCCGCGGCGCCTCGCCGCGATGGCGGGCGAGCCGCCGGTCCCGGCCGACCGGCTGCCGCTGCACGCGGAGCCCGTGCTGTTCGCGACGCTGCCCATCCACGCCGAGCAGCGCACCGGCGAAGCGCCGGCGATCCGCGGCGCGCTGCGCTTCCACATCGTCATGACCCAGCAGGAGCTCGAGCGCCGTTTCGACGCGGCGCCGCTGGTGACAAAGTTGTTGGCAAATGAAATCTCGTAACAGCCATGCGTGACGTTTTTCACATCTGACGACAAGTTGATCGTTGCCAGATCGCCGTCTGACACTGACCCCGTCGCACAGGTCAGGGATCGTCCGGGTCGCACATCGCGCTCCGATGGTCCCGCCTGCGCAAGACGCCCGAGAAAGAAAGGACGGGGAATGGCAATGCAGGCGCAGACGGCGCCGATGACCCGGGAGGAGCGCAAGGTCATCCTTGCCTCGTCGTTGGGCACGGTGTTCGAATGGTACGACTTCTACCTCTACGGCTCGCTCGCCGTGATCATCGGCGCGAAGTTCTTCTCGATGTTCGACGAGACGACGCGCAACATCTTCGCCCTGCTGGCCTTCGCCGCGGGCTTCCTCGTCCGGCCCTTCGGCGCGCTGGTCTTCGGGCGCCTCGGTGACCTCGTCGGTCGGAAATACACCTTCCTCGTCACGATCGTGATCATGGGCGCCTCGACCTTCGTGGTCGGCATCCTGCCCACCTCGGACCAGATCGGCATCTCGGCGGCCATCATCCTCATCATCCTGCGCTGCCTCCAGGGCCTGGCGCTCGGTGGCGAGTATGGCGGTGCCGCGACCTACGTGGCCGAGCACGCGCCGAACGGCCGCCGCGGCTTCTACACGAGCTTCATCCAGATCACCGCGACGGCGGGCCTCTTCCTGTCGCTG
This sequence comes from Acetobacteraceae bacterium, assembly GCA_019750475.1. Taxonomy (GTDB): domain Bacteria; phylum Pseudomonadota; class Alphaproteobacteria; order Acetobacterales; family Acetobacteraceae; genus Roseococcus. The sequence continues at coordinate 13,987 of JAIEOO010000203.1, read as the reverse complement.
CTCGTGATCCTGGGCGTGCGCTCCATCATCGGGGAGCAGGCCTTCCTCGAATGGGGCTGGCGCGTGCCCTTCCTGGTCTCGATCCTGCTGCTCGCGATCTCCGTCTGGATCCGCATGCAGATGAACGAGAGCCCGGCCTTCCAGAAGATGAAGGAGGAGGGCAAGCACTCCAAGGCCCCGATCGGCGAGGCCTTCGGCCAGTGGAAGAACGCCAAGATCGCCCTCTTCGCCCTGCTCGGCCTCGTCATGGGGCAGGCGGTGGTCTGGTACACCGGCCAGTTCTACGCCCTGTTCTTCCTCGGCAACGTCCTGAAGGTGGACGGCTTCACCACGAACATGCTGATCGCCTGGTCGCTGCTGCTCGGCTCCGGCGGCTTCGTGTTCTTCGGCTGGCTGTCCGACAAGGTCGGCCGCAAGCCGATCATCCTGGGCGGCTGCCTCATCGCCGCGCTGACCTACTTCCCGCTCTTCAAGCTGATGAGCGCGGAGGCCAACCCGGCGCTCCACGCCGCGCACCAGAACATCCCGGTGCAGGTGGTGGTGGACCAGTCCCGCTGCTCCTTCCAGTTCAACCCGACCGGCACGGCGCGCTTCACCGAGCCCTGCGACGTGGCCAAGGCCGCGCTCGCGCGGCTCTCGGTGAACTACCGGGTGCAGAACGAGCCGGGCCGGCAGGGCGCGGGCGTCGTCATCGCGGGCGGCCCGGCCATCGAGGCCGCCGGCAACCCGCAATTCGCGGCGCAGCTCCAGGCGGCGGTGACGGCGGCGGGCTACCCGCTCGCGGCCAACCCGTCGGTGGTGCGGATGTCGGGCCCCTTCGACATCTTCCGCGAGCAGCCGGCGGTGCTGATCGGCATCCTCACGCTGCTCGTGATCTACGTCACGATGGTCTACGGCCCGATCGCGGCCGCGCTGGTGGAGCTGTTCCCGACACGCATCCGCTACACCTCCATGTCGCTGCCCTATCACATCGGCAATGGCTGGTTCGGTGGCCTGATGCCGGCGACGGCCTTCGCGATGATCGCGCAGACCGGCGACGTGTATTACGGCCTCTGGTACCCGATCGTGATCGCGCTCGCGACCGTCGTCATCGGCCTGTTCATGGTGCCGGAGACGAAGGACCGCGACATCTTCGCCGAGAACGCGGACGGCTCCGCCAGCACCGCGAACTTCCGCGGCACCCGCGCGGCGGAATGACATCGAAGGCGAGGGGGTGGTTCGCCACCCCCTCAAGAGCGAAAGGCCCGGCGGGGACACCCGCCGGGCCTTTCTGCATCCGGGCCCGGGAGCGCCCGGATGCCCCCGGTCACCCCGGCGGCGGGAACCGGCCGGGAAAGGCGGCCGACCGTGCCGGTCCCGCCCGCCGCCTCACCGGGCGGCCCGCGACGCCGGCGGGTTCAGCCCGGCTCCGCCGGGTTGAGGAACCAGGCCTCGACCGGGCCCGTCAGCTTCATCGTGAGCGGCTTGCCCTTGCGGTCCACCTTGTTGCCCAGGCTGACGCGCACCCAACCCTCGGACAGGCAGTATTCCTCGACATTGGTGCGCTCCACCCCGCGGAAGCGGATGCCGACGCCGCGCTTCAGCAGCTCCGGCTGGTGGAAGGGGCTGTCCGGGTCGGTCGAGAGGCGGTCGGGCGGGGTGTCGTCGGTCATGGCGCGCGTGTTGGCGCGGGGCGCGTCCGCGCGCAAGATCGCACCGCTTGACCGGGCTTCGCGCGGCGCCCCAGGCTCCCCGCCAACGGGGAGGCTGCCCATGTCCGATCTGCCGCGCCGCATCGAGATCACCGAGGAAGGTCCGCGCGAGGGCTTCCAGATCGAGACGGGCCCCATCGCCACCCGCGACAAGATCGCCCTCATCGACGCGCTCTCCGCCGCCCGCCTGCCGCGCATCCAGGTGGCGAGCTTCGTGAACCCCAGGCTCGTCCCCGGCTGGGCCGACGCGGCGGAGGTGGTGGCGGGCATCACCCCGCGCGAGGGCACGGGCTACACGGCGCTGTGGTTCAACGCCCGCGGCATGGAGCAGGCGCTGGCCTTCCAGGACCGGCTGACCCTCTTCGGCTCCATCACCTTCGCCGCCTCCGAGGCCTTCTCGCTCAAGAACCTCAACCGCACGCATGCGCAGGCGCTCGGCGTGCAACGCGATCTGATCGCGGCGCACCAGGCGGCCGGCCTGCCGGTCAACCGCGTCTCCATCCAGGCCGCCTTCGGCTGCAACCACAGCGGCGAGGTCACGGTGGCCCAGGCCATGCGCGTCCTTTCCGACGCGATGACGCTGGCGACGGACACCGGCTGCAACGTGGACAAGATCTCGCTGGCGGACAGCATGGGCTGGGCGGATCCGCTGCACATCGAGCGGCTGGTGGGCGCCGTGCGCGAGCGCTTCCCGGAGCCCAGGGTCTCGCTCCACCTGCACGACACCCGCGGCCTCGGCATCGCCAACGCGTTCGCCGGGCTGCGCATGGGGGTCACGCTGTTCGACGCGGCGGTCGCCGGGCTCGGCGGCTGCCCCTTCGCCGGCCATCCCGGCGCGCCCGGCAACATCGCCAGCGAGGAGCTCGTCTTCCTCGCCCATGAGATGGGGATCGAGACCGGGGTGGACCTGGAGGCGCTGCTCGCCGCGGCGGAGCTCGCGGAGCGCATCGTCGGCCGCCCCCTGCCGTCCAACCTGCTGCATGGCGGCTCGCTCAGCCGCTTCCGCCGCGCGCCGCCTGAGGACCCCCCCATGGACCGCCGCCGCCTGCTCCTCGCCGCGCCCGCCATCCTCGCGGCCCGGGCCGCCGCGGCGCAGCCCGCCTATCCCGACCGGCCGATCCGCTTCGTCGTGCCCTTCCCGCCGGCGGGCGGCACCGACGTCATCAGCCGCGAGATCACCGGCCGCATCGCGCAGCTCACGGGCTGGACGATCGTCGCCGAGAACCGGCCCGGGGCAGGGGGCAACATCGGGCTCGACGCCGTCGCGAAGGCCCCTCCTGATGGCTACACCTTCGGCATGGGCCAGGCGTCGAACCTGGCGATCAACCACGCCCTCTATCCCAACATGCCCTTCGACCCGCTGCGGGATTTCGCGCTGGTCTCGACCGTCGCGCAGCAGCCCATGGTCGTCGTCGTCGGGCGCAACGCGCCCTGGCAGACCATCGCCGACGTCGTCGCCGAGGCGCGGCGCCGCCCGGGCGCGCTGACCGCAGCCCACACCGGCAACGGCACCGTCGGCCACCTGACCGGGGAGCTGTTCGCCCGCGTGGCCGGCGTGGACATCACGCAGATCCCCTATCGCGGCGCCTCCGTCGTCATCACCGACATCCTCGCCCGCCGCGCCGATCTCTACTTCGCCAACCCGCTCGCGGTGCGGGCCCTGATCGAGACCGGCGAGATGCGGGCGCTGGCCGTCTCCTCCCGCGCGCGGGCGCGGGCCTTCCCCAGCGTGCCGACGCTGACCGAGGCCGGCACGGCGGTGGAGGCCACGAACTGGACCGGCATCGTCGCCCCGCGCGGCACGCCGGAGCCCGCCATCGCCCGCTGGAACGCCGAGATCCGCCGGACCCTGGCCACGGAGGAGACGCTGGCCCGCCTGGCCCAGGATGGCAGCGAGCCGCTCGGCGCATCCCCCGCCGAGTTCCGCGCCTTCCTGGAGGCGGAGCACGCCAAGTGGGGCCGGATCGTGCGCGAGGCGCGGATCGAGATGGGGTGACGGAAAGCACGAAAACCAAAAGTGATATGCGGCAATTGCGCGTTGCGTCGGCGTTTTTGCGCTGGTGCGGCGCCGCCAGGACGTGTCACCTGACCGCCATGACGCAGCCCATTCCCGGCCGGACCTGTTGAAGCGGCGCCCTCAGCCCCGCCCGACCTCGTTGGCCGTCCAGGATCCCATCCCCATGCTGCGCTCCATTCCCGTCAGTGATTCCGCCGGCGGCTTCGTCGCCATCGCCGTCCAGGCCCACGATGCCGGGGGCGATCATGGCTGGTATCTCGTCGCGCTCGATCCGCGCCTCGAAGAGCTCGACCGCGCCAACTTCGCCGACGCCGAGGCCGCGACCCGCGCCGCGAGGCGGCTGCTGGCGCGGCAGCCCGCTTCCGCGCCGTGGACGCCGCCGCCGGCCGGTGGTCCCGCGCCGCTTCCCCCGACGGCCTGAAGCCCGCCGCCATGCCTGATCTTCACCCGGAGCGGCTTCCGCCGCCCGCCAGCCTGCGCCATAGGCCCCCCGCCATGGCCGCCATCCGCCTCCAGGGGCTGCGCAAGCGTTTCGCGCCCGACGCGCTGCCCGCGCTCGACGACGTCTCCCTCTCGGTCGAGGCCGGGGAAGTGTTCGGCATCGTCGGCCGGTCGGGCGCGGGGAAATCCACGCTCATCCGCTGCGTGAACCTGCTCGAACGGCCGGATGCCGGCACGGTGCAGGTGCTGGGCCAGGACGTGCTCGCGCTCGACGACGCGGCGCTGCGCCAGGCCCGGCGCGGGATGGGCATGGTGTTCCAGCACTTCAACCTGCACGCCCGCCGCACCGTGGCCGAGAACGTGGCCTTTCCGCTCGAGATCGCGGGCGTCCCGCGCGCCGGGCGCGCGGCGCGCGTCGCCGAGCTCCTCCCGCTCGTCGGGCTCGAGGCGAAGCGGGATGCCTACCCGGCGCAGCTCTCCGGCGGGCAGAAGCAGCGGGTCGGCATCGCGCGTGCCCTCGCCTCCAAGCCGCGCATCCTCCTGTGCGACGAGGCGACCAGCGCCCTCGACCCCGAGACCACCGCCGAGATCCTCGCCCTCATCCGGGACCTGCGCGCGCGGCTCGACCTCACCGTGCTGCTGATCACGCATGAGATGGGCGTGGTGAAGTCCGTCTGCGACCGCGTCGCCGTGATGGAAGCCGGGCGCGTGATCGAGGAAGGGCGCGTCTTCGACGTCTTCACCCGTCCCGCCCAGCCGACCACGCGCCGCTTCGTGGCGGAGGTCATCGGCCATTCCGTGCCGGAGGGCACCGTCGCGCGCCTGCCCGCCGCGCGCGACGGCGAGGCCCGGCGCCTCGTTCAGGTGCTCTTCGCCGGCCCCAACTCCACCCGCGCGGTCGTCAGCGAAGCCTCGCGCGACTTCGGCGTGGACATGAACATCGTGAGCGGGCGCGTGGACGAGATCGCCGGCGAGCCCTTCGGCGTGATGGCGCTCGCCGCCTACGGCGCGCCCGACCGGCTGGAGGCCAGCTTCGCCTGGATGCGCAGCCTGGGCCTCACGGTCACGGAGATCGAGGGATGAACGTCCTCACCCCCGCGATGCAGGACCTGCTGCTCGAATCCTTCTGGGAGACGGTGATCATGGTCGGCGCCTCGGCCGGCATCGCCGTCGCCTTCGGCCTGCCGCTCGCCCTGCTGCTGCACGTCACCGCACCCGGCGGGCTCTCGCCCAACGGATGGATCAACCGGCCGCTCGGCCTCATCGTCAATGCCGCGCGCTCCACCCCCTTCATCATCCTGATGGTGGCGATCGTGCCGTTCACCCGGCTCGTCGCCGGCACCTCCATCGGCACGGGTGCGGCCATCGTGCCGCTGGCCCTCGCGGCCACCGCCTTCCTCGCCCGCCTGTTCGAGAACGCCTTGCGCGAGGTGGACCGCGGCGTGATCGAGGCCGCCCGCGCCATGGGCGCCTCCCGGCTGCAGATCGTCGCCAAGGTCCTGGTGCCGGAGGCGCTGCCAGGGCTGATCGCCGCGGTCACCGTGGCCCTCGTCTCGCTCGTCGGCTTCTCGGCCATGGCGGGCGCCGTGGGCGGCGGCGGCCTCGGCGATCTCGGCATCCGCTTCGGCTATCAGCGCTTCATGCCGGAGGTGATGGCGACCGTCGTCATCCTCCTCATCCTCTTCGTGCAGGGCCTGCAATCCCTCGGGGATTGGCTGGTCCGCCGCCTGTCCCGCAAATAGGAGCCCGACCTTGATCCCTCGCCGCCCCCTTCTCCTCGCCGGCCTCGCCCTGCCGGCCACCGCCTTCGCGCAGGACATCGGCAGCGCGCAGCGGCCCTTGCGCATCGGCGTCACCGCCGGGCCGCACGCCCAGGTGATGGAGAAGGTGCGGGAGATCGCGGGGCGCGACGGCCTCGTCCTCCGCATCGTCGAGTTCTCGGACTTCATCCAGCCCAACGCCGCGCTCGCCGCGGGCGACCTCGACGCCAACAGCTACCAGCACCAGCCCTTCCTGGACCAGCAGGTGCGGGACCGGCGCCTGCCCCTCGTCTCCGTCGCCAAGACCATGGTCTTCCCGATGGGCATCTACTCCCGCCGCCACCGCCGGCTCGCGGACGTGCCGCAAGGCGGGCGCATCGCCATCCCCAACGACCCGACGAATGGCGGCCGCGCGCTCGTGCTGCTCGCGGCCAACGGCGCCTTCCGCCTGCGCGACGGCGCCGATTTCCGCGCCACCGTCGCCGACGTCGCGGAGAATCCGCGCCGCCTGCGCATCGTCGAGCTGGAAGCCGCGCAGCTTCCCCGCGCCCTCGAGGAGGTCGAGGCCGCGGCGATCAACACCAACTTCGCCATCCCCGCCGGACTGAACCCGGTGCGCGACGCCATCGCGCTGGAGAGCGCCGACAGCCCCTACGCCAACGTCATCGCCGTCCGCCAGCCGGACCGCGAGGCGGCCTGGGTGCGCCGCCTCGTCGCCGCCTACCAGACGGAGGAGGTGAAGGAGTTCGTCCGCACCACCTTCCAGGGCGCCGTCGTCCCGGCGTTCTGAGGGGGCTTTGCTGGGGGAGGCGCTGCCTGCCCCAGACCCCTGCGAATCTGTCGGGGATCGGGGAGGGGGGCGCCCTCCCCGGCGAAGCCACGCTCAGTCCTCGAAGTCGGGCGCGTCCTTGCGCAGGATGCGCTTGATGCTCTCCAGGTGCAGTCGCGCGCTCTCGCGGTCCCCCTCGCGCATCTGCTCGTAGGTCTTGCGCGCGATCTCCGGGGCCACGGGCTTCAGCGCCCGGCCGGTCGAGAAGGCGAGGCGCTGCGCCTCCGCCGCGCGCTCGAGGTAGTAGAGATCGTCCCAGGCTTCGGCGACGCTCGGCCCCACGACCATCACGCCGTGGTTCTTCATGAAGACGATGTCGGCGTCGCCCAGGCTCCCGGCGATGCGGTCGCCCTCGCGCTCGTCGAGAGCCAGGCCGTTGTAGTCCTCGTCCACCAGCGTGCGGCCATAGAACTTCAGCGCCGTCTGCCCGGCCCAGACCAGCGGCGGCCCCTCCAGCATCGCGAGCGCGGTCGCGTTCGGCATGTGGGTGTGGAAGGCCGCCTTGGCGCGCGGGTGGCGCATGTGCATCCGCGCGTGGATGTAGAAGGCCGTTGCCTCCGGCACGCCGTCCCCGGCCACCACGTTGCCGTGGAAGTCGCAGATCAGCAGCCGGGAGGCCGTGATCTCGCTGAAGGCATAGCCATAGGGGTTGACCAGCATCAGGTCGTCCCGCCCCGGCACGACGAAGGAGAAGTGGTTGCAGATCCCCTCATGCAGGCCGAGGCGCGCCGCCATCCGGAAGCAGGCCGCCAGATCCACCCGGGCCTGGCGCACCGCCGGCGCGTCGAGGCCGCTGTTGCGCAGCAGGGCAGGGGCGGACGGGGCAAGGGCGTGGGCCATGGACGGGTTCCTCCGGCGGAAGCGCGCATGCTTGCCGCGCCGCATCCGTCCGGGCAAGGCTGGCGCATGATCCGGCGCCGCACGCTCGCTCTCCTCCTCGGCCTCCCCGTCGCCGCACGGGCCCAGCCCGCGCCGCTGCGCGTCCTCTGCACCGGCGCCGTGGAACATGCCATGCAGGAGGCGACCCGCGGCTTCACCGAGGCCACGGGCCGCGCCGTCGCCATCGAGACCGGCAATGGCGGGCAGGTGGCCACCCGCCTCCGCTTCCGGGAGCCCGTGGACCTCGCCGTGAACGCCGCCAACCAGATGCCGCCGCTCCTCGAAGCGGGCGTTCTCGACCGCGCGACAGTCCGCGAGCTCGGGCGCATGCGCCTCGGCTTCGCCATGCGCGACACCGGCGCCCTGCCCGAGATCGGCACCGAAGCCGCCCTCGCCGCCGCCCTCCGCGCCCTGCCGAGCATCGCCCTCTCCGACGGCGCGGCCGGCGCGACGACTGGCCGCCACGTCGCCGCGCTGCTGGACCGGCTCGCACCCGCCATCCCGCGCCGGCCCTTTTCGCGCGGCCTCGCCGCCGTTCAGGCCGTCGCCGCCGGGGAGGCCGGCGCCGTCATCACGCAGATGAGCGAGATCCTCGCCGTCTCCGGCGTGCGCGCGGCCCCGCTGCCGGACAGCGCCCAGCTCGTCACGCCCTACATCGCCGCGATCCCGACCGCCGCGCCCAGCCCGGCCGGCGGCGCCGCGCTGCTCGCACATCTGCTGTCACCCGCGGGACAAGCGCCGTTCCGCGCGGCAGGCTTCGCAGGGCCGGGGTAGGGCGAGGCGGGGGCTCTGCCCCCGCACCCCCGTTGGGGAGCCTGGGGCTCCCCAAACCCCTGCCGAGACTTATGGGTGTTGAGGGAGGGGCACAGCGGAACCGCATGGCCCGACGCTCGCGCCGGCCCCTCCCTCAACACCCATCAACAAATTCTCCGCGGGGGCCTGAGAGCCTCGCAGGCCCCCAGCGGGGGGTACGGGGGGCAGCGCCCCCCGCCGCCTCACCCCAGCGCCTTCTTCAGCACGTCGTTGACGAGGCCCGGGTTTCCCTTCCCCTGCATGGCTTTCATCACCTGGCCGACGAAGAAGCCGAACAGCTTGTCCTTGCCGGAGCGGTATTCGGCCACCTTGTCGGCGTTGGCTTCCAGCACCTTGGCGACGGCGGCCTCGATGGCGCCGGTGTCGGTCACCTGCTTGAGGCCGCGTTCCTCGACGATGGTGCCGGGCGCCTGGCCGGTTTCGAGCATGATCTCGAACACGTCCTTGGCGATCTTCCCGCTGATCGTGTTGTCGGCGATCAGGTCGAGCAGCGCGCCCAGGTTCTCGGCCGTGACGGGCGGGTCGCTGATGTCGCGCTTGAGGCGGTTGAGCGCGGCGAAGAAGTCGCCGGTCACCCAGTTGGCCGCGAGCTTGGCGTCCCGGCCCTTGGCGACGGTCTCGAAGAAGGCGGCGGTTTCCTTCTCGATCGTCAGGACGTGCGCGTCGTAGGCGGACAGGCCGAGGGCCATGTAGCGCGCGCGCCGCACATCCGGCAGCTCCGGCAGGGTGGCCTTCAGCTGCTCGACCCAGTTGGCCTCGAGCACGAGGGGCGGCAGGTCGGGGTCGGGGAAGTAGCGGTAGTCATGCGCGTCCTCCTTGGAGCGCATGGAGCGGGTGACACCACGTTGCGTGTCGAACAGGCGCGTCTCCTGCTCGACCGTGCCGCCCGACTCCCAGACTTCGATCTGGCGCCGCGCCTCGGCCTCGACCGCCTGCATGACGAACTTCACGCTGTTGACGTTCTTCACCTCGCAGCGCGTGCGGAAGCCCTCGCCCGCCTTGCGGACGGAGACGTTGACGTCCGCCCGCATCGAGCCTTCGTCCATGTTGCCGTCGCAGGTGCCGAGGTAGCGCATGATCTGCCGCAGCTTCGACAGGTAGGCGCCGGCCTCCTCGGGCGAGCGCATGTCGGGCTCGCTGACGATCTCCATCAGCGCGACGCCGGAGCGGTTGAGGTCGATGAAGGATTTTTGCGGGTGCTGGTCGTGCAGCGACTTGCCGGCATCCTGCTCGAGGTGGAGGCGCGTGATGCCGATGCGCTTGGTGACGCCGCCTTCGAGCTCGATCTCGACCGCGCCTTCGCCGACGATGGGGTGGGCGTACTGGCTGATCTGGTAGCCCTGCGGCAGGTCCGCGTAGAAGTAGTTCTTCCGGTCGAAGCGGGACCAGAGGTTAATCTTCGCGTTCAGCCCGAGGCCGGTGCGCACCGCCTGCGCCACGCATTCGCGGTTGATGACGGGCAGCATGCCCGGGAAGCCGGCATCCACGAAGGAGACCTGGCTGTTCGGCTCCGCCCCGAAGGCGGTCGCCGCGCCGCTGAACAGCTTGGCGTGGGAGACGATCTGGGCGTGGACTTCGAGGCCGATCACGACCTCCCAGGGGCCGGTGCTGCCTTCAATCGTGTAGCTCATCGTCCCGTGTCCTCTCGGCCCACTCGAAAACCCGTTGCTGTTCCTGCGCGAGGAAGGCCACCGCGTCCTCCCCCACGATGCGCCCGGCGCGTTCCGCCGCGCGGGCGAAGCCGATGAGGGGGCGCCCCTTCATCGCGCCGTGTGACACGCTGCCCTTGTCCACCACGATGGCCGAGAGCAACGGCCAGCCGCGTCGCGTCGCCCAGCCGCAGATGGCGAAGAGATGCGGGTCCATCCGCCGCCGCGCCAGGTTCCAGGGCAGGCCCGAGGCCGCGGCGACCTCCCCGTAGGAGAGGAAGCGCCGGCCGCGCGCCGCCGCGTGGATCGCTGCGACCGAGGCCCGGAAGTCGAGCAACCAGCGTCACACCCTGCTCCTCACGCGGCCGCCCGAAGCTGCGGCAGCGCCCGGAACTCCGCCGCGCGCTCGATGGCGTGGCCCACGGCGAAGACCGTCTCCTCGTCGAAGGGCTTGCCGATCACCTGCAGGCCGAGCGGCAGGCCCTGAGCATCCAGCCCCGCCGGCACGGCGAGGCCCGGCAGGCCCGCGAGGTTCGCCGTCACTGTGAAGACGTCGTTGAGGTACATCTTCACGGGGTCGTCCTGCCGCTCATCCATGCCGAAGGCGGCCGACGGCGTGGCGGGCGTGACGATGGCGTCGCAGGACGCCCAGGCCTCTTCGAAGTCGCGGCGGATCAGGGCGCGGACCTTCTGCGCCTTGAGGTAATAGGCGTCGTAATAGCCGGCGCTCAGCACATAGGTGCCGATCATGATGCGCCGCCGCACCTCGGCGCCGAAGCCCTTGGCCCGCGTGCGCTGGTACAGGTCCTTGAGGTCGCTGTCCTTCGCCGCCTCGCGCAGGCCGAAGCGCACGCCGTCATAGCGCGCGAGGTTCGAGGACGCCTCGGCGGGGGCCACGATGTAGTAGGTCGGCAGCGCGTACTTTGTATGTGGCAGGGTGATGGGGACCGTCGTCGCCCCGGCGTCGCGCAGCCAGGCGAGGCCCTGTTCCCAGAGCTTGGAGATCTCCGCCGGCATGCCCGGCAGCGTGTATTCCGCCGGCACGCCGATCCGCAGCCCCTTCACGCCCCGCTGCACCGCTGCCGCGAAGTCCGGCACCGGCAGATTGGCGCTGGTGCTGTCCTTGGGATCGTATCCTGCCATGGACCGCAGCAGGATCGCGCAATCCTCGACGGTGCGGGCGACGGGCCCCGCCTGGTCGAGCGAGGAGGCGAAGGCCACGATCCCGAAGCGGGAGCACCGCCCGTAGGTCGGCTTGATGCCGGCGATGCCGCAGAAGGCCGCGGGCTGGCGGATGGAGCCGCCGGTGTCGGTCGCCGTCGCCCCCGCCGCCATCCGCGCCGCGACCGCGGCGGCCGAGCCGCCCGAGGACCCGCCCGGCACCAGCCGCTTCGACGGATCGTTGGCGCGGGACCAGGGGTTCTCGACCGGCCCGAAGGCGGAGGTGGTGTTGGACGAGCCCATGGCGAACTCGTCCAGGTTCAGCTTACCCAGGAACACCGCGCCGTCGCGCAGCAGGTTGCCGCTGACGGTGCTCTCATAGGGCGGCACGAAGCTGCCGAGGATGTTGGACCCCGCCGTGGTGCGCGTGCCCGCGGTGCAGAACAGATCCTTGATGCCGAGGGGAATGCCCTCCAGCGGCCCGGCCTCGCCCCGCGCGCGCCGCGCGTCGGAGGCCTGGGCGGCCTCCATCGCCTGGTCGAGCGTCGGGGTGATGTAGGCGTTGATCCGCGGGTTCAGCTGCTCGATCGCCTTGGCATAGGCGCCCGTCAGCTCGACGGAGGAGAGCGCGCCCTCGTTCAGCGCGGCCAGCGCGCCGGCGATGGTGAAGTCGGTCGGGTTCATGGTCACTCCACCACCTTGGGCACGCCGAAATACTCGCCCTCGCGGTCGGGGGCGTTGGCCAGGACCTTCTCGGCGATGCCGCCATCGGTCACGGCGTCCTCGCGCATGGGCATGGCGCTGGCGGGCAGGGGGCTGCCGCCGGCCATGGGCTCGACGCCGTCCGTGTTCACCTCGTTCAGCTGCTCGATCCAGCCGAGGATGCCGTTGAGTTCCTGTTGCAGCTTCTCGACCTCGGCATCTTCCACGCGGATGCGGGCGAGGGTGGCGACGCGGCGCACGGTCGCGGCATCGAGCGACATTCTTCTGAATCTTCCCTGGGTGAAGGGCGGGGACCATAAGGGCGGGCATGACGCTGTTCAACATGGCCGACCTGCGCGCCGCCCTGCCCCGGCACGCCCGCCTCCTGGGCCTTGATCCCGGGGCGAAGACCATCGGTCTCGCGCTCTCGGACGTGACGCTGCTGCTGGCCAGCCCCTACCCGGCGCTCAAGCGGGACAAGCTGACGAAGAACGCGGCCGAGATCGTGTCCATCGCCCGGAAGGAGGGGGTGGGCGGGCTGGTCGTCGGCCTGCCCCTGTCCATGGACGGGACCATGGGCCCGGCGGCGCAATCGGCGTCCGACTGGGCCTTGGCCCTGACGGAGGCGACGGGCCTGCCCGGCGCCCTCTGGGATGAGCGCCTCTCCTCGGCGGCCGTGAACCGCATGATGATCCAGGAGGCCGACCTCACCCGCAAGAAGCGCGCGGGAGCGGTGGACAGCGCGGCGGCGGCCTACATCCTCCAGGCGGCGCTCGACGCCAGCCGATAGGCGCCGTCGATCCGCGGCGTCGGCCGCGCCGGCTGGCCAAGCCCGCGCCTGCCGCGCCATGCTCCGGCTTCCTTCAATGGGGAGCTGTCATGCGCCGTTTCGTGAGCCTCGCCGCCCTCCTCGCGCTCGGGGCGGCCTTGCCGGCCGCCGCGCAGACCGGCTGTCCGCCGCATCTGAACCTGGAGCGGATCGAGAGCCGGATCGTCGGCACCGACCGCGGCGGCGAGCCGATGCGGGGCCATTTCGCCGTCTTCTTCAACAGCGGCGGCACCTCGACCGGCGTCCGGGTGACCCGTGGGCCGGTCGAGGGCGTGTCCGGCCAGCCGCCGACCACCGCCACCATCCTGGCGCCGGGCCGCACGCACCTCATCCCCGTCGGGACCAGCGTCGGGACCGTCTGGGCGCCGGAATCGGCGATCCGCGCCGCCCAGGCTTATGGCTGCCGCGTCTGACGGCGGTGTCGCGATCGGTTCCGCCCATCGCCGCCGAACGGCAGCGCCCCTTCGCGGCAGGCCGGCGCGGCCGGACAAGCTCGGCCGCGCCGACCCAGGAGGCCCTCCCATGCGTTCCATCCTCGCCGGGCTGATCCTGGCCCTGCCGCTCGCGGCGCAGGCGCAGACCATCGCCTGCGATGGCCAGATCCAGGTCGGCCCGGTCCAGCTCGGTGCCGTGCCGATCGACGGGGAGGGCGGGCGGGGCGGCGGCACCTATCGCGACTTCTCGGCGACCTTCACCAACCTGACCGGCCGGACGATCGTGGTCGTGGTGCAGGTGCGCGGCCTGCCCGGCGCGCCCTTGCCCATCACCCGCGAGATCGAGGCCGGGCCGCGGCAGTCGCGCGCGGCCAACGTGGCGCGGCTGCCCGGCACCTCGACCGTGACGGTCCAGCAGGTCCAGGCCGGGATGCGGGTCTCCTGCCCGTCGAACCGCCTCATGTGACGCGGGTCGCCACGCGCTGACCCCCGCGGGAGAGCAGGGGCTTCCATGATGCGCAGCGCGGCCATCCGCCGCGCCGGGCCGCCGCCGCCGGCCCGGCGCAGGCAACCATGTGCTGCCAGGATCGGGTCGAGATGAAGCCGTCTCCGGGTCGCGTCGCAGAACCGCCGGCTGGCGCGCCAGCGCGAATGCTCCGCGAGCGTCCGGCGGTCAGGCGGTGACGGCGTTCGTCCGGGTCCGGGGCCAGCAGCGCGGCCCGACGCGCGAGATGGCGCTGCCGGCGGGGGAATCCGGCGCGGCGCTGGCGGCCTGGGGACGC
>JAIEOO010000002.1 GCA_019750475.1 Acetobacteraceae bacterium | reverse complement strand
GCGCCGCGACCACCCGTGCCGCCGGCGCGCCCGACCTGCGGCGCGCCAGCCCAGCGGCCGCAGGCCGCGCCCGGTGCCTGAGGGCGTGAGACATGCGCTGTCCTTACTGCGGAAATGACGACACCCAGGTGAAGGACAGCCGCCCGGCGGAGGATGGGTCCTCCATCCGCCGCCGCCGCTTCTGCATGGCCTGCGGCAACCGCTTCACCACCTTCGAGCGCACGCAGCTGCGCGACCTCACGGTGCTCAAGAGCGACGGGCGCCGCGTCCCCTTCGACCGCGACAAGCTGGCGAAATCCATCCGCATCGCCTGCCGCAAGCGCCCGGTGGACGAGGAGCGGATCGAGCGCATCGTCAACGGCATCCAGCGCCGCCTCGAGATGGAAACGGAGGACGCCATCCCCTCGCGCCGCATCGGGGAGATCGTGATGGAGACGCTGAAGGGGGTGGACCAGGTCGCCTATGTCCGCTTCGCCAGCGTCTACCAGAACTTCTCCGAGGCGAAGGATTTCGGCAGCTTCTTGAGCGGCATGGAACGCGGGGGCGACTGACCGCCCCGCCCGGCCAGGCCCCGCCGCGCATGGACGCGGCGCACCAGACATGGTGCAACGCCCCCGACCATGGCGGATGACGATCTCCAGCACATGCGCGCGGCCCTGGCGCTCGCCGCCCGCGGCCTCGGCAATGCCTGGCCCAACCCGGCGGTGGGCTGCGTCCTGGTCCGGGACGGCGTCGTGGTCGGCCGGGGCTGGACCCAGCCCGGCGGCCGCCCCCATGCCGAGACCCAGGCGCTCGACCAGGCGGGCGACGCCGCCCGGGGCGCGACCGCCTACGTCACGCTCGAACCCTGTTCCCACCACGGCCGCACGCCGCCCTGCTGCGACGCGCTGATCCGGGCGGGGGTGGCGCGCGTCGTCGCCGCCCAGCGGGACCCCGACCCGCGCGTGGACGGGCGGGGCCTCAACCGCCTCCGCGCCGCGGGGATCGAGGTGACCGAGGGGCTGTTCGAGGGGCCGGCGCGGGCGCTGAACGCCGGCTTCCTGAAGCGCATCACCGAGGGCCTGCCGCTCGTCACCCTCAAGCTCGCCTCGACGCTCGACGGGCGCATCGCGACCGCCACCGGCGAGAGCCGCTGGATCACGGGCGAGGCCGCGCGGCGGGAGGTGCACGCCCTCCGCGCCCGGCACGACGCGGTCATGGTCGGCAGCGGCACGGCGCTGGCGGACGACCCCGACCTCACCTGCCGAATCGCGGGGATGGACCGCGTGCCCATGCTGCGGGTCGTCGCCGACGCCCGGCTGCGCCTGCCGCACGGGGCGAAGCTGGTCCGCACCGCGCGCGACCATCCCACATGGCTGCTGACCGGCGCCGGCCATCGCCCCGCCGCCCTCGCGCCCTATATCGACGCCGGCGTGGAGGTGGTGGTGATCCGCCGCGCCCGCTCCGGCGGGCTGCTGCCGCGCCCCATGCTCCAGGCCCTCGCGGCGCGCGGCGTCACGCGGCTGATGGTGGAGGGCGGGGCAGGTCTCGCCGCCGCCCTGCTCCAGGCCGGGCTGGTGGACCGGCTCGCCTGGTTCCACGCGCCGGGCGTGATGGGGGCGGAGGGCTGGCCGTCAACCGGCCCCCTCGCGCTCCAGCGGCTGGCGGCCATGCCGCGCTTCCGGCTGGCGCGGACGCGCGCGGTGGGGCAGGACGTGGTGTCGGAATTCGAGCGGGAGTGACCGGCGGATGTTCACGGGGATCGTCACCGCCCTCGGCACGGTGCGGGAGGTGCTGCCGCTCGGCGGCGGGCAGGACATGCGCCTCGTTATCGGCGTCACGCCGGATTTCCTGGCGGGCGCCGTGCTGGGTGCGTCCATCGCCTGCTCGGGGGTCTGCCTGACCGTGGTGGACCTCACCGCGGACAGCTTCGCCGTGGATGCCTCGGCCGAGACGCTGTCGAAGACGACGCTCGGCCGCTGGCGCGCCGGCTCGCGCGTGAACCTCGAGCGCAGCCTCAGGCTCGGCGACGAGCTGGGCGGCCACCTCGTCTCCGGCCATGTGGACGGCGTGGGGGAGGTGCTCTCCGCGACGCCCGAGAACGCCTCCGTCCGCTGGCGGTTCCGCGTGCCGGAGCCGCTGGCGCGGCACGTCGCGCCCAAGGGCAGCGTCGCGGTGGACGGCGTCTCCCTGACGGTGAACGAGGTTGACGGGGCGGTCTTCGGGGTCAACATCATCCCGCACACCGCCGCCGTGACGAGCTTCGGGACGCTGCAGCCCGGCGACGCGGTCAACATCGAGATCGACACCCTGGCCCGCTATGTCGCGCGGCTGCTGGAGTACCGCGCGTGACCGTCACCACCCGCACGACGAGCTTCCACGAATTCATCGCGCCGGCCGAGGAACTGATCGAGGAGGCCCGCCGCGGCCGCATGTTCATCCTGGTGGACGACGAGGACCGGGAGAACGAGGGCGACCTCGTGATCCCGGCGCAGTTCGCCACGCCCGACGCCATCAACTTCATGGCGCGCCACGCCCGCGGCCTGATCTGCCTGGCGATGAGCCGCGCGCGCGTCGAGCAGCTCGGCCTGCCGCTCATGGCGCAATCCAACGGCACGCGGCACCAGACCGCCTTCACCGTCTCGATCGAGGCGCGGGAGGGCGTCACCACCGGCATCTCGGCGGCCGACCGCGCCCGCACCGTGGCCGTCGCCATCAACCCGGAACTCGGGCGGGAGCACATCGTCACCCCGGGCCATGTCTTCCCGCTGGTGGCGCGCGACGGCGGCACGCTGGTCCGCGCCGGCCACACCGAGGCCGCGGTGGATTTCGCCCGCCTCGCCGGCCTCAACCCCTCGGGCGTGATCTGCGAGATCATGAACGAGGACGGGACGATGGCCCGCCTGCCCGACCTCGTCGCCTTCGCGCAGCTGCATGGCCTGAAACTCGGCACCATCGCCGACCTCATCGCCCATCGCCGCCGCACCGAGCGCCTGGTCCGCCGCGTCGAGGAAGGGGGCGTCACCAACGCCGTGGGCGGGGAGTGGCGCGTCGTCGTCTATGCGAGCGCGATCGAGGCGGGGGAGCACATCGCCCTCGTGAAGGGCGACCTCACCGCCCCCGGCCCCGTCCTCGCGCGCGTGCACGCCGCGCATCTGCTGAACGACATGGTCGCCGGCCGCGGCGTGCGCGAACTGCACGGCGCGATGCAGGCCATCGCCGCCGAGGGGCGCGGCGTCGTCGTGCTCCTGCGCGACTGGCGCCCCGATGCGCTGAGCGGCCAGGTGCGTGACGCGCGCAACCCGGGCGCCGCGCCGCAGCTGCGCGACTACGGGATCGGCGCGCAGATCCTGGCCGATCTCGGCCTCAAGGACATCATCCGCCTGTCCAACAACCCGCGCCCCGTGGTGGGCCTGGAAGGGTGGGGGCTGCGCGTCGTCGAGACGCGGGCCGTCCCGCCGGAGAGCATCGCTTGAGCACCATCGACGCGCCGGAGCGCGGCCCCCTCGTCATCGCCGGCCCGGCGCCGCGCCTGCTGCTGATCCAGGCCCCCTACTACGCCGAGGTGGTGGGCGGCATGCGCCGCGGCGTGGAGCGCGTGACCACCGCCGCCGGCGGCGCGCTCGACGTCGTGGACGTCGCCGGCGCCTTCGAGCTGCCGGCCGCGCTGCGCATGGCCCTCGCCGCGAACAAGGGCTGGGACGGCTTCGTGCTGCTCGGCTGCGTCGTGAAGGGCGAGACCGACCATTACGACCACATCTGCCGCGAGGCGTGCTCGGGCGTGATGCATGTGTCGATCGGGACGGGTGCGGCGATCGGCTTCGGGCTGCTCACGGTCCACACCCTGGCCCAGGCCGAGGCGCGCGCGCGCGACGACCGGCACAACAAGGGCGCGGAGGCCGCGAACGCCGCGCTGATGCAGGTGGCGCTGCGCCGCCGGTGGGCCCTGGCATGAGCAGCAGGACCAAGGCGCGGCCCCAGCCCGGCCGCCCGCGCACCGGCGCGCGCGTGGCCGCCGTGCAGGCGCTCTTCAACGCCGAGATGTCGGGCGAGAGCGTCGAGACCGTGCTCGACCAGTTCGTGCGCCACCGCCTCGGCCCCCTGCCCGGCTCGGACGGATTCGAGGACGGGCGCGTCGAGGAAGCGGACGTGCCGCTGTTCACGCGCATCGTGCGCGGCGCCGCGACGGAACCGGCACGCCTCGACGACGCCATCGCCCGGCACTTCACGGGCGGCTGGACGCTCGCGCGGCTCGACCCGGTGGTGCGCGCCATCCTGCGCGCCGCGGCGAGCGAGCTGCGCGATCCGGACGGGCCGCCGGCGCGCGTCGTCATCAAGGAATACATGGACGTCGCGCACGGCTTCTTCAGCGGGGAGGAGCCGCGCTTCTGCAACGGCGTGATGGACGCCGTCGCCCGCGCGCTGCGCCCCCGCGACTTCGAGGGCTGAGGCGCGCGGCGCCCCTCAGCCGGCGCGCACCGCGTCCATCACGCGGCGCAGCACCGCAGGCACGCCCTCGCCGGTCGCGCCCGAGGCGAGCAGGACCTGCTGCCCGCAAGCGCGCTCCAGGGCCTTGCGCCGGGCCGTCAGCGCCTGCGGCGTCATGGCATCGGTCTTGTTCAGCACGACGATCTCGGGCTTGTCGGCGAGCCCGCCGCCATACTCCGCCAGCTCGTTGCGGATCAGCCGGTAGGCGCCGGCCGCATCCGCCTGGCTGCCATCCACCAGGTGCAGGAGGACGCGGCAGCGCTCCACATGGCCGAGGAAGCGCGTCCCGAGCCCCGCCCCTTCCGAGGCGCCCTCGATCAGGCCCGGGATGTCGGCCAGCACGAACTCCTCCGTCGCGTTCAGCCGCACGACGCCGAGCTGCGGATGGAGCGTGGTGAAGGGGTAATCGGCGATCTTCGGCCGGGCCGCGCTGACGGCGGCGAGGAAGGTGGACTTCCCGGCATTGGGCAGACCGACCAGGCCGGCATCGGCGATCAGCTTGAGCCGCAGCCAGACCCAGCGCTCCTCGCCCGGCCAGCCCTTGTCGGCGCGGCGCGGCGCCCGATTCGTGCTGGTCTTGTAGTGGGCGTTGCCGAAGCCGCCGTCGCCGCCGCGGGCGAGCACCGCGCGCTTGCCCACGGCGTCGAGGTCCGCGATCAGCGTTTCCTTGTCGTCGTCGAGGATCTGGGTGCCGACGGGGACCTTGATGATGACGTCCTGCGCCTTGGCGCCCGTCCGGTCGGAACCGGCGCCGTTGCCGCCCTTCCGCGCCTTGAAGTGCTGGGTGTAGCGGAAGTCGATGAGGGTATTGAGGCCCTCGACGGCCTCGGCGATCACGTCGCCGCCCTTGCCGCCATTGCCGCCATCCGGCCCGCCGAATTCGATGTAGCGCTCGCGCCGGAAGGCGACGACGCCGTCCCCCCCGTCGCCCGAGCGGACATAGACCTTGGCTTCGTCGAGGAATTTCATGCTTGCCGTGCCGCGGCGCAGGTAGCCGCCACACCAACCCCACGCGCGCCGCGGCAAGGGGGGGCGTTGCCCTCCCTACGCCCCCCGACGGGGGGCGCGTGGGCGGCGCAAACGAAAACGGGGGCCAAGAAGGCCCCCGCCATCGGATCGGTCAGACGGCCGAGGTCACTCGGCCGCGAGCTTGATCGGCTCCACCGAGACATGCACGCGGCCTTCGGCCTTGCGCTGGAACTTCACGTGGCCGTCCACCAGGGCGAACAGCGTGTGGTCGCGGCCGACGCCGACATTGGTGCCGGGCTTCATCTTGGTGCCGCGCTGCTTCACCAGGATGTTGCCGGCCAGCACGGATTCGCCGCCGAACTTCTTCACGCCGAGCCGCTGCCCGGGAGAGTCGCGGCCGTTCCGGGACGAGCCGCCTGCCTTCTTGTGCGCCATACGGGTTGCTCCTTCAGGCCGCGATGGAGGCGATGCGCAGCACGGTGAGGTGCTGGCGATGGCCCTGCTTGCGGCGGCTGTTCTTGCGGCGGCGCTTCTTGAGGATCAGCACCTTCTCGCCGCGCTTCTGCTCCAGCACCGTGGCCGTCACGGTGGCGCCGGGGACCGTCGGCGCGCCGAGCGTCAGCCCGCCTTCGCCGCCCATCGCCAGGACCTCGTGGAAGGTCACGGTCGCACCGGCCTCGGCCTCCAGCTTCTCGACGGCGAGCACCGCATTCGGCGTCACCCGGTATTGCTTGCCGCCGGTGCGGATCACTGCGAACGTCATCACTCGCGCCTTCGATACTTGCTCTGGATGGGGCCTGTCCCGCACTGGGAGGCTGCCACCCGGAAACCGGTCAATGACCCGGAAGCCCTTCTTTCCTGGGTGGGGCCGTCCGGCATGACGCCTTCGCGGCCCGCCCCCCGGCGCCGCGGCCCGGAAACGACGCCGGGCGGCACGCAAGCGCCGCCCGGGAGCGCGCAAATAGGGCGCTTACCCTTCGTGAGTCAAGCGCCGGCAGCTCTTGAGTCAAGCGCCGGCAGCCCCTATACCCCGCCGCGACCGGCTGTAGGGGCCCTCCCCTCGGGCGTCACGGACAGGTGGCGGAGTGGTCGATCGCGTCGGTCTCGAAAACCGAAGTAGGTGCAAGCCTACCGTGGGTTCGAATCCCACCCTGTCCGCCAGTGCGCCCGCGCCCGCATCGGCGCGCCGCATGTCGCGCGCGTGGCCTCGACCGCGCCCTGTTGCCGGCTCGTTCGTGACTGGCGACAGGACCCGGCTTTAGGGCTTTCGGCCTGTTTGCTCCGGGTCGCGATCATGGCGGCTTCCTCCGCCACGACTCCGGGTGTCCCATCCTGAGCATCCGGCCGACCAGGCCGCGGGACGCGGAGACGCGCGCTGGCCATTCGCGGCCTCGGACCTGCGCGATCTTCGCCATCGCGGCGGCGGTGACCGGTCGGTGCCCCCTGCGCGCGACGGCTCCCCGTGCGGCGGGCCGCAGCCCGGCCCGCTTCCCGGCGTGGCCGGCGTCGGCGCGACGCCCCGCGGCCGAGCCTCGGCGCCGCCGGGCTTCGTCTCAGGCCAGCTGGTATCGTGCCCGCGCCGCGCGCTCGATCGCGCCGGCGATCAGGCGATCGATCTCGAGCCCGATTCGCAGCGATTGCAGCATCCGAAGCTCCTCCTGCTCGGCGGCGCCGTCGGCGGCCGCGACCTCGCAGGCGAGGAGGTAGGCGGTCTCGCGCAGCCGCATCGGCAGCGCGTCACGGATCAGGTCGAAGGCGTGCTCCAGCCCCTCCGGCGCCGCGAGGAGGCGCAGGCAGGTGTCGGTCGCGTGCGGCACGGCCTCGGGGCCGAGGCCGGTGAAGACCGGCAGCTCCTGGACGAGCTTCGTCATCCGCGCGATCTCGGCATCGGTCATGGAATCGCCGCCCGATGCGGCCATCAGCACCATCGCGCCGATCAGCGCCTCGTGCGGGGTGAAACTCTGGGGCAGTCCGGTCTTGCTCATGCGCCGAGTCCTGGCCCGCCGTCGCGCGCCGCGTCAACCGCGGATGAAGCCCTGACGCCGACGAGCCCCCGCACCTGCGCCATCGCTTCGGCCAGCGGCACGCGCGCCACCTCCACCCCCTCCGGCAGCCCGGCCAGCACCCGCGAGGGCGCCGCCCGGTCCAGCAGCACGAAGACGCCGCGGTCGTCCCCGCGGCGGACCAGCCGGCCGAAGGCCTGGCGCAGCTTGTGGCGGGCGATGGCGTCGTCATAGGCCTGCGGCCGCCCCTGCGAGAGATGCAGCCGCCGCTCCCGGTGCAGGATGGTCCGTCGCGGCCAGGGCACGCGGTCGAAGACCAGCAGCCGCAGCGAGCGCCCGGGCACGTCCACCCCGTCCCGCATGGCGTCGGTGCCGAGCAGGCAGGCATCCTCCTCGGCCCGAAACACGTCCACCAGCGTCGCGTTGTCCATCGCGTCCACATGCTGGGCGTAGAGCGGGATGCCCGCCGCCTCCAGCGGCCCGGCGATGCGGTTCGCCACCTCCCGCAGCCGGCGGATGGCGGTGAAGAGGCCGAGCGCCCCGCCCCCGGCGGCGAGGAACAGGCGCTGCATCGCCCCCGCCACCTGGCCGGCGTTGCGGATGTCCACGTCGGTGACGACCAGGGCCCGCGTGTTGGCCGCGTAGTCGAAGGGCGACGGGACGGCGGCGCGGATCGCCGGACGCGGCAGGTGGGCGGCGCCGGTGCGGCGCTCCGCCTCCTCCCAGGCGGCTTCGGGATCGGCGCGGCGCGCGGCGTCGGTGAGCGTCGCGCTCGTCACCAGCAGCCCGTGGGCCGGGGCCGCGACCTCCCGCGCGAAGGGGATGGTGGGGTCGAGCCAGTGGCGATGCAGGCCGGCATCCCATTCGCGCCCGTCCCGCCGGTCGAGCTGGAGCCAGTCGACCATCAGCGGGCGCCGCCCCGCCTCCGGCGCCGCCTGCGCGAGCGCCGCCAGCATGCCGCGCCAGGCCGCGATCGGCATCAGCGCCCGCCGCTCGATGCCGCGGATCGCGGTCTCGAGGCGGATGCGCTCGCCCACCTCCTGCTCCTCGCCGCCGGCCTCCAGCCGCTCGGCCAGCCGGTTGAGCAAGGTCTTCAGCGGGGCTTCCAGGCGCTCCAGCGCCCGGTCCAGCGCCGCCCCCGCCTCGCGCAGCCCCTCCTGCACGGGGTGGAGGTCCACCTCGAGCGAATAGAGCCCGTCATCCTCCGCCGCGCGCGCCAGGACCTGGGCGCGGATGGCGCGCAGGAAGGCCTCGGTCGGGTTGTCGGCGATGCCCGGCTCCACCGGCAGCATCTCATGCAGGCGGGTCTGCCAGCCCGTGGCGGGCAAGGCCCGCGCGGCCTGGAGCGTCGCCTCCAGCGGCGGCGCGAGGTCGGGCAACTCCCCGGCCAGCTCCTCGATCCGCGATTGCAGCCCCCGCGCGCGGGAGCGCCCGCCCTCGGCGCCGAGCAGCCAGCGCCGCAGCTCCGCCGCCTCGAAGCCGCAGAGCGCGGCTGAGAAGGCGCTGTCCGCCGCGTCGAAGAGGTGGTGCCCCTCGTCGAAGACGTAGCGCGTCGGCCGCCCGTCCTCCCCGCCGCCGAGGGCGGCCTGCACCATGACGAGCGCGTGGTTCGCGACGACGAGGCGGGCGGTCCGGGCGCGGCGGATCGAATGCTCGACGAAGCACTTCTTGTAGTGGCTGCAGGCGGAGCGGATGCACTCCCCCCGCCGGTCCGCGAGGCCGAGCACCGCCATCGGCCCGAACAGCTCGGCGATCCAGCCGGGGAAGTCGCCGCCGAGCAGGTCCCCGTCGCGCGTCGCGCCAGCCCAGCGCGCGACGAGGGCGAGCGGCACGGCCATGTCGCGCAGCCCGGCGCGGTTCAGCACCTCCTCGAGATTCAGGAGGCAGAGGTAGTTCTCGCGGCCCTTGCGCAGCGCGACCCGTTCCCGCCGCTCGTCGGGATCGGGGTAGAGGCGCGTCAGCTCCTGCGCGATCTGACGCTGCAAATTGCGGGTGTAGGTCGAGAGCCAGACCGGCGCGCCGTTGCGCTCCGCCCAGACCGAGGCCGGGGCGATGTAGCCGAGCGTCTTGCCCGTGCCCGTGCCCGCCTCGGCGAGGACCAGGTTCGGCTCGCCCTCCAGCTCGCGCGGGTCGAACGCGGCCGCGGCGGCGGAGGCGTAGTCCGCCTGCTGCGGCCGCTGCTCGGCCGCCGTGCCCAGCATCTCCGCGAGGCGCCGCCGCGCGTCGGCGGGCGTGACCGGGTGGCTCGAGGGCGGCGGCGGGGGCGCGGTTTCCTCCCATTCCGGCAGCCGCTTCCAGGGCCGGAAGGCGTCGCGCGACGGCCTGGCCTGCGGCTGGCCGAGCGCGTGCAGCACGGCATCGGCCCAGGGCCAGTCCGCCGTCGCCTTGAGCTGCGCGGCGAGCCCGGCCGCGTCCTTGCCGGACGGCTTCGCGGCTTCCTCGGCGAGGGCGGACAGCAGGGCGCGCGCGATCTCGGGCAGCAGCGCGGCGGCATCGGCATCCGTCCGGGGCGGCGGCAGGTCGAGCGCCAGCGCCAGGCCCCGCGGGGTGGGTGCCGCGGGCTGCGCCGGAAGGGCGAAGGCGTAGAGCTCCAGCAGGTCGAGCGCGTCGTGGAAGCGCGGCAGGTCGAGCCGCCGCGCCGTCGCCGCCGCGTGGACGAGAAAGGGCGGCGGCAACGGGTCGAGCGCATCGCGCACCTCCTGGCCGCGAAGCTCCAGCAATTCGCCGTCCGGGGTCAGCAGCGTCGCCCGCCCGAGGCTCGCGACGAGGGCGGGCGCGTCGGGCAGCAGCAGCCGCGGGGTGGGAGGAGGCATCTCTGCGTGAAGCTTATGCGGCCGCGCCGCGTCGCCGCCAACCGCGTCCATGAGCCCGCGTTGCTGCCCTGGTGGGACGGCCCGGACAGGGCCGCGCCCGAGCCGTCACCCCCATCGTCAGGGAGCGCCACCATGGCCAGCAGCATGCACGACACCTACATCACCGGCCTCAAGAACGCGCACGCGCTCGAGAAGCAGGCCGTCCAGCTCCTCTCCCGCCAGGTCGAGCGGCTGGAGAACTACCCCGAGATGTCGGCCAAGATGCAGCAGCACATCCAGGAGAGCGAGACGCAGGCCGACCGCCTGGAGCAGATCCTGGAGCGGCACGGCACCTCCAACTCCATGCTGAAGGACTTCGCCACGCAGCTCTCCGGCAACCTGGCGGCGCTGATGCACGCGCCGATGCAGGACGAGGTGGTCAAGAACACCTTCGCCAACTACGCCTTCGAGCACTTCGAGATCGCCGCCTACCGGGCGCTGATCGCGATGGCCGAGGCGGTGGGCGACCAGCAGGCGATCCCGCTGCTGCGCGAATCGCTCGCCGAGGAGGAGCGCACGGCGGAGTGGATCGGCCAGCGGATCGAGAAGACCATGCTGGAATACGCCCAGCGCGAGGCCGTGGGCATGCAGGCCGGCGTCTGACGGCCACGAAAAAGGGCCGGGCGTCGCCGCCCGGCCCCCTTCCCGCCCGCGGCGAGCCGTTCAGCGCTGCGCGCGGATGTAGGCGATCAGGTCGTTCAGCTGCTGCTCGTTGCGGATGCCGTTGAAGGCCATCGAGCCGCCGGGTACCACCGCCTTCGGGTCCGTCAGGTAGGCACGCAGCGTCGCCTCGTCCCAGCGGAGATTGGCCGCGCGCTCCCGCATCGGGGCGGAGTAGCGGAAGCCCTCGACCGCACCGGCCTGACGCTCGAACACGCCCCAGAGGTTCGGGCCCACGCCGTTGCGGCCGCCCTGGTTGATCGTGTGGCAGGCACGGCACTGGTTGAAGACGCGCTGGCCGGCCTCGGCGTCCTGCGCGAGGGCGCCACCCACCGGCGCGAGCATGAGCGCGCCACCCAGAACCCAACCGAGACGCATCGCGTATCCTCCTCGAAAGCGATCCCTGACCTGTACCCATGTCTGGGTTCGGTTAAGGCATCTTCAAGGCCGCGGTCGGGCCAGCGTCAAGCCTGCGACGGCGCGGCCGGCGCGACGTTGACGCGCGGCAACGAAGCGGAACGCCCATGGCCGACACCGACACCGCCCCGGCCGGGGCGCGCCGCGCGCGCGACCGGCGCCCTCTCTGGCTCGCGCTCGCCTGGATGGTCGCGACCGGGATCCTGGGCGGCGCCGCCGTCCAGCTCGGGCCGTGGTACGCCTCGCTCCGCAAGCCCGACTGGATGCCGAACGAGATGCTGATCGGGCCGGCCTGGGGGGCGATCTTCCTCCTCTCGGCCTGGGCCTTCGTGACGGCCTGGCGCGGCGGCGCGCCGCGCGGCCTCCTGCTGCTGACCTATGTCGTGAACGGGGCGCTGAACGCCGGCTGGACCTGGCTGTTCTTCCAGGCGCGGCGGCCCGACTGGTCGCTGCTCGAGGCGGCGCCGCTGCTGCTCTCGATCCTGGCGATGATCGCCGTCTGCGCCCAGGGCTCGCGCGCGGCGGCCTGGCTGAACCTGCCCTACCTCGCCTGGGTGGGCTTCGCCGCCGCGCTCAACCTCGCCATCATGCGGCTGAACGGCCCGTTCGGCTGACGGTCCAGCACCGTGCCGGGCCATCTGAGGACGCCCGCGCATGCAAGCCGCCTTCGCCTCCGGCCACGTGGCCGACGCCATCCTGCTGCTGCTCTGGGCCGAATTCCTGTTGCTGGCGTGGTACCACGACCGGACCGGCAAGGGCCCCTCGCCCGCGGTGCTGCTGCCCTTCCTCGCCGCCGGGGCGGCCTTCGCCCTCGCGCTGCGCGCGGCACTCACCGGCGCGCATTGGGGCTGGATCGCGGGCGCGCTGCTGGCGGCCTTCTTCGCCCATCTCTGGGACCTGGCGCGGCCCTTGGGCGGCGGAAGCGCCACCGGCCCGCCCGCGTCCCTCAGTTACGCTGGGGACCGTTATTCCGGAGATTGGCGATCACGTCGCTGATCTGCTGCTGGTTTCCGCGGAAGCCCTGGAACACCATCTTCGTCCCCGGGACGTAGCCTTGCGGGTTGTCGAGATAGGGGCGCAGATGCTGATCCTCCCAGGCGCCGATCTCGGGCGCCTTCGCCCGGAAGGCCGGCGAGTAGCTGTAGCCCTGGACCGAAGCCATCGGCCGCCCGACGACGCCGTAGAGGTTCGGCCCCACGCCGTTCCGTCCGCCCTCGTTGATGGTGTGGCAGGCACGGCACTGGTTGAACAGCCGCTGGCCGTTCTCGGCATTCCCGGCCGGCGCGTCCTGCGCCAGGGCCGGGGCCGCGAAGGCCAGGACGCCGACCGACATGGCGGCAAGAATTCCACGCATCCCGTCATCCCTTCATCTGGGTGTCGCGCCGCCACAACGCGGCGCGACGGGATGCGTGGCGTGGGGTTACCTAGTTTCCACCCACCCGGCGGATGTAGGCGATCACGTCGCTGATGTTCTGCTGGTTGTCGCGGAAGCCGGGGAAGGACATGCGCCCCTGCGGCACCAGCACCTTCGGGTCCGACAGGTAGGACCGCAGGTTCTCCTCGTTCCAGACGAGGCCGCCGGCCGCGCGCTCCCGCAGGTTGGGCGAGTAGTTGAAGCCCTGAACGCCGCCCGCGGCGCGCCCGTAGACCTGGTACAGGTTCGGGCCGACGCCGTTCCGCCCGCCCTGGTCCACCGTGTGGCAAGCGCGGCACTGGTTGAACAGCCGCTGCCCGTTGTCGGCATTGCCCTCCGGCACCTGCGCCAGGCCCGGCGTGGCCGCCGCGCCCAGCAGAAGGGCCGCCATCAAGGTCGCTCTCAGCATCGTCGTGCTTCCTCCTTCGCCGCCCAGCGCGACGTCGGACGGGATTTCGTTTCTCCGGCGAGACCTTCAACGCGGGATTCGCTGAAGCCGGGATTACGATTGCGACAAGCGTGGCCGCACCCGCTTCGCCGGCCAGCCGCCTCATCGCGGCCGCCGCCACGCCCGCCGAAGGCGCAGGAACAACCCGTACGCGACCTCCGCCAGGGCGCTCACGCCCGGCAGGCGGACCAGGCGCCCGAGCCAGCGCCAGCCGGGCAGCGCCGACCACAGCGCGCCGAACGCCGCCGCGCCCGAGACGAGGCGCCCATCCGGCAGCCGCGCATGCATGCGCGCCAGCGCGGCCTCCCGCGACAGGTCCGGCGCCGGACAGGCCGGGCCGCTCACATCCACGAAGTCCAGCGCCGCGGCGCCCTTCGCGCGCCGGTAGACGGCCATCTCCCGCGAACAGACGGGACAGGCGCCGTCGAAATACACGGTGGTGCGGGGCGCCTCGCTCATGCGGCGCAAATGGGCTTGGCAGCCGGCGCGTCCAGGCCATCTCCTGCGCCGATGTCCAAGCTCCCCAACTGGCTGATCGCCGAACTCCGCTCCGACCACGCCGGCGAAACCGGGGCCGTGATGATCTACCGCGGCATCCTCGCCCTCTGCCGCGACCCCGCGGTGCGCGACTTCGCCACCCGCCACATGGCCACCGAACAGGGCCACCTGCGCCTGCTGGAGGAGGTGCTGGAACCCGGCCAACGGTCCCGCCTGCTGCCGCTCTGGCGCGTCGCCGGCTGGCTGACGGGCGCCATCCCCGCCCTGTTCGGCCCGCGCGCCGTCTACGCCACCATCGACGCGGTCGAGAGCTTCGTGGACCACCACTACCAGCAGCAGATCGAGCGCCTCGACGCCGAGAACATCCTGCCCGAACTGCGCGCCATGCTCCGCCACTGCCAGGAAGAGGAAATCCACCACCGCGACGAAGCGCGCGACCTGCACGGCGGCCTCGTGCCGGCCCTGCTGCGCGGCTGGGGCCGCCTCGTCGGCCTCGGCAGCGAAGCCGCCGTCGCGGCGGCGCGCCGGGTGTAGGGTGGTTGGCGGGGGCTCTGCCCCCGTGCCCCCGTTGGGGAGACAGGGTCTCCCCAAACTCCTGCCGGAACTCATGGCCTTTGCGAGTGGCGCACCGAGCGAGCTTCGGGCCCAGCGGTCGCGCGACGCCCCACCCGCAAAGGCCATCGACAAGTTCTCCGCGGGGGCCTGGGGGAACCGTGTTCCCCCAGCGGGGAGCGCGAGGGGCAGCGCCCCTCGCCGTCCACCCTCCCCTACCGCGCCGCCGGGCGGGGTTTCGACGCGAAGCGGGGCGAGTAGGCCAGGCGCAGTGCGCAGCCGAGGCGGAGGTGCACCACGGCGGCCTGGCGGTGGCGGCGGGCCAGGGTCGCGATGCGGCGCGGGTCGGCGGCGAGCAGGAGGGTGAGTTCGCGCCACTCCCGGGTGCCGCACCAGCCGGTGGCGCGGCGGAGGCGGCGTGTTTCGCCGAGGAGGCGGGCGTGGGCGCGCGCGTTCGCGGCGTCTCCGCGGGGCCGGCCCCAGGGGTTCCAGGCCGTGAGGAAGGCGGCTTCGCGCGCGCCCCAGCCGCGGAGCAGGGCTTCCAGGGCGGGGGCGCGGCGGCCGACGCGGCCGCCGGCCTGGCCGGCGCGGTAGG
>JAIEOO010000095.1 GCA_019750475.1 Acetobacteraceae bacterium | reverse complement strand
CTTGCCATGGTCCACATGGCCGATCGTCCCAATGTTGCAGTGCGGCTTGTTGCGCTCAAACTTCGCCTTGGCCATCGTCGTGTGTCCGTCAGATCTCGGGTTGGATTACCAGCGGTAGTGGCTGAAGGCCTTGTTCGCCTCCGCCATCCGGTGCGTGTCCTCGCGCTTCTTCACAGCCGCGCCGCGGTTCTGCACCGCGTCCAGCAGCTCCGCCGAAAGGCGCTCCTCCATGGTGCTCTCGCCGCGCTTGCGCGCGCTCTCGATGATCCAGCGGATCGCGAGCGCCTGGCGCCGCTCCGGGCGGACCTCGACGGGCACCTGGTAGGTCGCGCCGCCCACGCGGCGCGAACGCACCTCGACCGCGGGCTTCACGTTGTCGAGCGCCTCGTGGAACAGCCGCAGCGGGTCGCTGTTCGCGCCACCCTTGCGCTTCAGCGTGTCCATCGCGGCATACACGATGCCCTCGGCGACGCTCTTCTTGCCGTCGTACATCAGCACGTTCATGAAACGGCTGAGCACGACATCGCCGAACTTCGGATCCGGCAGGACTTCGCGCTTCTCCGCGCGGTGACGACGCGACATCTCTCAGATCCTCACTTCGGACGCTTGGCGCCGTAGAGCGAGCGCCGCTTGCGCCGCTTCGGCAGCCCCTGCGTGTCCAGCACGCCGCGGAGGATGTGGTAGCGCACGCCCGGAAGGTCCTTCACGCGACCGCCCCGGATCAGCACCACCGAGTGCTCCTGCAGGTTGTGACCCTCGCCCGGGATGTAGCTCACCACCTCGAAGCCGTTGGTCAGACGCACCTTCGCGACCTTGCGGAGCGCGGAGTTCGGCTTCTTCGGAGTCGTGGTGTAGACGCGCGTGCACACGCCCCGCTTCTGCGGGCAGCCCTGCAGCGCCGGCACCTTGTTCTGGCTCTTCCGGGGCTCGCGGCCCTGGGCGATGAGCTGGTTGATCGTCGGCATGACGCCCCTTTGTTCATCCTCGTCCGATCCGCCCACCTCAAACAACAGACGACCCGCCCGGCGCATTCCACGCCGAACGGGCTGACACGTCGGCTCCGGGCCTCAGCCAGACAGAGGCAGCACCCGAAGCAAGGCGTTTGGACCTTGGTCCGCCGGCGAAGCGATCTCGCTCCGCTCGACGGGTTGCGCGTCTTAGGCGGGCCGGTCGGGCGAGTCAAGCAAAGGTGACCGCCAGGTTGCGCATCCGGCCCAATAAAAAGGCCGGGGCGGGAGAGCCCCGCCCCGGCCGCATGGCCCCATGCCGGACTGGATCACTCCGCGGCGGGAGGCAGCGCCGGCGCGGCGGCCGGGATGCGCCCGCTGTCGCGCTGCGCGGCGATGGCGCGGAGCCGGTTCATCACCGAGCCCGTGCCCGCCGGGATCAGGCGCCCGACGATCACGTTCTCCTTCAGGCCGCCGAGCGAATCCACCTTGCCGGCCGTCGCCGCCTCGGTGAGCACGCGCGTCGTCTCCTGGAAGGAGGCCGCCGAGATGAAGGACTGCGTCTGGAGCGAGGCCTTGGTGATGCCCTGGAGCACCGGCTCGGCCCGCGCCGGGCGCTCGCCCAGCTTCTCGCGCTTGCTGTTCTCCGCCTCGAACTCGAAGCGGTCCACCTGCTCGCCGATGAGGAAGGTCGTGTCGCCGGGCTCGAGGATCTCGACCTTCTGCAGCATCTGGCGAACGATCACCTCGATGTGCTTGTCGTTGATCTTCACGCCCTGCAGGCGATAGACCTCCTGGATCTCGTTGACGAGGTAGTTGGCCAGCGCCTCGACGCCCAGCACGCGCAGGATGTCGTGCGGGACGCGCGGTCCGTCCACCAGCGGGTCGCCGGCGCGGACGTAGTCGCCTTCCTGCACCGAGACGTGCTTGCCCTTCGGCACCAGGTACTCGCGCTCGAGCGGCGGCTCGTCCCCGATCGGGTCGGCCTTCACAATGATCCGGCGCTTGGCCTTGTAGTCCTTGCCGAACTCCACGCGCCCGTCGATGTCCGAGATGATCGCCGCGTCCTTGGGGCGCCGCGCCTCGAACAGCTCCGCCACGCGGGGCAGACCGCCCGTGATGTCGCGCGTCTTCGACGATTCGCGCGGCAGGCGGGCCAGCACGTCGCCCGCCGCGATGCGGGCGCCGTTCTCGACCGAGAGCACCGTGTCCGGCGTCAGGTTGTAGATGGCCGAGGCCCCGTTCGCGAGCTTCAGCGCCTCGCCACGCTCGTCCTTCAGGACGAGGCGCGGGCGAAGGTCCGCCGACTTGGACGAGGCCTTGTAGTCCACCACCACCTTAGAGGAGAGGCCCGTCACGTCGTCCTGCCGCTCGACCAGCGTCACGCCGTCGATGAGGTCGGCGTATTCGACGATACCGGCCTTCTCCGTGAGGATCGGCAGGGTGAATGGGTCCCACTCGGCCAGCTTCTGCGCGCGGGTGACGGCCACGCCGTCCTCCACCAGCAGCTTGGCGCCGTAGGGGATGCGGAAGCGCGCGCGCTCGCGCCCGTTCGCGTCCACCAGCGTCGCCTCGCAGTTGCGGCTCATCACGATGGGCGCGCCCGTGCTGTTGGTGATCAGCGACAGGTTGTGCAGCTTCACCGTGGCGTCGGTCGTCGCCTCGACGGCCGACTGTTCGGCGCCGCGCTGCGCCGCACCACCGATGTGGAAGGTGCGCATCGTGAGCTGCGTGCCCGGCTCGCCGATGGACTGCGCGGCGATGACGCCCACCGCCTCGCCGATGTTCACCGGCGTGCCGCGCGCGAGGTCACGGCCGTAGCAGAGGCCGCAGACGCCGGCGGTCGAGTCGCAGGTGAGGACCGAGCGGATCCGCATGGATTCCACGCCGGCCTTCTCGATGCGCTCGGCATCGGCTTCCTCGACCAGGCTGTCCTTCGAGACCAGCACCTCACCCGTGGCGGGGTCGGTCACGTCCTCGAGCGCGGTGCGGCCCAGGATGCGCTCGCTGAGCGAGGAGACGACGTCGCCGCCATCCATCACCGCGCGCACGGTCAGGCCGCGCTCGGTGCCGCAATCCACCTCGGTGATGATGCAGTCCTGCGCGACGTCCACGAGGCGGCGCGTCAGGTAGCCCGAGTTCGCCGTCTTCAGCGCCGTGTCCGCGAGGCCCTTGCGGGCGCCGTGGGTGGAGTTGAAGTACTCGAGGACCGTCAGCCCCTCCTTGAAGTTGGAGATGATCGGCTGCTCGATGATCTCGCCCGACGGCTTGGCCATCAGGCCGCGCATGCCGGCGAGCTGGCGCATCTGCGCCGGCGAACCGCGGGCGCCCGAGTGCGACATCATCCACACCGAGTTGGTGGGCGTGCCGGCCTCCTGCTTCGAGATCTCGGCCATCATGGCCTTCGCGACCTCGTCCGTGCAGCGCGACCAGGCGTCGACCACCTTGTTGTAGCGCTCGCCCGAGGTGATCAGGCCGTCGAGATACTGCTGCTCGAACTCCTTCACCTCGGCCTTGGTCTTGGCGATCAGCTCGGCCTTGCTGTCCGGGATCACCATGTCGTTCTTGCCGAAGGAGATCCCGGCCTTGGCCGCGTGCCGGAAGCCGAGGCCCATCAGGCGGTCGGCGAAGATCACCGATTCCTTCTGGCCGCAGTGGCGGTACACGGCGTCGATGACGTCCGAGATGTTCTTCTTGGTCAGCAGCCGGTTGAGCAGGCTGTAGGGCAGGCTCGGGTGCTTGGGCAGCAGCGCGCCCATGAGCATCCGGCCGGGCGTCGTCACCACGCGCTCCATGACCTTGTTGCCGTCGGCATCCACGGTCGGGCGACGCGCCACGATCTTGTCGTGCAGCTTCAGGGCGCCGGTGGCGAGGCCCATCTCCAGCTCGCCCGTCGAGGCGACGAGCTTCGCCTTCTCGTCAGGCGTGTCGCGGAACTCGGGCGTCTCGAGCGACAGGTAATAGATGCCGAGCACGATGTCCTGGCTCGGCACGATGATCGGCTTGCCGTTCGCGGGGCTGAGGATGTTGTTCGTGGACATCATCAGCACCCGCGCCTCGAGCTGGGCTTCCAGCGAGAGGGGCACGTGCACGGCCATCTGGTCGCCGTCGAAGTCGGCGTTGAAGGCGGTGCAGACCAGCGGGTGCAGCTGGATCGCCTTGCCCTCGACCAGGATCGGCTCGAAGGCCTGGATGCCCAGGCGGTGCAGCGTCGGCGCGCGGTTCAGCAGGACCGGGTGCTCGCGGATCACCTCCTCGAGGATGTCCCAGACCTCCGGCCGCTCCTTCTCGACCATGCGCTTCGCCTGCTTGATGGTCGAGGCGTGGCCGTACTTCTCGAGCTTCGAGTAGATGAAGGGCTTGAACAGCTCGAGCGCCATCTTCTTCGGCAGGCCGCACTGGTGGAGCTTCAGCTCCGGCCCGACGACGATGACCGAGCGGCCCGAATAGTCCACGCGCTTGCCGAGCAGGTTCTGCCGGAACCGGCCCTGCTTGCCCTTCAGCATGTCGCTGAGCGACTTCAGCGGGCGCTTGTTGGCGCCCGCGATCGCGCGGCCGCGGCGGCCGTTGTCGAACAGCGCGTCCACCGCCTCCTGCAGCATGCGCTTCTCGTTGCGCACGATGATGTCGGGCGCGCGGAGCTCGATCAGCCGCTTCAGGCGGTTGTTGCGGTTGATGACGCGGCGGTAGAGGTCGTTGAGGTCCGACGTCGCGAAGCGCCCGCCATCGAGCGGCACGAGGGGCCGCAGCTCGGGCGGGATGACCGGCACGACGTCGAGGATCATCCAGTCCGGCTTCGCGCCGCTCTCGCCGAAGGCCTCGATCAGCTTGAGGCGCTTCACCAGCTTCTTGCGCTTCGCCTCGGAGGTCGTCTCCTTCAGCTCGGCGCGCAGGCGCGTCCCCTCCTTCGTGAGGTCGAGGCCCTGGAGGATCTGCTTCACCGCCTCGGCGCCGATGCCGACCTGGAACGCGTCCTCGCCGAACTCGTCCTGCTTCTGGACGAACTGGTCCTCATTCAGCAGCTGGTGCAGCTTGAGGTCCGTCAGGCCCGGCTCGAGGACGACGTAGCTCTCGAAGTAGAGGACCTTCTCCAGCTCCTTCAGCGACATGTCGACCATCAGGCCGACGCGGCTCGGCAGCGACTTCAGGAACCAGATGTGCGCGACCGGGGCGGCGAGCTCGATGTGGCCCATGCGCTCGCGCCGGACCTTGGCGAGCGTCACCTCGACGCCGCACTTCTCGCAGATGATGCCGCGGAACTTCATCCGCTTGTACTTGCCGCACAGGCACTCGTAGTCCTTGATCGGCCCGAAGATGCGGGCGCAGAACAGCCCGTCCCGCTCCGGCTTGAAGGTGCGGTAGTTGATCGTCTCGGGCTTCTTGATCTCCCCGTAGCTCCAGGAGCGGATCTGCTCCGGGCTCGCGATGGTGATCTTGATCTGGTCGAAGGTCATCGCCTGGCCGGTCTGGCCCAGGATCTTCATCAGCTCGTTCATGCCGCCTCGCTCTCCGCCTGCCGCCGCGCCGCGCGCAGGCATGGATTCGGGGTGAAAACTCGTTGTCGGGGGGACGGCTGGCGTCCCCCCGGATAGGGACTCAGGACCCGCGGTTCTCCAGGTCCACGTTGAGGCCGAGCGACTTCAGCTCCTTCACGAGGACGTTGAAGCTCTCCGGGATGCCGGCCTCGAAATTGTCCTGGTCGCGCACGATGGCCTCGTAGACTTTGGTGCGGCCCGAGACGTCGTCCGACTTCACGGTCAGCATCTCCTGCAGGGTGTAGGCCGCGCCGTAGGCTTCCAGCGCCCAGACCTCCATCTCGCCGAAGCGCTGGCCGCCGAACTGCGCCTTGCCGCCCAGCGGCTGCTGGGTGACGAGCGAGTACGGCCCGATGGAGCGGGCGTGGATCTTGTCGTCCACGAGGTGGTGCAGCTTGAGCATGTAGATGTAGCCCACCGTCACCTTGCGCTCGAAGGGCTCGCCCGTCCGGCCGTCCACCAGCGTGACCTGGCCGGAGCTGTCGAGGCCCGCCTTCTCGAGCATGCCCTCGATGTCGGACATCCGTGCCCCGTCGAACACCGGCGTGGCGATGGGGATGCCCTTCCTGAGGTTGTCGCCGAGCTCGATCAGCTGCTCCTCGCTCATCGGCGCGATGTCGCGCTCGAACACCTCGTCCCCGTAGATGTCGCGCAGGCGGGAGAGCAGCTCGTCGCGCACGGCGGAGGAGCGGCGGAAATCCTCCACCAGCTGCCCGACCTCGCGGCCGAGATTGGCGCAGGCCCAGCCCAGATGCGTCTCGAGGATCTGCCCGACATTCATGCGCGACGGCACGCCGAGCGGGTTCAGCACGAGGTCCACCGGCGTCCCGTCCTCGAGGAACGGCATGTCCTCGATCGGCACGACGCGGCTGACCACGCCCTTGTTGCCGTGGCGGCCGGCCATCTTGTCGCCGGGCTGGAGCTTGCGCTTCACCGCGACGAAGACCTTGACCATCTTCATCACGCCGGGCGGCAGCTCGTCGCCGCGCTGCAGCTTCTCGACCTTGCTGTCGAAGCGCTTCTGCAGGCGCTCGACCGCCGCGTCGAACTCGCGCTTCAGCGCCTCGACCTCGGCCATGACGGCGTCGTCCTGGACCGCGATGTTGCGCCAGGTGACCTTGGAGAACTGACCCAGCACCTCGTCGTCGATGACGGTGCCGGCCTTGATCCCCTTGAAGCCGCCCGACGCCTTGCGGTTCAGCAAGCGCTCCCGCAGGCGCGAGTAGAAGCTGCGCTCCTGGATCGCCTTCTCGTCGTCGCGGTCCTTCGCCAGGCGCTCGATCTCCGCGCGCTCGATCGCCATGGCGCGCTCGTCCTTGTCGACGCCGCGGCGGCTGAACACGCGCACGTCCACGATCGTCCCGGCCACGCCCGGCGGCAGCCGGAGCGAGGTGTCGCGCACGTCGGAGGCCTTCTCGCCGAAGATGGCGCGGAGGAGCTTCTCCTCCGGCGTCATCGGGCTCTCGCCCTTCGGCGTGACCTTGCCGACCAGGATGTCGCCCGGGTTCACCTCGGCGCCGATGTAGACGATGCCCGCCTCGTCGAGGTTGCGCAGCGCTTCCTCGCCGACGTTCGGGATGTCGCGGCTGATCTCCTCCTGGCCGAGCTTCGTGTCCCGCGCCATCACCTCGAATTCCTCGATGTGGATGGAGGTGAACACGTCCTCGCGCGCGATGCGCTCGGAGATCAGGATGGAGTCCTCGAAGTTGTAGCCGTTCCAGGGCATGAAGGCGCAGAGCACGTTGCGCCCGAGCGCGAGCTCGCCCAGCTCGGTCGAGGGACCGTCGGCGATGATCTCGTCCTTCGAGACGCGGTCACCCACCTTCACCAGCGGGCGCTGGTTGATGCAGGTGCTCTGGTTCGAGCGCTGGAACTTGCGCAGCCGGTAGATGTCGACGCCGACCGTCTGGCCATCCTCGCCGGTCGCCCGCACCACGATGCGCGCGCCGTCGATGCTGTCCACGATGCCCTCGCGGCGCGCGACGATGGAGGCGCCCGAATCCTTCGCGACCGCGGCCTCCATCCCCGTGCCGACCAGCGGCGCGTCGGACTTGATCAGCGGCACCGCCTGGCGCTGCATGTTCGAGCCCATGAGCGCGCGGTTGGCGTCGTCGTTCTCGAGGAAGGGGATGAGCGCGGCCGCGACCGAGACGAGCTGCTTCGGCGACACGTCGATCGCCGTCACCTCCTCCGGCTTCACCAGGCGGAAGTCGCCGCCCTGGCGCACGCTGACCAGCTCGGAGCGGAACTCGCCCGTGCCCTCGTCCACGTCGGCGTCGGCCTGGGCGACCACCAGCTTCTCCTCCTCCATGGCGGAGAGGTAGCGGGGCTCGCCCACGATCTTGCCTTCCTTCACGAGGCGGTAGGGCGTCTCGATGAAGCCGTACTTGTTCACCCGCGCGAAGGTCGCGAGGGAGTTGATCAGGCCGATGTTCGGGCCTTCCGGCGTCTCGATCGGGCAGATGCGGCCGTAATGCGTCGGGTGCACGTCGCGCACCTCGAAGCCCGCGCGCTCGCGCGTCAGGCCGCCCGGACCCAGCGCCGAGAGGCGGCGCTTGTGCGTCACCTCGGAGAGCGGGTTGGTCTGGTCCATGAACTGGCTGAGCTGCGAGGAGCCGAAGAACTCCCGCACCGCCGCCGCCGCCGGCTTCGCGTTGATCAGGTCATGCGGCATGACGGTGTCGATATCGACCGCGCCCATGCGCTCCTTGATCGCGCGGTCCATCCGCAGCAGGCCGACGCGGTACTGGTTCTCCATCAGCTCGCCCACCGAGCGGACGCGCCGGTTGCCGAGGTTGTCGATGTCGTCGATCGAGCCGCGGCCGTCCTTCAGGTCCATCAGGACGCGCAGCGTCGCGACGATGTCCTGCTTGCGCAGCGTGCGGATGTAGTCCGGCGCCTCCTCCATCGAGAAGCCGAGGCGCATGTTCATCTTCACCCGGCCGACCGCCGAGAGATCGTAGCGCTCGCCGTCGAAGAACAGGCCGCGGAACAGCGTCTCGGCCGTCTCCGGCGTCGGCGGCTCGCCCGGGCGCATCACCCGGTAGATGTCCATCAGCGCCTCGTCGCGGTTGGTGTTCTTGTCCACCGCGAGGGTGTTGCGCATCCAGGGCCCCGTGCCCTGGTCGATGGCGAGCGTCGGCAGGCGGTCGAGGCCCGCGACCTCGATCGCGGCGAGCTTCGCCTCGGTCAGCTCCTCGCCGGCCTCGGCCCAGATCTCGCCCGTCTCGTAGTTGACGAGGTCCTCGGCGACGAAGCGGCCGAGCAGGTCGGCGCGGCCCACCAGGATCTCGGTCGTGCCCGCCTCGGCGATCTTGCGCGCCTGGCGCGGCGTCAGCTTCGTGTCCTTCTCGGCCACCACTTGGCCGGACTTCGCGTCCACCAGCGGCTCGATGAGCTTGAGGCCGCCCTTGTACGCCTCGGGGTCGAAGGCGCGCGACCAGCCCTTGGGCCCGAGGTGGAACACCACCTGGCCGTAGAACTGGTTCAGGATCTCCTCGGCGTCCATGCCGCGGATGTCCGAGGGCTCCATCTCGAGGCCCTGGGCCGCGCGGTCCACGCGCTTCGCCTCGGTGGCCGCGCTGTCGAGCGCGAGCAGCAGCGTCGTCGCCGGCAGCTTCCGCTTCCGGTCGATGCGGACGTAGCAGATGTCCTTGGCGTCGAACTCGAAGTCGAGCCAGGAGCCGCGATAGGGGATGACGCGCGCGGCGAAGAGGTACTTGCCGCTGCTGTGCGTCTTGCCCTTGTCGTGGTCGAAGAAGACGCCCGGGCTGCGGTGCATCTGGGAGACGATGACGCGCTCGGTGCCGTTGATGATGAAGGTGCCGTTGTCCGTCATGAGCGGCATGTCGCCCATGTAGACGTCCTGCTCCTTGATATCGCGGACGGAGCGGGCGCCGGTCTCCTCGTCGTGATCGTACACGATCAGGCGCAGCTTCACCTTCAGCGGCGCGGCATAGGTCAGCCCGCGCTGGATGCACTCCTCGACGTCGTATTTCGGCTCCTCGAGCTCGTACTGGACGAACTCCAGCGTGCCGCGGCCGGCGAAGTCGTTGATCGGGAAGACGGACTTGAACACCTCCTGCAGACCCGTGTGGGTCCGCGCGTCCGGATGGGTCTCCATCTGGAGGAAGGTGGCGTAGCTCGCGCGCTGCACGTCAATCAGGTTCGGCATCGGCGCGATCTCGGGCAGCCGCCCGAAGCTCTTGCGGATGCGCTTGCGACCCGTGAACGACTTGCTGATGGCGTTCATGCCTGATCCCGCTTCCCTCTTGCGCCGCGGCCCGCGAAGGCCCGGCAAACCGCCCCGGGGCCTTCCCCGTTGACGGCATGATCACCAGGCGCCCGAGAGGTTGTTAGCCCGCCGAAACGGTGCCCCTCGAAACGGCGAGATGGGCGGCAACCGACATGGTTCCCGCCCACCCCGACTTCAACTTTTTGCCTGGGGCCGGAAGACAGCCCGGCCCCGGGCGGAAGGCCGTTACTTGATCTCGACCTTGGCGCCGTTCTCTTCCAGCACCTTCTTGATCTTCTCGGCCTCGTCCTTGGAGACGTTCTCCTTGACGGTCTTCGGCGCGCCCTCGACCAGGTCCTTGGCTTCCTTGAGGCCGAGGCCGGTGATGGTGCGGATCTCCTTGATCACGTTGATCTTCTTGTCGCCGCCGTTGGCGAGGATCACCGTGAACTCGGTCTGGGCCTCGGCGGCCGGGGCAGCGGCGGCGGCAGCCGCCGGCGCGGCGGCGACCGCCACCGGAGCGGCGGCGGACACGCCCCACTTCTCTTCCAGCATCTTGGAGAGCTCGGCGGCCTCCAGGACGGTCAGAGAGGACAGCTCGTCAACGAGCTTCGCGAGATCGGCCATGTCGGTATGTCCTTCGATCTAATGGCTTGGTTGTGTCTTGACAACCCCGCGAGAACCACTCCCGCGGGGCCTGCTGAACTTCCGGCTTACGCCGCGTCCTTCTCGGCAAAGGCCTTGAACACCCGCGCCAGCTGCCCACCGGGCGCCTGAAGCACCCCGGCGATGCGCGTTGCCGGGGTCTGGATCAGACCCAGCAGCTGCGCCCGCAGCGTTTCGAGCGAGGGCAGCTCCGCCAGCGCCTTCACCCCGTCGGGGTTGAGCGTCTGGGCGCCGAGCGCCCCGCCCAGGATCACGAACTTGTCGTTACCCTTGGCGAACTCCACGGCCGTCTTCGCCACCGCCACCGGGTCCGTCGACCACGCGAGCGCGGTCGGTCCCTTCAGCAGCGGCGAGATGCCCTGGAAACGGGTGCCGTCGAGGGCGCGGAGGGCCAACCGGTTCTTCGCGACCTTGTACGTCGCCCCTGCAGACTTCATGCGCCGCCGCAGATCGCTCACATCGGCCACCGTCAGCCCCTTGTTCTGGGCGACGAGGACGAAGGAGGTCTCCGCGAAGACGGAACCCAGGGTTTCGACGAACACGCGCTTTTCCTGGCGGTCCATCTCACACTCCGTCGGTGGTCCGAGCCTGGTGGAGGGGCCCTGACCGGTTCACTCGGGGCCCGGGGGACCATCCCCCGAACCCGGTTCGCCTGTCAGCAGCCGGAAGCCATGCCAGGGCGCCGCACCGTCATCGTGCGGAACCAAGCCATCGGCACCCCGTCTCTCGCGGGCGGGCTCTCGCCCCTCAAGGACCGGCGCGACCCGGTCCACCTGCGGTCTGTGACAGGTTCGGGGGCACCCCGAGAGGCGCCCCCTGCCCGCCCCGCCTGAGCGGGGCGTATCTCATGCCGGCCCGCTGGCGCGGGCCGGGAACAATCGTTGGGATCAGCCGGCGAGGGTCGCCGGATCCACCTTCACGCCGACCCCCATGGTGGAGGACACGGCGACCTTCTTCACGTAGGTGCCCTTGGCGCCCGTCGGGCGGGCACGCTGGATCGCCTCGACGAAGGCGCGGGCGTTCTCGACCAGCTTGCCCTCCTCGAAGGAGGCCTTGCCGATGCCGGCATGGATGATGCCGGCCTTCTCGGCGCGGAACTCGACCTGGCCGCCCTTGGCCGCGGTGACCGCGCCCTTCACGTCCATCGTCACGGTGCCGAGCTTCGGGTTCGGCATCAGGCCGCGGGGGCCCAGCACCTTACCGAGGCGACCGACCAGGGCCATCATGTCCGGCGTCGCGATGCAGCGGTCGAAGTCGATCTTGCCTTCCTGCACCAGGGCGGCGAGGTCGTCGGCCCCCACCACGTCGGCGCCGGCCGCCTTCGCTTCCTCGGCCTTCGGGCCGCGGGCGAAGACGCCGACGCGGACCGTCTTGCCGGTGCCATTCGGCAGGCCGACCATGCCGCGGACCATCTGATCGGCGTGGCGCGGGTCGATGCCGAGGTTCATCGAGATCTCGATCGTCTCGTCGAACTTGGCCTTGGCGTTCTGCTTGGCGAGCTTCACGGCCTCGGCCAGCGGGTAGAGCTTCTCGGCCTCGACCGTCGTGGCCAGCGCCTTCATGCGCTTCGTCATCTTGGCCATGGCGTCAGCCCTCCACCACCGTCATGCCCATCGAGCGGGCGGAACCAGCCAGCATGCGCACCGCCGCGTCCACGTCGGTGCAGTTCATGTCCTTCATCTTGACCTTGGCGATCTCGGCCAGCTGCGACTTCGTCACGCGGCCGACCACGCCGCCCTTGCCCGGCGTCGTCGAGCCCTTCTCGATCTTCGCGGCCTTGAGCAGGAAGTAGGTGTTGGGCGGCGTCTTCGTGATGAAGGAGAAGGTGCGGTCCGTATACGCGGTGATGACGACGGGCGTCGGCGTGCCCGGCTCCATCTGCTGCGTCGCCGCGTTGAACTCCTTCACGAACTGCATGATGTTCAGGCCGCGCTGGCCCAGGGCGGGGCCCACGGGCGGCGACGGGTTGGCCTTCCCGGCCGGGATCTGCAGCTTGATGTAGCCGGCGATCTTCTTCGCCATGGTGCACAGTCTCCGTCAGTGGTGAGAGACCCGCGGTCCATGCGGCTCTGGCGCATCGCTGCGCCGCGGCCTCCCGCGTTTCCCGAACCCGCTGAACTCTGGGGGTCGTGGTTCGCGCCTGCGTCCCGCAAACGGGAGGCGGGCCACCCCTCTCGGGGCGACCGGCGTGGCGGGCGTCTAGCCGAGGGCCGGAACGCTGTCCATCCCCTTCTCCGCCCAGGCCCGCGCCATATGCGGCGGCATGGGCCGGCCATAGAGCCAGCCCTGGCCGCAGTCGCAGCCGAGGCTGCGGAGATAGTCGGCCTCGGCCGCCTCCTCCACCCCTTCGGCCACCACGCGCAGCCCGAGGCTCTCGCCCAGGCCGACGACGGCCGCGACGATCTTGCGCGCCCCGCGGTCGGCGCTCATCGCCCGGACGAAGCCGGCATCCACCTTGATCGTGTCGAAAGGCAGGGCCTGCAACTCCTTCAGGCCGGAATACCCGGTCCCGAAATCGTCGAGGGCGAGCCGCACCCCGAGGGCGCGCAGCTCGGACAGCAATTCCCGGCCGAGCCGCATGTCGCCCACCAGCGCGCCCTCGGTCAGCTCGAGCTGGAGGCGCTGCGGCGGCAGGCCCGTCGCCGCCAGCGCCGCCGCGACGTGGCGCAGCAACCCGCGATCCCGCAGCTGCAGGGGGGAGATGTTGAAGGACAGCATCACAGGCGCCGGCCACGCCATCGCGTCCCGGCAGGCGGCGCGCAGCAGCGCATCGGTCAGGGGCGCGATCAGCCCCGCCTGTTCCGCGATCGGGATGAACTCGGAGGGGGGCACGAGGCCCCGCCGCTCATGCGGCCAGCGCGCCAGCGCCTCGAACCCGACGAGGGCGCCGCTGCGCAGGCTGTGGATCGGCTGGTAGTGACAGAGGAGCACGTCGGTCGCCATCGCCTCCCGCAGCTCGGCCTCGAGCCGCGCGGCGCCGCGGCGCGTGCCGAAGCGCGGGTCCATCTCGGGCGCGAAGCGCCGCCAGCGCCCACGGCCCTGGGCCTTGGCCCGGTACAGCGCGGCGTCGGCCCGCCGCATCAGCTCGGAAGCGTCCTGGGCGTCCTCCGGTGCCACGGCGAGGCCGAAGCTGATCCCGACGCGCACCTGCACGCCGAGACCTTCGTCCTCCGGACCGCCCGGCTGCAGCACGAAGGGGGCGTCGGCGACGGAGAGGAGCTTCTGCGCGATCTCCTCCACCTGGGCATCGGCGTCCTCGGGCTCGAGGGGCATGACGATGGCGAACTCGTCGCCGCCGAGCCGCGCCGCGATGCCGCGGTCGCCCACCGTCTGGGCCAGCCGCCACGCCATGTCCCGCAGCAGCTGGTCGCCCGCCGCGTGGCCATGGGTGTCGTTCACCGGCTTGAACCCGTCGAGATCCCCGATGGCGAGGAGGATCGGCTGCCGGGCCGGGTCGCCGGGACCGGCCGCCCCGTCGTCCAGCGCGTCCGCCAGCCCGCGCCGGTTCAGCAGCCCCGTGAGCGGGTCCCGCCGCGCGAGGGCGAGCGAGGCCTCCTCCATGGCGCGGGACCGGCGGAGCCGGGCGCGCAGCAGCAGGAAGACCACGCTGCAGAGCGTCGCCGCGGTCAGGGTCGAGACGGCGCTGACGATCACGCGGTTCCAGGTCCCTGCCGCCAGGGCCGGGCGGTGGTCCCAGACGAGGGCCACCTGCCCGACCAGGGCGCCATCGGCCCCGCGCGCCAGGACCGCGACCTCGAACAGCCCGTCGGCGCGCGCCGGCGGGGCGTCACCGCGATGCCAGCTCAGCAGCACGTCGCCATCCTCCGTCTCGAAGCGCGCCGCGACGAGTTCTGGGTTGCGGCGGATGAGCGGCGCCATGGCCGGGCCGAGCGCCGCGGCGCGCTGGAAGCGGAGCGACGGGGCGACGACGGCGGCCAGCACCTCGGTCTGGGCGATCGCCGCGGCGCGGTCGCGCTCGAGGCGGCGCGCCTCGACGGCCTTGCCGATCGAGGACGTCACCAGCAGGTCGAGCAGGAGCAGTCCGATGCCGACCGCGACGACGAAGCGGAGGTCGAGGGCGTGCGGCCGCCGCGCCGCCG
Organism: Acetobacteraceae bacterium; assembly: GCA_019750475.1. Classification (GTDB taxonomy): domain Bacteria; phylum Pseudomonadota; class Alphaproteobacteria; order Acetobacterales; family Acetobacteraceae; genus Roseococcus. The sequence continues at coordinate 360 of JAIEOO010000095.1, read as the reverse complement.
GGGAGAGCAGCCTCACGGCGCGAGGGCGGAGCCCAGCAGGGCCTCCACCATTCCCTCGGCCTGCAGCGCCCCGTAGGCGTCGGTGAGCCGGCCGGCGAGATCGGGATTCGGGTCCACCGCCGCGAGCCAGAGCGGGACACGGCCCAGGGGCGGCCCGATGAGCAAGGGCAAGTCCAGGCGCGCGGCCACGCGGCGCAGCGCCGGCACCTCCCCGCACCAGGCGGCGATCGCGCCCGACCGCAGCGCCTCGGCGAGGGCCGCTGTGTCCGACAGCGACAGCAGCGGGGCGAAGCCCGCCGCGCGCAGCGTCGCCTCGCACGCGCTGCCGGCGCGCACGCCGGTAGATCGGACGAGACACGT
>JAIEOO010000401.1 GCA_019750475.1 Acetobacteraceae bacterium | reverse complement strand
GAGCCGCACCAGGTCGCCGCTGATGGCCCCCTCGATCGTGGAGCGCGGGCCGCGCAGCAGCCAGCCGCGCCGCTCCGGCCAAGGGCCGATGCGGCTCGCGACGATCACGCCGTCGGGGCGGCGCAGGCCCGAGACGGCGAGCCAGACCCCGGGCGCGGGCGTGACGTCGCCGCGCCGTGTCCCGTCCGGCGCGACGCGCTGGCCGAGGATGGTGAAGGTCCCGCCGGGCTCGACACGGTCCACCGGGCCGGCGACGGCGACGCGCAGCTCGACCGCATCGGCGACGAGCGTTCCCGCCGTGTCGGGGCGGGCCAGCAGCGCGACGACGCCGCCCACGCGCAGCATGGCTTCCGTCGCGGGCTCTCCGTCGAGGGAGATCGCGGCCGCGCCCACCTCGACGCGGCGGCCATTGGCCCAGATGCTGCCGAAGGCCGTGATCGTGCCGATGATGCCGGTGGCGATGACGCCGGTGCCGCCGATGCCGCGCGCCGCGACCGCGCCTGTCCCGCCGATCCCGCGGTCGGCGATGCCGCCGGTGCCGCCGATGCCGCGCTCCGTGCGGCGGTCGTCGGTGGCGCAGGCCGCGAGCGGCAGGAGGAGGCCGAGGGATCGGCGGCGCAGGCTCATGCCTCCTCTCCGGCGTCATCGGGTGCGGAATAGATGTAGATGCCCGTGGTGAAGCGCCGTGCCTCTCCCGGCGCGGGCGGGTCTTCCTCGGCGAGGCGCTGGGCCTCCGCGTTCAGGCGCAGCAGCATGTCCATCGCCAGATGCTCGGCCTGTCGCCGCAGCGCGTCCACCGCGTCGGCGGACAGCCCATCGAAGGCGAGGGCGCGCTCGGGATGGGGCGGCTGCCCGCCGACCAGGTTGTGGCCCGAAGCGGCGATATGGTCCGCCAGGTTGCGGCCGAAGTAGTAGGCCAGCCGATCGGGCGTCGCGCGCGGCACGTCGGCGGCGGAGAGCATCTCGAGCAGCCCGTCCGGCCGCGCGCGGACCAGGCCGCTGCGCAGCAGCTCGTCGAGCAGCGCGCGCGGGCGGATATCGCGGCTGACGCTGGCGACGAGGTCATCGAAGCCCGGCACCTCTCCGCCGCCGCGTGGCAGGGGCCGCGGCGTGCCGTCGGCGGCCTGCCATGCCCCGTGCCCGGCCCAGCGGCTCAGCACCTGGGCGGCGAGGGTCACGCTGCGCGGCTTCGGCACCTTGTCGGGCGGCGCGTCCCGCAGGGCGCTGACATCCTTCCGGTGCACCCCGGTCAGCAGCGTGATCCGGCTGTCGGACAGCGGCCGGCCGGGCAGGGTGAAGCCACGCATCGCCTCGGCGACGTAGAGGCGCTTCAGCAGCGCGGCGAAGGCCGGGAAGGTGACGCCGAAGTGGATGAGCACGCGCAGCAGCGGCCGCAGCAGCTGCGCCAGCGCGGCCATGAGCGCCGGCGGCGGCCCGGCGGTGGTCATCGCGGCCTCTCGGAGGGCGGGACGGAAATGGTTACGCTCATGAACAAAAATTCGTTTTCTGTGGGAAGTTTTCCCACGTATTCCTTCCGAACGCCAGCGGAGACTTCGGGGGCGCCCCGGCCCCGGCGCAGCGAGGAGGTCCGTCGATGAACGCCATCCCGAGATTGCCGCCGGCGCCCTTCGGCCCGCCCGGCCCCTGGCAGCCGCCCGCGGATGCGCCGGGCGGCTTCCTGCCGCCGCTCCCGTCCATGGGACTTCCAGGGCCGAGCTTCGCCTGGCAGCCCGACCAGCCGCCCCCGATCCCGACGGACGTGATCATGGCGCCCGCGCCCTGGCAGCCGGAGCGCAGCCCACCCGTGCCCCCGCTGACAGCCGCGCCGCCCCCTGTGGCCGAGGCCGTGCCCTGCGATCCGCCCGCGCCGCCGGTGACCGACCCGACCGTCACGACGACGGAGTCCCTCGCTGCCCTGTCGTCGCAGCCGGCCGCCAACGTCCCGCCGCCGGCGCTGCGCCCGCCGCCCATGCCCGAGTTCCGCAGCTTCGACGGCAGCGGCAACAACCTCGCCTGGACCAGCGAGAACATGGCCGGCGCGTCGCTCGCCCGTCTCGGGCCGGCGCATTTCACCGACGGCGTCTCCGCGATGGACACGAGCGGGCCCAACCCCCGGACCATCAGCAACATCGTCGTCGCCGGCCATGGCGATGACCCGAACCCCGAGGGCCTGTCGGGCATGATGTATGCCTGGGGCCAGTTCATCGACCACGACCTCGACCTGCTCTTCTCCGACGGGACCACGCGCATTGACATCACCATCCCCGATGGGGATCCGGTGCTCACGGCGTCGCGCATCGGCATGACGCGCATCGTCACCGACCCGACGACCGGGGTGAACGGCAAGCCGGCCGCCGCCGTCAACAACATCACCGGTTGGCTCGACGGCTCGATGGTCTATGGCTCAAACGCCACGACCGCGGCTTCGCTGCGGGACGCCGGCGGGCACATGCTGACCTCCGCCGGGGACAACCTGCCGATCGTCGATGGCGGCTTCCTCGCCGGCGACATCCGCGTGGGCGAGAACCCGGACCTGACGGCCTTGCAGGTCCTGTTCGTGCGCGAGCACAACTTCCAGGTCGATCGTCTCGCGGCGCTGCATCCGGGTTGGAGCGGCGACCAGCTCTACGACATGGCCCGCGCGATCGTGACGGCCGAGATCGCGAACATCACCTACAACGAGTTCCTGCCGCATCTTCTCGGCAAGGAGTATCTGCCCGCCTATGCGGGCTACAACCCCAACGTGAACGCGTCCATCTCGGTCGAGTTCGCGGGCGCGGCCTTCCGCTTCGGGCACTCCATCGTCTCGGCGAACCTCGCCAAGGTCGCGGAGAACGGCGCCGATGTGGGTGTCGCCGACAGCCTGAAGGACGCCTTCTTCCAGGCGCCCGCGGCCTTCGCCGCCAATGGCGGCGCGGACGGGCTGCTGCGGCACCTGGCGGGTGACGTCTCGAACGCGCTCGACGTCCACATCGTGGACGATCTGCGCGACTTCCTCGATGTCCCGCCCGTCGCGATGGACCTCGCGGCCATCAACATCCAGCGCGGGCGCGACCTCGGCCTCGGCACGCTGAACGAGACGCGCGCCGCGCTGCACATGTCGCTCTACACCGACTTCTCCCAGATCACCTCGGACGCGACGACGGCCGCCGCCCTGCGCGCCGCCTATGGCAGCGTGGACCGGGTGGACCTCTGGACCGGCGGCCTCGCCGAGGACCACATCAATGGCGGCATGCTCGGCGAGACCTTCGCCTTCCTGGTGGGCGAGCAGTTCATGCGCCTGCGCGACGGCGACCGCCTCTACTTCGAGAACCAGGGCTTCGACCGCGCGACGCTCGGGGCCATCCGCCAGACCTCGCTGTCCGACATCATCCTGCGCAACACCGACACCCGGCACATCCAGGACGACGCCTTCGTCTTCCACGCCCGCCGCAGCGGCCTGGTGGGCGGCGTCGCCTCGGAGGACGCCGATGCGCCGCAGCTCGTCATCGGGGCCGATGGCGGGGACGTGCTGATCGGCGGCGCGCGGGACGACGTGCTGGTCGCGGGCGGCTGGACCGGCCTCACCTGGATGGCGGGTGGCGCCGGGGCGGACCGCTTCGTCATGGGCGCGCCCGGCATGACGGTCATCGTCACGGACTTCACCCCTGGCCAGGACCAGGTGGAGTTCGAGCATCTGCGCGGCGCGCCGATGCGCCTCCATGCCGAAGGCGGCGACACCCTCATCGAGGTCGCCGGGGCCGCGCTCCGCCTGCAGGGCGTGCAGCCCTGGCAGATCCAGGGCGGGGACCTGATCTTCACCGCCTGATCCTCGCGGTGGCGGCTCCCACGCCCGCCGGGGCCGGCACCGCGAAACCGGGCCGCGACACCGCGCCCCGCGTGGCGGGGCGTTACCCGTCCATGCCGCCCCCGGGCCGGGGGCTTGGGTACGACGGGACCTGGCGGCAGACTGCCGCCCATGCCCGAAGCCAATCCCCGCATCCCTTACGCCCTCTCAGGCTCCTGGCCTGCGCTGCCGCCGTTCCGCGGCAAGCGGGTGATCGTCCACGTCGCGGTCAATGTGGAGCATTGGCCCTTCGACCAGCCCATGCCGCGGGCCATCCTGCCCGCGCCGCACGGCACCAAGCCCGTGCCCGACGTGCCGAACTTCACCTGGGTGGAGTACGGCCTTCGCGTCGGGATGAAGCGCATCCTCGACCTGTCGGCGGAGTTCGGGCTGCGCTTCGGCGCGCTGTGCAACGCCAGCATCTGCACGCACTACACGCCGCTGGCGGAGGCGATGCTGAGATCCGACTGGGAGTTCGTGGGCCACGGCCTCTACCAGAAGAGCCTCGCGACCTTCGAGAACGACGCCGAGATCGTGGCCGAAAGCCTCGACGTCATGCGGCGTTTCTCGGGGCAGGGGGTGAAGGCCTGGCTCGGCCCGGGCCTCGGCGAGAAGCCCGACACGCCCGAGGTGCTGCGCCGCCACGGCATCCGCTACCTGCATGACTGGCTGCTGGACGACGAGCCGCTCTGGATGACGACGGCCGACGGCCCGATGGTGTCGCTGCCCTACACGGTCGAGCTGAACGACGTGCCGGCCTATCTCCTGGCCAACCAGCCCTCGGACGCGCTGACGACGCGCGCGCGCACCACCATGGCCTGCTTCGCGCGGACGGGCTTCGACCGCACGCGCGTCCTGACCCTCGCGCTGCACCCGCACATCATCGGCGTGCCGCACCGCTTCGAGCCGTTCCGGGACCTGATCGCGGAGCTGGTCGCCCACCCCGAGGTCGCCTTCGCCACCTCGACCGAGATCGGCGAGTGGTTCGAAGCCGTCCGCCCCGCCGCCTGAGAGGAACGACCATGCATCGCCGCACGCTGCTCGCCGCCGCGCCCGCCCTCCTCGCCGGGCCAGCCTTCGCGCAGGACTTCCCCAGCCGCCCGATCCGGATCCTGGTGGGTTTCGCCCCGGGCGGTTCGACCGACGTCTTCGCCCGCGCGCTCGCGCCGCGCCTCCAGGCGCAGCTTGGCCAGTCCATCGTGATCGAGAACCGGCCGGGTGCCGGTGGCAATATCGCGACCGAGGCCGTCACCCGGGCCGCGGCGGACGGCTACACGCTGCTGCTCGGCACCATCGGGCCGCTGGCCATCAACCCGACGCTCTACGGCAACCTGCCCTTCGACCCGCGAACCGACCTGACGCCCGTCTCCCTGGTCGGCGAGGTGCCCAACGTGCTGGCCGTGCCGGTGGACAAGCCCTTCCGCACGGTCGCCGACATCATCGCGGCGGCGCGGCGGGATCCGGGGGGGCTGACCTTCGGCTCCTCCGGCATCGGGTCCGGCGGGCACCTGGCCGCCGAGCAGCTGAACCTGATGGCGGGCATCCGCACGACGCACGTGCCCTTCCGCGGCGGCGGCGCCCTGCTGCCCGAGCTGCTGGCCGGCCGGGTGGATTTCGCCTTCACCACGGCGCTGAACGCCGTGCCCAACGCCGAGGCCGGGCGGCTGCGGGTGCTCGCTGTCCCGAATGCCCGCCGCGTCGCCCTGCTGCCCGATGTCCCGACGGTGGCGGAAAGCGCCAACCTGCCCGGCTTCGACGGGGTGGACTGGGCGGCGATGATGGCGCCCCGCGGCCTGCCCGCGCCGATCCTCGCGCGGCTCAACGCCGCGATGCGGGCGGTGCTCTCCGAGCCGGAGCTCGTCCAGGCCATGGCCGCGCGGCGTCTCGTCCTCCAGGCCTCGAGCCCGGAGGAACTCGGCGCCTACATCCGCGCCGAGATCGAGCGCTGGGCGCCGGTGGTGCGGGCGTCCGGCGCACGGCCCGACTGACGATGGCTCAGGCCAGGCGCGTTCCGCGCATGCGCATCCAGGCCATGCTGCTGCCATCGGCGCGCCAGGCCATCACGTCGTAGGGCTCGGCGTCGCGGCGGGGCACCTCCATCCCGGGGGAGCCCACCGGCATCCCCGGGACGGCGAGGCCGAGGACGCCCGCCGGACGTTCGGCCAGCAGCCGCCGGATGGCCAGCACCGGGACATGCCCCTCGAGGCCGAAGCCCGCGATCCGCGCCGCGTGGCAGGACAGCAGGCCGTCCGGCGTCCCGAGCCGCGCGCGGTGCGGCGTGAGGTCCGGCACGGTGTGGTCCTGGACGGAGAATCCCTCGCTCCGCAAATGCCGGATCCAGCCGCCGCAGCAGCCGCAACCGGGATCCCGCCAGACCGTGACGGTCAGGCTCTGCGCCGCGGCCGGCGCGGCGAGGCCGGCAAGTGCCGGGATGAGATGACGGCGTCGCATGGCGGAAGGCCCTCCTGCGCGAGAGCGTGGCGCCTGCGGGTCCGCTCTACCATGCGCTCGATCAAGCGGCGGCCGGCGACCTTCCCGCCCGCGAGGGGGAGGCGTGGCTGCCGGGCCGCCGGATCCGGCTTCAGACCCGTCCGTCCCGGGCCCGCGTCGCCAGCACGTCGGCGCGCTCGTTCATCGGATCGCCGGCATGGCCGCGCACCCAGCGCCATTCGATGCGGTGCGGCTTCGCGGCAGCCAGCAGCCGCTGCCACAGCTCGTAGTTCTTGACCGGCTCCTTCGCGGCGTTGCGCCAGTTGTTGCGCACCCAGCCCTTGATCCAGCGCTCCATGCCGTTGCGGACGTATTCGCTGTCGGTGTGCAGCACGACGCGGCAGGGGCGCTTCAGCGCCTCCAGCGCCATGATCGCCGCCGTCAGCTCCATCCGGTTGTTCGTGGTCTCGGGATCGTGGCCGGTCAGCTCGCGCTCGGCGCCGCCATAGCGCAGGATCGCGGCCCAGCCGCCCGGCCCGGGATTGGGCTTGCAGCCGCCATCGGTCCAGATCTCGACCGCCGCGGCCTCGCTCTCCGCCGCCTCAGCCACCGATCGCTCCCGGGTCTTCGGCGTGCTGGAAGAAGCGCAGCTTGTGCAGGTATTCCATCGGGTCCTTGCGGGTGACCATCGCGCCCGCGGGCGTGTTCACCCAGTCGTAGAGGCGCGTGAGCAGGAAGCGCATCGCCGCCCCCCGGCACAGGACCGGCAGCGCCGCGAGCTCCTCCGCCGAGAGCGCCCGCTTGGCCCGGTAGCCGCGCAGCAGCGCGCGCGCCTTCGTCACGTTGAAGCTGCGGTCCGGCTCGAAGCACCAGGCGTTCAGGCAGACCGCCACGTCATAGGCCAGCAGGTCGGTGCAGGCGAAGTAGAAGTCGATCAGGCCCGACACGCGCTGGCCGCGCCCGTCGTCCAGGAAGAAGACGTTGTCCGGGAAGAGGTCGGCATGGATGTGCCCGACCGGCAGGGCGCCGGCCTCGGGCCAGCCGCGCAGGATCGCCGCGAGCGAGGCGTCGAGCTCCGCCACCAGCTCCGGCGCCGCGTCGCGCCGGCATTTGTCGAGCAGCGGCCCCCAGGCATGCGGTCCGAGGCCGTTGCGGCGGGCGTCGGAGAAGCCGTCGCCGGCGAGATGCAGCGCACCCAGCGCCTCGCCCAGCGGCTCGCAATGGGCAGGCCGCACCCGCCGCGGCCAGATGCCGGGGAGGAAGGTGCAGATGGCGGCCGGCCGGCCGGCCAGCACCCGCAGCGCCTCGCCGTCCCGCCCCGGCACGGGTTCCGGACAGGCCAGGCCGCGGGAGACGAGATGCCGCATGAGGCCGAGGAACCAGGGCAGCTCCGCCGGGTCCACCCGCTTCTCGTAGAGCGTCAGGATGAAGTCGCCGCGCGCCGTCTTCAGCGCGTAGTTGGAATTCTCCACGCCCTCCGCGATGCCGCGGAAGGCGAGGAGTTCGCCCAGCTCGTAATCGGAGAGGAAGGCGCGCAGCGCCTCGTCCGAAACCTCGGTGTAGACGGCCACGCTGGCGTCAGATGGCGGGCTCTGCCGTCAGGGCGGCGGGCAGCTTGAAGATGATCTTCTCCTCCGCGACGATCACCTCCTCGGTGGTCAGCGCGTAGCGCTCGCGCAGGCGGTTCAGCACCTCCTCGACCAGCACCTCGGGCGCCGAGGCCCCGGCGGTGACGCCGATGCGGGACACGCCGTCGACCAGGGCGAGGTCCAGCTCGCGGCCGCGCTGGACCATGATCGCGCGCGGGCAGCCGGCGCGGGCCGCGACCTCCTTCAGGCGGACGGAGTTGGAGGAGTTGGGCGCGCCGACCACGATCATCATGTCCACCCGGGTCGCGATCGCCTTCACGGCCGCCTGGCGGTTCGTGGTGGCGTAGCAGATGTCCTCCTTCGCCGGCGCCGCGATCTCGGGGAAGCGGGCGCGGAGGATGTCCACCATCTCGGCGGTGTCGTCGACCGAGAGCGTGGTCTGGGTGATGAAGGCGAGCGGCCGGTCCCGCGGCGGCTCGACGCTGCGGGCCTGGGCCTCGTCCTCGACCAGGGTGACGGCGCCGGGCGGCAGCTGCCCCATGGTGCCGATCACCTCCGGGTGGCCGGCATGGCCGATCAGCAGGATGTGCCGGCCGCGCGCGAAGTGATGCTCGGCTTCCCGGTGGACCTTGCTGACCAGCGGGCAGGTGGCGTCGAGGAAGAACATCTGCCGGCGCTCCGCCTCGGCCGGGATCGCCTTGGGTACGCCGTGGGCGGAGAAGACGACGGGCTGGCCGTCGTCGGGGATCTCGTCCAGCTCCTCGACGAAGACGGCGCCCTGGCGTTCCAGCGCCTCGACCACGAAACGGTTGTGGACGATCTCGTGCCGGACATAGACGGGTGCGCCGTAGCGGCGCAGCGCCTCCTCGACGATCTTGATGGCGCGGTCCACGCCGGCGCAGAAGCCGCGGGGCCCGGCGAGGAGCACGTGGAGTTCCGGCTTCTGATCCATGCGGCACTTGGTTCCGGGTTTCGGCGCCCCGGCGTTGCCGCCGGGGGGCGCGGGGGTTAATGGCCCTTCCTTATCGCGCCGCCGGCAGGGTTGCCAGCCGGGCGCTCAGGGGCAGGGGGCCGACAGGATATGGCGACGGGGCGGCGGATTGCGATGGCGGCGGGCCTTCTGGCCCTCGCGGGCTGCGGTGGCGCGACGGTCGAGGACCTGCTGCTGGCCTGCCCGCAGGTCAGCATGCCGGGCGACCTGCGCGACCTCACCCTCTACCGCGACGGCGCCGTTCCCGACCTGACCAACCTCGTGCTCGACGCCCGGATGGTGGAAGCGCGGGGGCCGTGCAGCCTCGGCCGCCGCAGCCAGAGCGTGCAGGTGCGGCTGACCGTGGGGTTCGAGGTGGAGCGCGGCCCGGCGGCCCAGGGGCGCGCGGCGGAACTGCCCTGGCTGCTCGCCCTGGTCAGCCCGGAGGGCGAGGTGGTCAGCCGCCAGACCTTCCGCCTGCCGGTCGTCTTCGCGCCCAACGTGACGCGCGCCAACGTCTCCGCCCCCCCGATCGAGGTGGATTTCCCCGCCCGCGCCCGGACCCGCATCCAGGACTGGCGCGTCGTGGCCGGCTTTCAGCTCGACGAGGCGCAGCTGGCGCTGAACCGGCGGCGCGGCCCGCGCTGATGCCGCCGCGCGCTCACGCGGGCGCGAGGAGGTAGGGCGCGTCGGCGCGTTCGCAGATGCCGCGGATCAGCCCATCGAGGCTGTCGGGAATCGGAATGCCCCCCGCCATTCGCTCGATGCGGCTGGCCTCCTCGGGCTCGCCCGGGACCAGCACGGGCTTGGCCGGGTCGGCCGGGCGCGTCGTCCGCAGCACGTCCAGGATCGCCGCCACCTCCTCCTCGAAGGCGAGGGGGTCGCGGAAGGCCTGCGGATGGATCGCGATGCAGAGATGCCCGATGTTGTTGGGGTCGTCGGGCTTCTGGGTGCGGTTGCGGATCGGCGAGAAACTGCCGCCGACCAGCGTGCCCCCGAGCAACTGCACCATGAGCGCGAGGCCGTAGCCCTTGTGGCTGCCCCCGGCTTCCGTCCCGCCGAGCGGCGTGATGCCGCCACCGCGGCCCTGGAACAGGTTTCCCATGGCGGCGTGGCTGTCCGTCACCGGCCGGCCCTCGCCATCAACCACCCAGCCCTCCGGAATCGGCTTGTCGTTGAGGTGGTAGACCTTGACCTTGTTCGCCGCGACCGTGGTCGTCGCCATGTCGAGCAGGACCGGCGCGTGATGCGCCGCGGGACAGGCGAAGGCCCAGGGATTGGTGCCGAGCACCGGCTCCGCTCCCCGCGTCGGCACCAGCAGCACGCCGCGCGCCGAGGAGGTGACGAGACCCACCATGCCCGCCTCGGCCGCGAGGCGCGCGTAGTAGCCCGCCGCGCCGAAATGGTGACTGTTGAACGCGCCCACCGCTCCGATCCCGAACGCCCGCGCCTTTTCGACGGCGAGCTTCATCGCCATCACGCCGGAGGGGTGGCCGAGCGTCGCCTCGCCATCCAGCAGGCCGGTGGCGGCGAAATCCTTCACCAGGCGCGGCCGGCCCGCGATGCGGAGCTGCCCCTTCTGCCGCATCTCCTCGTAGTTCATCAGCATCGAGATGCCGTGGCTGTCCACGCCGGTCAGGTCGGTCTCGACCATCACCTCCGCCGTCAGCTCGGCGAGATCCTCCGGCATGCCCCAGGCGGCGAGCACGGCGTGGCACTGCGCGCGGACGGATTCAGGGCTGGCGTGAAGCATGCGGTTCCTCCCGATGCGCCATGCTCGGGGGACGGGGCTCCCCGGTCAACGCGGCTGGACGGGCGGGCGGCGCCGCGCGACGATCCGTTCCATGGACGAAGCATCGCCCCCGCCCGACGCGAAGCCGCACATCCTCGTGCTCGGCGCCGGCATCGTGGGCCTCTGCGTCGGCTGGCATCTGGCGCGCCAAGGGGCGCGCGTCACCGTGCTGGACCGCCTCGGGCCGGGTGAGGGGACCTCCTCCGGCAACGCGGGCGCGATCTCCGCGGGCTCCGTCGCGCCGCTCGCCATGCCGGGGGTGCTGAAGCAGGTCCCCTCCATGCTGCTTGATCCCAAGGGCGGCCTCTACATCCCGGCCTCCTACTGGCCGGCGGCCTTCCCCTGGCTTTGGAAGTTCGTCCTCTCCGCCCGGCCGGACCGGGTCGCCGCCATCGCCGACGCGCTCGCCTCGCTGCTCCGCGGCGCCGAGGAACGCCACCGCGAGATCCTCGCCGCCGAAGGCGCCGAGGACCTGATCGTCGAGCGCGGGCAACTCTACCTCTACCGCGACGCCGAACACCTCGCGAAGGACGACGCCGCCTGGGCGCTGCGGCGCGAGCACGGCCTCGACATGCGCGTGCTCACCCGCGGCGGCATCGAGGAGCTCGAGCCCGAGGTCGCGCCCGGCTACACGACCGGCGTGTTCCTGCCGCAGCAGGGCCACTGCGTGAACCCGCTCCGCATGGCCCGCGTCATCGCCCGCGGCATCGAGCGCATGGGCGGAACCATCCGCCGCGGCGAAGGCCGAGCGCTCATCACCGACGGCAACCGCGTCACCGGCGTGTCCACCGACGCCGGGCCGCTCCACGCCGACGTCACCGTGCTCGCGGCCGGGGCCTGGTCGGCGCGCCTCCTCGCCCCGCTCGGCATCCGCGTGCCGCTCGAGAGCCAGCGCGGCTACCACGTCATGCTGCCCGACCCCGGCGTCATGCCGCGGCGCCCCGTCGTGCCCGCCGACCGCAAGGCCTTCCTGACGCCGATGGAAGAGGGGCTCCGCATCGCCGGCACGGTGGAGTTCGGCGGCCTCGACCGCGAACCCACCGCCGAACGCGCCGCCCTCCTCCTCGACGACCTGCGCAAGGTCTACCCCCAGGCCCGCACCGAGAACGCCAAACCCCACTGGATGGGCCACCGCCCCTGCCTGCCCGACAGCGTGCCCGTGATCGGACCCGTGAAGGCCCGCCCCGGCCTCTGGTGCGCCTTCGGCCACGGCCACCTCGGCCTCACCGGCGCACCGCCGACCGGCGCGCTCGTCGCCGCGCACCTGCTGGGGCCGCCGCCGAACACCAGCCTGGACCCGTTCGCGGTCGAGCGCTTCGCGTGACAGGAGGCGCGGGTTCGCTGGGAGGGGCGCTGCCCCTCCCAGACCCTCTCCGCCAGGGGGCACGGCCCCCTGGACCTCCGGGTCCTTTGTTGGGGATTGGGGAGGGGCACTTCGGCCCCTCCCCAATCCCCAAAGGATTCGCAGGGGTCCGGGGAGCCCGTGGTTCCCCGGCGGGGGGACCGGGGGGCGGCGCCCCCCGGCGGGCCCGCGCCCCCTTGTCGCGGAGGGCCCGCCCGTGACGGACTCCCGGCCCGTGATCGCCCGGCGAATCCTGGCCTTGGCGGCGCCGACGACGGTGTTGGCGGCGCTGCAGGTCGCGGCCTTGTTGATCGAGACGGTGATTGCGGCGCGGCAGGGGCGGGCGGCCTTGGCCGGTTGGGCTGTGGTTCTGCCGTTCGCGTTGTTGCTGGGGCAGATGAGTGCGGGGGCGATGGGCGGTGGCGTGGTGAGTGCCATCGCCCGCGCCTTGGGGGCGGGCCGTCCGGACGAGGCGGCGGAGCTGGCGATGCATGCGATCGGCATCGCCTGCGGCTTCGCGGCGGGGTTCGTGGTGCTGCTCGCGGTGTTTCCGCACACCGTGCTGGGCTGGATCGGTGGGCCGGAGGCCGCGGCGGCCGGCGCGGCCTATTCGGCGTGGCTGTTCGGCGTGGGGGCTTTGCCCACCTGGCTCGCCAACACCTTCGCGTCGATCCTGCGGGGGGCCGGGCGGCACGCGCTGGCGGCGCGGGTGTTGAACCTGTCCTGGCTCGGTTATCCGCCGCTGGCCTTCGTGCTGGCCGAGTGGGCGGGGTTCGGCCTGGCGGGGCTCGGGATGGCGTTCGCCGCCTGCTTCTGGGCGGGTGCGGTGGCGATGGGCGTGGTGGTGTTCTCCGGTGCTGCCGGGTTCACGCCGTCGCTGCGCGTGCGGTGGCGATGGTCGTTGTTCCGGCGGATCCTGGCGGTGGGCGCGGTCGCCTGCGCGCTGGCAGCCGTGTCCAACCTGACGACCATCCTGGTCACCGCCAGGCTGGCCGGGTTCGGGCCGGCGGCGGTCGCGGCCTATGGGGTGTCGGCGCGGCTCGAGTTCATGATGATCCCGCTCGCTTTCGGGGTGGGTTCGGCGCTGACGGCGCTGGTCGGGCGCGCGGTCGGGCAGGGGGACTGGACGCTGGCGCGGCGCACGGCCTGGGTCGGCGGCGGGATGGCCTTCGGGTTCTGTTTCCTGATCGGCGCGGTGGTGGCGCTGTTCCCGTCCTTCTTCGCGGCGTTCTTCGCCTCGGATGCGGAGGTGCTGGCGATCGCGGCGCTCGCGCTCTCGATCATCGGGCCGGCTTTCGGCGGCTTCGGCCTCGGCATGGCGATGTATTTCGCGGCGATGGGCGCGGGCCAGATGGCCTGGCCCGTGGCGGCCGGCCTGTCGCGCCTCGGCATCGCGGTCGGGGGCGGCTGGCTGCTGATGGATGTCATGGGGCTGGGGCTCGCAGGGCAGTTCCTGGCCGTGGCCGCGGGCATCACGGCCTATGGCGTGCTGACCGCGGTCGCGGTGCGGCCCGGCGTGTGGTCGGCGCGCGGATGACCCGCGAAGTCGTCGCCGCGCAGCGGCAACGGCGCCGGCGTCGTCACGGAAGCGTCAAGCAAACGTCACGCGGTTAACGCGCGAGGCCCATAAGCGCGCGGCTCCCATGGGGAGCCGGTCATGATCCGTGTCGAGGGGCTCGAAGTCGTCTATCCCGGTGGCAACCGGGCGCTGGCCGCGACCACGCTCGCCTTCCAGCCTGGCGCCTTCACCGTGCTGCTCGGCGCGTCGGGTGCCGGGAAGTCCACGCTGCTGCGTTCGCTGAACGGCCTCGTGCGTCCGACGGCGGGCCGCGTCGAGGCCGATGGCGTCGGCGACATCCGTCGCGAGCTGCGCGCGCACCGGGCGGCGACCGGGATGATCTTCCAGCAGCACCAGCTCATCGGGCGGCTGACGGTGCTGTCGAACGTGCTGATGGGCCGGCTCGGCCATCATTCGACGCTGCGGAGCCTGCTGCCGCTGCCGCGCGCCGAGAAGCTGCTGGCGCTGGAGGCCATCGGGCGGGTCGGGCTGCTCGACCACGCGCTGCGGCGCGCGGACCAGCTCTCGGGCGGGCAGCAGCAGCGCGTCGGCATCGCGCGCGCCCTGGTGCAGAAGCCGCGGCTGATCCTGGCCGACGAGCCCGTCGCCTCGCTCGATCCCGCGACGGCCGACCGCGTGCTCGGCCTGCTGCACGGCATCTGCCGGCAGGACCGGCTGACGGCGGTGGTCTCGCTGCATCAGCTCGACTTCGCGCGGCGCTACGCCGACCGGATCGTGGCGCTGGCGGGCGGACACGTCGTGTTCGATGGCCGCCCCGAGATGCTGACGCCGGACATCGTCACGCGCATCTACGGCGCCCATCCGCAGCCCGAACCCGAACTGGAGATCGCCGCATGAACCGCCGCCTTCTGCTCGCCGCTCCCGCCCTGCTCGCCGCCCCCGCCCTGCTGCGTCCCGGCGTCGCCGCCGCGCAGGCCCCGCGCGACCCGCGCCGGCTGCGCGTGGCGCTGCTGCCGGACGAGAACGCCTCGACCATCATCCAGAACGCCCAGCCGCTGCGCGCGCATCTGGAGCGCGCGCTGTCGCGCGAGATCGAGCTGGTGGTGACGACCGACTACTCCTCGATGATCGAGGCGATGCGCTTCGGCCGCATCGAGATCGCCTATTTCGGCCCCTTCTCCTACGTGCTGGCGAAGTC
>JAIEOO010000435.1 GCA_019750475.1 Acetobacteraceae bacterium | reverse complement strand
GCCGCGCCGCCCCCTCTCCTGCCCGCCGCCCGCGATCAGGGGCGGGATGTGCAGGCCGGGCCGCAGCAGCAGCGCGCCGGCGCCGGGCGGCCCGCCGAGCTTGTGGGCGGAGAGCGCGGCCGAGTCGGCGCCGCTCGCGGCCAGGTCGAAGCCGAGGCGTCCGACGGACTGGATGGCGTCCACATGGAGAAGGGCCCCTGCCGCTCGGCACAGCTCTGCCACCTGGTCCATGGGATGGAGCACGCCGGTCTCGTTGTTGGCGGCCATCAGGCAGACGAGCGCGGGCGGCCCGCGCAGCGCCTCCTCCACCGCCGCCAGGACGACGCGGCCATCCGGGTCAACGGGGAGGATCCGGGCCTGGGGCGCCGCGGCCAGGATGGCGGCGTGCTCGGTGGCGCCGGCGAGGATGCGGCGACCCTGGCCGAGACCGTGCAGGGCCAGGGCGTTGGCCTCGGTGCCGCCGGAGGTCCAGACCACCTCCGCGCCGAAGCGGGCGGCGAGGACGGACCGCGCGCCTTCCAGGCGGCGGCGGGCGGCGCGGCCATCGGCGTGGACGGAGGACGGGTTCCCGCCCGCGTCGAGGGCGGCGAGCATCGCCGCCCGGGCCTCCGGGCGCAGCGGTTCGGTGGCGTTGGCGTCGAGGTAAAGGCCCGGGGTCACGCCCGGGGAGGTGGCCGTGGCTCAGCCGACCGTCAATTCCCGTGCCGCCGGCTGCAGCGCCCGGCCCCGGACATCGCCGGAGACGATGTCGGCCAGGGTCACGCCGTCGAGGAAGAGGCGGATCTGCTCACCGAGCTCGGCCCAGAGGTCATGGGTGAGGCAGCGGCGGCCGGCGAGGCAGCCGGGCGCCCCATCCTCGCAGCGCGTCGCCCGGATGGGCTCGTCCACGGCGTCCACGATGGCGGAGATGGCGATGTCCTCGGCGCTGCGGGCGAGCCGGTACCCGCCGCCGGGCCCGCGGGCCGAGGCCACGAGGCCGGCGCGGCGGAGCGGGCCGAAGAGCTGCTCGAGATAGGCGAGCGAGAGCATCTGGGAGGCGGCGATCTCGGCGAGGCTGACGGGCGGGGCACCGCGGCCCGGCCGCGCCGGGGGCAGGGCCGCCTGACGGGCGGCCAGCTCGACCACGGCCATGACGGCATAACGCCCACGTGTCGAAAGCCGCATGTGACCACCCTAAACTTGTGGATTCCGAGGCGGCCATGCGGGTTTGCCGGGCCTGCCATGCGAGTGACCGCATGAATCCATTATGAAACCAGATTTCGAGACGCTATGTTGGTGCCACCCCGGGGATCGGAAACCGTCCGGGGTGCCTCGTGACGACACCCGTTCCGCTTCCGCCCTGTTCGGTGTTCCGATCCAGGGTCCGAGTTCCCGTTGACGGCGCCGCCTCGCCCCTCCTCGTCAGAGGCTAGGTGGTGGGACTTCCCCCCGTCAACGACGCGATGATGGCGGTTCGGTCACGTTCGGGGCGACAACGCGGCCGCAGCCACGAGGGTTGCCGCACGGCTTCGGTTTCCGCCCCTTCGGTGGGGCACATGCGGCGGCGGACTCCACCCCACGCCACATGGGCTTCGCCCAAGACAGAGACGGTGCACGCATCCCATGCCTGAAGTGATGTTCGCCGGTCCCGATGGCCGCCTGGAAGGGCGCTATCACCACGCGAAGCGGCCCAACGCTCCGGTGGCCCTCATCCTCCATCCGCACCCGCTGCATGGCGGGACCATGAACAACCGGGTGGTGCACAGCCTCTATGGCAAGTTCCAGGGCATGGGCTTCTCCACGCTGCGCTTCAACTTCCGCGGCGTCGGCAAGTCCCAGGGCCGGTATGACGGCGGCATCGGGGAGATCAGCGACGCCGCCGCGGCGCTCGACTTCCTGCAGGCCGTGAACCCGAACGCCTCCATGCTCTGGGTCGCGGGCTATTCCTTCGGTGCCTATGTGGCGATGCAGCTGCTGATGCGCCGCCCGGAGATGGGCGGCTTCGTCTCCATCTCGGCGCCGGCCTCGCACTACGATTTCGGCTTCCTCGCGCCCTGCCCGTGCTCCGGCATGATCCTGCACGGCGAGGAGGACGAGCTGGTTCCGCTCAACTCCGTGCAGAAGCTCGTGGACAAGCTGAACACGCAGAAGGGCGTGGCCATCGACTTCCGCACGGTGCCGAGCGCCGGCCACGTCTTCACGCCGGACCAGACCGACGCGATCAGCCAGATGGCGGAGGATCACGTCCTGTCCGTCCTGAACAGGAGCCGGATGGCGCTGGCGGCCGACTGACCGTCGCGGGCCGAGGCTTTCCGAGAGGCGGCGCCCCCCGGGGCGCCGCCTTTTTTTCGTGGGCGGGCCGGACGCGCGCCCGGGCGATTCCGACTTCGCGGATCGTGCTCTAGAATCCGGTGGAGGCTTCAAGGAAACGCCCATGACCCGCCGCCTGCCGCGCCGCGCCCTGCTCGCGACCCCTGCCCTCCTGCCGCTCGCGGCGCGCGCCCAGGACTGGCGGCCGGACCGGCCCATCACCATGGTCGTGGCCTTCGCCGCCGGCGGCGGCACCGACCTCGCCGCCCGGACCATCGCCCGCTTCATGGAGCGCGACCTCGGCGTTTCGGTCGTCGTGCTGAACCGGCCGGGCGCGGGCGGCGAGATCGGCTTCACCGAACTCGCCCGCGCGCGGCCGGACGGGCTGACCATCGGCTTCATCAACACGCCGCACATCGTGACGCTGCCCATCGAGCGGCGGACGCGCTTCCGGCTCGAGGATTTCTCGCTGATCGGCAACATCGTGGACGACCCGGGCGGCATCTGGGTGCGCGCCGATTCGGATGTGCGGGATTTCGCCCAGCTGCTGGCCGCGGCGCGGGCGCGTCCCGGCACGATCGGCTACGGCACGACGGGCGTCGGTTCGGACGATCACCTCGCCATGCTGGCGCTGGAGCGGAAATCGGGCGCGTCCTTCCTGCACGTGCCCTTCGGCGGGTCCGCCCAGGTGAAGCAGAACCTCCTCTCGCGCGCGATCCCGGTCGCGGTGATGAACGTCGCCGAAGGGGTGGTGGAGATGCGCCAGGGCGTGCTGCGCCCGCTCGCCCAGATGGGGGCGAGCCGCTGGCCCGTGCTGCCGGAGGTGCCGACCCTGCGCGAGCTGGGCTTCGACGTGGTCGAGGGCTCGATGCGGGGCATGGCGGCGCCGGCCGGGCTGCCCGCCCCGGTGCTGGAGCGCCTCGCGCTCTCGGTGCGCCGCACCGTCGAGGATCCGGAGTTCCAGGCGGCGGCGCTGCAGCAGAGCCTGCCGCTGCGCTTCCTGGCGCCGGCGGACTACCTCGCGGAGCTTCAGGCGCTGCGGGCCAACTACCAGTCCATCTGGGACCAGCATCCCTGGCGCGAGTGAGGGCCGCGTTTTCCGTTTGAGCGGCGGGGCGGCGCCCCGCTAGCCTCCCCGGAACCGAGGGAGGATCCTCCATGCTGCGTCGCGCGCTGCTGGCCGCGCCGGCCTTGTCCGCACCCGCGCTGCTCGCACCTGCCGCGGCGCGGGCGCAGGAATGGCGGCCGGAGCGGTCCGTCACCATGATCGTCGCCTTCGCCGCCGGCGGCGGCACCGATGTCGCGGCGCGGACGATCGCGCGCTTCATGGAGCGCGACCTCGGGCAGTCGGTCGTGGTGCTGAACCGGCCGGGCGCCGGCGGCGAGATCGGGTTCACGGAACTCGCGCGGGCGCGGCCCGATGGCTACACGATCGGCTTCATCAACACGCCCAACGTCGTGACGCTGCCGATCGAGCGGCAGACGCGCTACCGCCTCGAGGACTTCGCGCCGATCGCGAACATCGTGGACGATCCGGGCGGCATCTGGGTGAAGTCCGACTCGGAGTTCCGCACCCTCGCCGAGCTGCTCGACGCGGCGCGGGCGCGGCCGGGCGCGATCGGCTACGGCACGACGGGCGTCGGTTCCGACGACCACCTCGCCATGCTGGCGCTGGAGCGGCAGACGGGCACGCGCTTCCTGCACGTGCCGTTCAACGGATCGGCGCTGGTGCGGCAGAACGTGATGTCGCGCGCCATCCAGGTGGCGGTGATGAATGTCGGCGAGGGGCTGGCCGACATGCGGCAGGGCCTGCTGCGGCCCTTGGGGCAGATGGGCGTGACGCGCTGGCCGCCGCTGGCGGAGGTGCCGACGCTGCGCGAGATGGGCCATGACGTGGTCGAAGGCTCGATGCGGGGCATGGCCGCCCCGGCGGGCCTGCCCGCCCCGGTGCTGGAGCGCCTCGCGCTCTCGGTCCGGCGGACGATGGAGGATGCGGAGTTCCAGGCCGCCGCGACGCAGCAGGTGCTCCCGCTGCGCTTCCTCGCGCCCGCCGACTACATGGCGGAGCTGACGCGCCTGCGCGCCACCTACCAGGCCCTCTGGGACCGCCATCCCTGGCGCGAATAGCGCGCCAGCCTCCAAGGCAGCGCCACCTTCGAGGGTACGGCTCCCTCCCGCATTCGATGGCGCGGGCGCAAAGCGCGCCCGGCATCCAGGTCCCGCTGCGATGCCCCGAAGCGGCTCCGCCGCGAGGGCGGCGCCACTTGGCAGGCTGGGGCTCCAACCCGCATTCGGTCACGCCGGCGCCGGATGCACCCTCCATCCAGGGCCCGCTCCGGTGCCCCGAAGCGGCTCCGCCGCGAGGGCGGCGCGACCGACCAGGACGTGCACAGCGACAGCGGAAAGCTCGGACCGACCGCACTCGCCTTCGCTCGTGCGGTTGGGGTCCCCGCCGAGGTTTTCCGCAGAACGCAGCGAAGCGGAGTGGCGCGGAAAACCTCGGTGGGGCACGGCTACGCCGTGAACTGCTCGGCGATGATGCGCTCCTGGAGGGAGTGGTCGGGGTCGAACAGCATCGTCATGCCGATGCTGCGGTCCTCGCGGATCTCGACGCGGTGCACGTCGCGCACCTCGGTGGAATCGGCGGTGGCGGAGACGGGGCGCTTGTCGGCCTCCAGCACCTCGATCACGACGCGGGCCTCGGAGGGCAGCAAGGCGCCGCGCCAGCGCCGCGGCCGGAAGGCGGAGATGGGCGTCATCGGCAGCAGGTTCGCCGTCAGCGGCACGATGGGGCCGTGGGCCGAGAGGTTGTAGGCCGTGCTGCCCGCCGGCGTGCTGACCAGGATGCCGTCGCAGATCAGCTCCGGCATGCGTTCCTTGCCGTCCACGAAGATGCGCAGCTTCGCCGCCTGGCGCGTTTCCCGCAGCAGGGAGACCTCGTTGATGGCGAGCGCCGCGCTGGTGCCCGTCGCGGTGTGGGCGCGCATGCGCAGGGGATGGACGAGGGCCGCCTGCGCGGCCTGGAGCCGCTGGGGCAGGTCGTCCTCGCGCCAGGCGTTCATGAGGAAGCCGACGCTGCCGCGGTTCATGCCGTAGATGCGCGGGTTGCGGCCGAGGAAGCGGTGCTGCGTCTCGAGCATCATCCCGTCGCCGCCGAGGGCGACGATGAAGTCCGCCTCCTGCGGCGGCGCGTCGCCGTAGCGCGCGACGAGGGCGACGCGGGCCGCCTCGGCCACCGGGGTCTTGGCCGCGAGGAAGGCGATCTTCACGCGGGGCGCCCCCTCACGCGAGGCGCCGGTGTTCGAGCACGGGCATGTCGCGGCGGACCTTCCCGGTCACGGCGCGGTCGAGCCGCGCGGTGACCCAGCCGGTGCCGTCGCTGCACCTGGCGACGACATGGCCCCAGGGGTCGGCGACGAGGGAATGGCCGTAGACCTGGCGCGTCGCGCCGCGCTCCTCGTAGCTGCCCCAGCTCGCGGCGGCGATGACCCAGCATTGCGTCTCGATCGCGCGGGCGCGCAGCAGCACCTCCCAATGGTCCTTGCCGGTCATCAGGGTGAAGTTGGAGGGCACGAGGATCGCCTCCGCGCCCTGGCGGCGCAGCGCCAGGTACTGCTCGGGGAAGCGCATGTCGTAGCAGATGGTGCAGCCGAAGGTGACGCCCTTCGCCTCGAAGGTGACGAGGTCCGAGCCGCCGCCGTAGAGCGCGCTCTCGCGATAGCCCGTGCCGTCCGGCCCGGTGATGTCGAACAGGTGGATCTTGCGGTAGCGCGCGACCTCCCGCCCCTCGGGGTCGAAGACGAGGGTGGTGTTGAAGAGCTTCTCGGCGCCCTTCTCGATGATCGAGCCGCCATGGACGTGGATGGCGTTGGCGCGGGCGATCTCGCGCAGGAACTCGTAGGCCTCGCCGCCCGTGGCGCCGGGCTCGGGCAGGGTTTCGGCGGCGGCGAAGCGGCTGTCGCGGCCGCCGCCGAGATTGGTCCAGGTCTCGGGCAGGGAAACCATGTCGGGCCGGTCGGCGGCGAGCGCCCCCTCGATGAGGCGGCGGGCCTGGGCGAGGTTCGCCGCCTTGTCGCTGCCCTGGTTCATCTGGATGACGGAGACGCGCATGGCGGGATCAAGCGCTGGCTACCGTCGCCGCGCAATCCCAAACCGACGACGACGGTCGGGTCCTTTGGCGCAGTGATAATCTCGTCCCAAGTTCGATATAGACTCTAGGAATGTTCTTGAAAACAATTAGCGAACTTCCAACGTTGAGGATGGCGAAACCTCTCGATCGAGGTCACCGTGGAGACGTTCGGATTTTCTGCGTTCCTGAAGCTCATCTCCTTGAGCGAGCGGCAGCGAGCGTCGGAACTCGCGCGGCGCTTGGCGCGAATTTCTCGTGGCGGATATGACTTTCATCGGAAGTTCCGTTTGTTGGCTCGGACTCTCGTCGTAGAGCGGGGAGCCTTGAGCGACGTCCTAGCCGATGCTGAAGGAATAACCAAAGAGGCCGAACGGAAATCTACAGTCGCTGCCCTGCAACGCTTGGCGCTTTGGCGGAAGGGAATGCCGGTACCTGCTTTTTCTTCCGAGCAAGTCATATACAAGAGTCCGAGGGGCGGCTTCCGTTTGCGCTTCGATCCTAACTTCCAGCTAACCGTTCGTGGCAGCTCGGTGGCATTCCACGTCTGGAATACCAAGACCCCAGCCCTCAGCCCTGGTGGTACATTGGCGGCCTTGTCGCTCGTCGCCACCGCGGCCGAGACGCAAGGGTCAGCCACCGATGATTTTGCGGTCCTATCCGTACGCGAGCCCGTGTCGGTTTACCGACTCAGCGAGGCACCCGATGTGAGCCTCTTGGCCGAACGGTTAGCCGCACACCTTGACACAGCCATTCTTGGCCCGCTGACGCCTCCTGGGGCGGAGGACCGTCCGGCACGCTAGATCAGCGTGCTTCGGACGCCGGGTATGCTCTGCAACTTAGCCGAATCTCGTGCTCAGTTTGGCAACCGCGTTTGGCGAAAGCATCAGGGCCCGAACCACCAGGAGCATGGAGGTCCCAGTAGCAGAGGCCGGCTTGGCCGGGCCCACACCGCTACCGCCGCGGCCAGGTGATCCGCGGCTCGGCCCGGCGGATGTTGGGGATGTCCGGATGGCCGCGGCGGACGGGGGCCTCCTCGGCCTCGGGCGGGGCCGGCATGTCGAAATCGGTCTCGACCGGGGTGAGGTTGCGCACCCGCCCCTCCCCCATGCGCGCGCCGAGCGCCCGGATCTCCGCCCGCATCTCGTCGAGCTGCGCCTCGATGGCGTCGAGCCGGCCCTTCACCCCGAAGACGCTGAACGGCATCAGCAGCAGGCAGGCGCCGAGCAGCAGCAGGATCAGCAGCAGGACGAGGCCGGTCCAGTCCGGCAGGCCCGGAATGGTCAGGACCTGCTGAACCTGGCGGAGCGATTCCATCCCTCCCGCCTCAGCCGCCGGTGACGCTCATGTGGCGGGCGACGGCCGGCGCCTTGCGGCGGCGGTCGATCACGAAGTCGTGCCCCTTGGGCTTGCGGGCGATGGCCGAGAGGATCGCGTCCCGCAGCCCGACATCGCCGAGCTCGGGGTCGCGCAGCGGCGCGCGGAGGTCGGCCGCGTCGTCCTGGCCGAGGCACATGTAGAGCGTGCCGGTGCAGGTGAGCCGGACGCGGTTGCAGCTCTCGCAGAAATTGTGCGTCATCGGCGTGATGAAGCCGATCCGCGTCCCGGTCTCCGCCACGTCGTAGTAGCGCGCCGGGCCGCCCGTTCTGTGGCCGCTCTCCGCCAGCGTCCAGCTCTGCTTGAGGCGCGCGCGCACGAGGGAGAGCGGCAGGTACTGGTCCGCCCGGTCGCCGGTGATCTCGCCCATCGGCATGGTCTCGATCAGGCAGAGGTCGAAGCCGTGCTCCCCGCACCAGGCGAGCAGCCGGTCGAACTCGTGCTCGTTCACGCCCTTCAGCGCGACGGCGTTGATCTTGACGTGCAGGCCCGCGGCCTTGGCGGCGAAGACGCCGTCCAGCACCTTGCCGATCTCGCCCCAGCGCGTCGCGGCCTTGAAGGTGGCGGCGTCGAGCGTGTCGAGCGAGACGTTGATGCGCCGCACGCCGGCCGCGGCGAGGTCGTCCGCGTATTTCGTGAGCTGCGTGCCGTTCGTGGTCAGCGTCAGTTCGCGCAGCCCCCCCCCGGCCGGGGCGCCCCCGGGCGCGAGGCGCGCGCCGAGCGAGCGGACCAGCGACATCACGTTGCGCCGCACCAGCGGCTCCCCGCCGGTCAGGCGGATCTTCTCGACGCCGAGGTCGATGAACGCGCCGCACAAGCGGTCGAGTTCCTCAAGGCTGAGGACCTCGGCCTTGGGCAGGAACGTCATGTCCTCCGCCATGCAATAGGTGCAGCGGAGGTCGCAGCGGTCGGTGACGGAGACCCTGAGATAGGAGACCCGCCGGCCGAACGGATCGAGCATGGAACCGGACTCCCGGGCGAACTGGCGTTTGCGGGCATTTGGGGCGGGAGGCGCCCCGGTTGCAACCCCGCCTCAGGCGAGGAGGGCGAGGAGACCGGCGCTGACCAGCGAGAGGAGGGCGAAGGGCCGGTAGAAGCGGACCGGCAGGATGCCGAACAGCCGGGCGCCGAGCAGGATGCCGGCCGTCATGACCGGGACCATGACCACGAGCTTCAGCAGGACGGCCCAGGTGATCAGGCCGAGGGCGATCGGCATGACGATGGAGACGACGGCGATCAGCCCGAAGAAGAGGATCAGGTTGGCGCGGTGGCGCCGCGCCTCGTCGGGGCCGGAGAGGAGGTAGAGGATCACCGGCGGGCCGGAGATGCCCGTCGCCCCCTTGAGGATCCCGGCGACGAGCCCGACGCCCATGTTGAGCGGCAGCGGCCGCGGCCCGTGGTAGCGCCAGGGCGAGAGCAGCAGCAGGCCGAACACCAGCACGAACCCGCCCATGAAGCGGCGCAGCGCCTCGGGCTCGGCGGCGACGAGCAGCCAGGCGCCGAGCGGCGTCGCGAGGCAGGCGGTGATGCCGATGGGCAGGATCAGCGGCCGGTCCGCCTCCCGCCAGGAGCGCGGCAGGAGCTGCGCGGACACGGCGAGTTCGAGCAGGAGCATCACCGGCACGCCCGCGAGCGGCCCCCAGAGCGTCGAGTAGATGGGGGCGAGCAGCACCGCCGTGCCGAAGCCCGCGTAGCCGCGCATCACGCCGGCGACGAGCGTGGCCAGGGCGGCCGCGAGGAGGCGCAGATCGGCGACGGCGGCGATCTCGGCCGCGATGGCGCTCACTCCTCGACCGGCTCCAGCGCGACCGCGGCGCCGTTGATGAGGAGCTTGCCCGCGTTCTCGAAATTGACCGTCACGCGGTCCCCGATGACCGACTGGACCTGGCCCACCCCCCATTCGGGCCGCTCGGGATGTCGCACGCGCATGCCGGGTTCGATCGGGAGCAAGACGGATGCCTTCGCATGAGGGCTGGCGGCCGGGCTTGCGGCCTCGAAAGGGTTTCGTCAATCCGAAGCCGCCAAGGTGCTGCCCGCCGGCCGCGCCGCGCCCCTGCGCCCGTGCGGGCCGGGGCCCAGAAGCGTCGACCGCCGGCTGAACACACGGAAGCTCGCTTCATGACGCCTGACCCCCGCCTCCCCGAGTTGGTCGCCGCCCGGCTCACCCACGATCTGGGCTCCCCGATCTCGACGGTGGTGGCCCTGCAGTCGCAAGCCGCCGACCCCTCGGCCGCATCCATCCTGCGCGACACCGTCGAGGAGCTGAGCCTGAGGCTGCGCCTGCTCTCGGCCGCGTTCGGTCCGCCCGACGAGATGGAGGCCGACGCGGTGCGCGAGCTGCTGCGCGGCGCGTCCATGGCGCACCGCGTGCGCTTCGTGCTGGAGGGGCCGGCGCCGGGGCCGCTGCCGCCCGCGGCGGGCCGGCTGCTGCTGGTGGCCGGGCTCCTCGCCGGGGAGGCGCTGCCGCGGGGCGGCACCGTCCACCTCGCCGCCGATCCCGGCGCGACCTGGGCCGTCTGGCCCGAGGGGCGCGACGCCGCCTGGTCGCGCACGCTGCTCGAGCTGCTCGCCGGCGGCACGCTCGACGCGGCCCTGGCCCAGGGGCCGCGCCACTTGCTCGCGCCCTGGCTGTTCTGCGTCGCCGAGGCCGCGGGGCGCCGGCCGGCGCTGGCGCACGCGCCGGAAGCCACGGCCACCCCGCCCCTGCTGCTCGGCTGACGTCGCCGGGCGGGCTTCGCGCGCCGCCGGTCTTTACGCCGCCTTCAGGGACTCCGGGCCACACCCTTCCTCCGACCTGCCTGGAGGATGGCCGATGGACGACCTGCTCGCCGACTTCCTGACCGAATCGAAGGAAGGTTTGCAGGCGCTCGACGCCGCGCTGCTCGGCCTCGAGAAGACGCCCGGGGATTCGCGCCTCGTCTCCGAGGCGTTCCGCATCGTCCACACCATCAAGGGGACCTGCGGCTTCCTCGGCCTGTCGCGGCTGGAGGCGGTGGCCCACGCGGCCGAGAACCTGCTCGGCCATTGGCGCGACGGCACGCTCGCCGTGACCGCCGGCGGGATCACCGCGATCCTGTCGGCGCTCGACCGGATCCGGCTGATCCTCACCAGCCTCGAGACCGCGGGCCGGGAGCCGGAGGGCGACGACACCTCGCTCGTCGCCCTCCTCGACGCGGCGATCCGCGGCGAGGCGGAGGCGGGCCCGGCCGGGACCCCGGCCGCCCAACCCGAGCCGGCGGCCGACCCGCTGCCCGGCGCGCAGCCCGCCGGGCCGCAGACGATCCGCGTCGCCGTCGAGATCCTCGAGGACCTCATGACGCTGGTCAGCGAGCTGGTGCTGACGCGCAACCAGCTGCTCCAGCTCGCCCGCGCCGAGGAGAACTCCGCCTTCGCCGTGCCGCTCCAGCGCCTGTCCCAGATCACCTCAGACCTGCAGGACGGCGTGATGAAGACGCGCATGCAGCCGATCGGCACGGCGTGGTCGAAGCTGCCCCGCCTCGTGCGCGACCTGTCGCACGAGCTGGGCAAGCGGATCGAGCTCGACATGCGCGGCGCCGAGACCGAGCTCGACCGCCAGGTGCTGGAGCTGATCAAGGACCCGCTGACCCATATGGTGCGCAACAGCGCGGACCACGGGCTCGAGACGCCGGAGGCGCGGCGGGCGGCGGGCAAGCCGGAGACCGGGCGCATCCTCCTCCACGCCTATCACGAGGGCGGCCACATCGTGATGGAGCTGGCCGATGACGGCCGCGGCCTCGACACGCAGCGCATCCGGCAGAAGGTCGTGGCCCAGGGCCTGGCGACGGAGGCCGAGCTCGCCGCCATGTCGCCGGCCGACATCCACCGCTTCATCTTCCGGCCGGGCTTCTCGACCGCGGCGGCCGTCACCTCCGTCTCCGGCCGCGGCGTCGGGATGGACGTGGTGAAGACCAACATCGAGCGCATCGGCGGCACGGTGGACGTGCGCTCCGAGCAGGGGCGCGGCACGCGCTTCGTGGTGAAGATCCCGCTCACCCTCGCCATCGCCGCCGCCCTGATCGTCGAGGCCGGGGGCGAGCGCTTCGCCATTCCGCAGACCGGCGTTCTCGAACTCGTGCGGATCGGGGCCGAGCAGGCGGACGGGCCCCGCCTCGAACGGCTGGGCGAGAGCCCGGTCATGCGCCTGCGCGACCGGCTGCTGCCGCTCATTCCGCTCGCCGGGCTGCTGCGCCTCGGCGAGGAAGCCGCCGAGCCGCGCTTCGTCGTCGTCACCCAGGTGGGGGCGCAGATCTTCGGCATCGTCGTGGACCGCGTCTTCGACACGGAGGAGATCGTGGTGAAGCCGGTGGCCCCGATCCTGCGCCACGTGACCATGTTCTCCGGCAACACGATCCTCGGCGATGGCAGCGTCATCATGATCCTCGACCCGGCCGGGATCGCCCGCGCGACCGGCCTCGGCGCCGAGGCCGCGCCGGACGCCGCGTCGGAGCACGCGGTCGCGCGGTCGGGCGGCTCGGGCCGGCGGACGGCGCTGCTGCTGTTCCGCGCCGGTTCGACCGCGCCCTGCGCCGTGCCCCTCGCCCTCGTCGCCCGCCTCGAGGAGCTGGAGGCGGGCCGGATCGAGCGCGCGGGCGACCGGATGCTGGTCCAGTATCGCGGCGGCCTGATGCCCGTCCTCCCGCTGCCGGGGGTGGTGCCCGCCGGCGACGGGCGCCAGCCGGTGCTCGTCTTCGGCGAGGGCGAGCGCGCCTTCGGCCTGATGGTCGAGGAGATCCTCGACGTGGTCGAGGAGGAGCTGCGCCTCGACGACGCGGGGCTCCGCCCGGGCTTCCTCGGCAGCGGGGTGGTGGCGGGCCGCGTCACCGACCTGCTCGATGCCGCGTACTGGCTGCGCCAGGGCGGGACCGACTGGTTCTCCCCCGCGGCCCGCGCGGCCGACGGCGCGCGGATCCTCGTCGTCGAGGACAGCGCCTTCTTCCGCAACCTGATCGTGCCGACCCTGACCGCGGCCGGGCACCAGGTGAGCACCGTCGCCAACGGGCGGGAGGCGCTGCGGCTGCGCGACGCGGGCGAGCGCTTCGACGCCATCCTCTCCGACATCGAGATGCCCGAGATGGACGGCCTCGCCCTCGCCGCGGCCATCCGCGCCGGCGGACCCTGGGCCGACCTGCCCATCGTCGCGCTGACCGGCCGCGCGAGCCCGGACGACATCGCCCGCGGGCGGGAGGCCGGGTTCACCGACTACATCGGCAAGTACGACCGCGAGGCGCTGCTGGTCAGTCTCGCCGAGTGCCTGCGCGCCAACGCCGCCTGAGCGAGGAGAGACAGCGATGCCGCAGGCCACCCTCACCCGGACCGCCACCGAGGCGGCGGACATGGTCCTGACCCTCACCGTCGCCGGCCAGCTCTGCGGCGTGCCGGTGCTGTCGGTGCGCGACGTGCTGGGCGAGCAGGCGATCACCCGCATCCCGCTGGCCCCGCCCGAGATCGCGGGCAGCCTGAACCTGCGCGGCCGGATCGTCACCGCGCTCGATCTGCGCCGCCGCCTCGGCCTGCCGCCGCGGGATCCCGGCCGGCCGGCCATGAGCGTCGTGGTGGAGGTGGGCGGGGAGCTCTACTCGCTGCTCGCCGACCAGGTGGGGGAGGTGCTGGCGCTCAACCCGGCCGAGCGCGCGCCGAACCCGCCCACCCTGCAACCGGCCTGGCGCGACCTCTCGCTCGGGGTGCAGCGCCTCGGCGGCAGCCTGCTCGTGCTGCTCGACGTGGGCCGTCTCCTGGAGATCGAGGCATGACCGCGCCAACCCCCGCCGCGACCGAGATCCTCGTCGTGGATGACAGCGCCGTGGTGCGCAAGGTCGCGCGCCGGATCCTGGAAGGGCTCGGCTTCGCCGTGCGCGAGGCGGCCGACGGCGCGCAGGCGCTCGAAGCGTGCCGCGCGGCGCTCCCGCGGGGCGTCCTGCTCGACCGCAACATGCCCGTGCTCGACGGCATCGGCTTCCTGCACGCCGCCCGCGCCGAGTTCGGGGATCGGCCCCTCGTCGTCATGTGCACGACCGAAGCCGCGTCCGAGCGCATCCTGGAGGGGCTGGAGGCCGGGGCCGACGAGTACGTGATGAAGCCCTTCGACGAGGAGATCCTGCGCGACAAGCTCGTCCAGGTCGGGCTCCTGCCGGCATGAGCGAGAAGCTGCGCGTGATGCTGTGCGACGACAGCGCCGCCGTGCGCGGGGCGCTCGCCCGGGTCCTCGAGGAGGACCCCGCCATCGCCGTGGTCGCCCGGGTGGGCGACGGGCGCCAGGCCCTCGCCGCGCTCGACACGGCGCCGCCCGGCCAGCGGGCGGAGGTCGTGCTGCTCGATCTCGAAATGCCGGTGATGGACGGGATGACCGCCCTGCCGATGATCCTCCGCCGGGAGCCGCGGCCCATCGTCATCGTCGCGAGCGCGCTGACGCAGAAGGGCGCGGCCGCGACGCTCGCGGCGCTCCGGGCGGGCGCCGCGGATTTCCTGCCGAAGCCCACGGCCGGGCGCGGCGGCCTCGCCGACCCCGGCTTCCGGGCCGAGCTGCTCGCCAAGGTGAAGGGCTGGGCGCGGGTCGGCGGCCGGCGCGAGCGGCCTCCGGCCGCGCCG
>JAIEOO010000432.1 GCA_019750475.1 Acetobacteraceae bacterium | reverse complement strand
CCAGCGCGTCGCGCGCGGCGGACGCCGCCCCGGCCGGCGTGCCCCGCGTGTCGCGCGGCAGGAACTCGACGCGCGGGTCCTGCTGCTCGAACAGGGCGAGCTGCGCGGCATCGAGCATCGCCTGCCCGAGCGGCGCGTTGCCGCCCGAGAGGGGCAGCAGCAGCCCGACCCGCGTGCGGGCCACCTGCGGGGACGCGGGCGGCGCCAGGGCGAAGCCGGGCCCACCCGGCGGCGGTGGACCGCCGAAGGCCGGAACCTGCCCGAAGCCCGGGGGCGGCGCTTGCGGCGCACAGGCCATGAGGGGCAGGAAGAGCGCGAGACCGAGGGCCGGCAGCAGGCCAGGCCATCGCCCGGGGCGGAAAAATGGAACCGAACGACGCATCCGACCCCCCTTCGACCGGGCCGTTCCGCGGCCTGGTGCTCGTCTCGACGCCCATCGGCAATCTGGGCGACCTGTCCCCGCGCGCCGTGGCGGCGCTCCGGGATGCCGAAACCGTGCTCTGCGAGGACACGCGCGTGACGGCCCGGCTGCTCGCGCGGCATAGCGTTAGCGCGGCCCTGCAAGTTTTGCACGACCACAACGAAGACGCGGCGGTGACCAAATGGTTGAGCCGCCTGGAGGCGGGCGCGCGAATCGCGCTGGTGAGCGATGCCGGCACGCCCCTCGTCTCCGATCCCGGCTACCGCCTGGTCCGGGCGGCGATCGCGGCGGGCGTCCCGGTCACGGCCGTTCCCGGGCCGAACGCGGCGGTGACGGCCCTGACGCTCTCCGGCCTGCCGCCGCACCCCTTCCTGTTCCACGGCTTCCTGCCGGCCAAGGACGGGCCCCGCGCCGCCGACATCGCCCGCATCGCCGGGCTGGAGGCGCAGGGCCTCGCCGTCACCCACATCTTCTACGAGGCGCCGCACCGCGCCGCCGAGGCGCTGGCGGCCCTCGCGGCGGGGCTGGGCACCGATCGCCCCGCCGCACTCGCCCGCGAACTGACCAAGCTGTTCGAGGAGGTCCGGCGCGGCACCCTGGGCGACCTCGCCGCCGGCTGCGAGGCCGACCCGCCGCGGGGAGAGGTGGTGCTGGTCGTCGGCCCCGCCGCCCCGCGCCAGACGGCGGCCGAGGATCTGGACGCGGCGTTGCGCCGGGCGATGGCCACGCTCTCCCTCCGGGACGCGGCCGCCGCGGTCGCCGAGGCGACCGGGCTGCCGCGCAAGCGCGTCTACGCGCGCGCGCTGGAACTGGCCCGGCCATAGACACCCGCCGATGACGCCCGGGCGCCGCATCCTCTGGACGAACCTGCTGTTCGGGGCCGGGCTCGCGCTGATCCTGCCCTGGCTCGCGGCCGGGCTGCTGGCGCATCGGTGGGGACCGGCGAGGGGGACGCTCTGGTCCACCCACCACGCCTATGCCGTCCGCACCTTCTGGATCGGCCTCGTGGGCGCGGTCGGGGCGCTCGCCGCCCACACCACGGGCGCGATGGAGCCGCTGCTCGCGCTCACCTGGCTCTGGTGCGCCGCGCGCGTGACGCGCGGCTTCCTCGCCTGGGAGCGGGAGGAGTGGATCGCCGATCCCGGGCGGTTCCTGTAGCGCGCCGCGCTCAGCCTTCGGCGCGGAGCTCCTGCCGGACGAGGCGCACCCAGAACTCCACGCCAGGGGCGATCGCCTCGTCGTTGAAGTCGTACTCGGCGGCGTGCAGGCCCGGCCCCTCGCCCGTGCCGACGAAGACGAAGGCGCCCGGCTTCTCCTGCAGCATGAAGGCGAAGTCCTCGCCGCCCGTCACCGGCCGCGTCGCGTCGTCCACCGACGACACCTCCCGCGCCGCGGCCACCATCGCCTCCACCTCGCGGTCGTGGTTGACCAGCGGCACCGCGCCCCAGCGCAGCTCGACATGCGCCTCGGCGCCCTGCGCGGCGGCCGAGAGCCGCGCCAGCTCCTCGATGCGGCGGTCGAGCAGCTGCTGCATCGGCGGGTTGAAGGCGCGCATCGTGCCGCCCACCACCAGCTCCGCCGGCATCACGTTCAGCGCCTCGCAGGAGCCGGCGGCGACGTGGCCCACGCTGACCACGGCGCTCTCCAGCGCCGGCACGTTGCGCGCCACGATGCCCTGCACCGCTTGGACGAACATCGCCTGCGCCAGGATCACGTCGTTGGCGAGGTGGGGCGAGTTGCCGCCATGCCCGCCCTGGCCGCGGAAGGTGACGACCCAGCGGCCCGAGCCCGCCATCATCGCGCCCTTGCGGATGGCGAACTGGCCCACCGGCACGCCGGGCATGTTGTGCATGCCGTAGACGGCATCGCAGGGGAAGCGGGAGAACAGCCCTTCCTTCAGCATGGCCTGCGCCCCGCCGCGCCCCTCCTCGGCCGGCTGGAAGACGAAATGCACGCTGCCGGCGAAGTCCGGGTCCTCGGCCAGGACGCGCGCGGCGCCGAGCAGCATGGTCGTGTGCCCGTCATGCCCGCAGGCATGCATCTTCCCCTCCGTGGCGGAGGCGTAGGGCAGCCCGGTCATCTCCCGCAGCGCCAGCGCGTCCATGTCGGCGCGCAGCGCGATGGCCCCCTGGCCCGGGCGCCGGCCCTTCAGCGTCGCGACGACGCCGGTGCGGCCCACGCCCTCGGTCACCGGCAGGCCGAGCTTCCGCAGCTCCGCCGCGACCAGCGCGGGCGTCCGCACCTCCTCGAAGCCCAGCTCGGGATGGGCGTGGATGTCGCGCCGGATGGCGACGAGCTCGGGCAGATGGGCCGCGATGCGGCGTCGGATGTCGTCCTGGGTCAAGGCTCGGTCCCTGTTCGTCCCCGAGGGGTATGGCGGCAGGGCGCCTTCCTACAAGTCCCGCCGCACGCCGGACGGCACGGGCATCACCGCCCGCCGCCGCACGGCGACGGCGCCGGCCGGCAGGGCGGCGAAGAGATCCTTCTCGGCCTCCAGCAGCACGAGGCCGGCGAAGCGGGGCACGGCGCGGCCCGCCACCTCCCACGCCGCCGCCCCCTTGAGGGCGAAGTGCCACGGGAAGGGCGGCACGCAGAGCGCCGAGTCGCGGCGCCGCACGTGGAAGAGCTGCGCCTCCAGCAGGCCCTTGAGCTGACCGGGGGAGTAGGGCCGGCCCTGGCCGAAGGGCGTGTGGTCGAAGAAGGACCACCAGCCGAGGCGATTGGGCGCGACGGCCAGAAGCCGCCCGTCGTCGCGCAGCACCCGCCAGCATTCGCGCAGCAGCGCCCGGGTCTGCTCGCTCGCCTCCAGGGCATGGACGAGCAGCAGGCGGTCGAGGGAGCGGTCCGGCAGCGGGAGGTGGGTTTCCTGCACGGTGGCGGCCGCGTTGCCGCGACGGCCGGTCCAGGCCATCGGCCCCAACCCGGCAGGGGCCAGCGCCAAGCGCTTGCCGGGCTGGTTCCGCCACAGGCCGAGATAGGGCGCACCCCAGCCGAGCACCGCGACATC
Organism: Acetobacteraceae bacterium; assembly: GCA_019750475.1. GTDB lineage: Bacteria > Pseudomonadota > Alphaproteobacteria > Acetobacterales > Acetobacteraceae > Roseococcus. Next base: position 10,838 of record JAIEOO010000432.1, on the reverse strand, counting down.
GAGGCCGGAGCAGTCGGGCCACAGCTCGCGCAGGCGGCGGCGCAGCATCCGCGCCGCCACCCGGCCGGGCGGCCCGGCGTAGAATTCCGGCAGGCCGTGGACCTCTCCGCTCATGCGGGAGATATAGAGGGGAAGACCGCGCCCAGGGAGGCTCGCCGCATGTCGCTCACCGTTTTGCCCATCCCCATCCTGAGCGACAACTATGCCTGGTTCCTCCGCGACGAGGCCACCGGCATGACGGCCGTGGTGGACGCGGCCGAGGCCGAGCCCATCGCCGCCTTCATCGAGGCCCAGGGCGGGCGGCTCGACTGGCTGCCGATCACCCACCACCATGGCGACCACATCGCCGGCATCCCCGCGCTCGCGGCCCGATACGGCGCCAAGGTGGCGGGCCACGCCGCCGATGCGCACCGCCTGCCACCCCTCGACCTCGTCCTGCGGGAGGGCGACGTCTTCGCCCTCGGCGAGAGCCGCGCGGCCGTCATCGACACGCCGGGGCACACGCGCGGGCACATCTCCTTCCACTTCGCGGACGGGGCCACGCTGCTCTGCGGCGACACGCTCTTCGCCATCGGCTGCGGCCGGCTGCTCGAAGGTTCGGCCGAGGAGATGTTCGCGTCCCTCGCGAAGCTCGCGGCCCTGCCGGACGAGACGCGCGTCTGCTGCGGCCACGAATACACGCTGTCCAACATCCGCTACGCCCTGACGGTCGAGCCGGACAACGCCGCGCTGCGCGCCTTCGCCGCGGAAGCCGAGACGCTGCGCGACGCCGGCCGCCCCACCATTCCGACGACCCTCGGCCTCGAGAAGGCCGCGAACCCGTTCCTGCACGCGCGCGACGCCGCCCATTTCGCGGCGCTGCGCACGGGCAAGGACAATTTTCGCTGATGCGCGGATCGCGCCGGCGCCGTTGCGACACGGGTCGCGACGGCTCCCGCCGCGCCGTTCCAGGCAGATTCGCGCGAGGGCCGTTCCGGCCATGTGCGATCTGCGAGTCGCTCCGAGCAGATTCACGCAATGGCCGTTCCGGCCATGTGCGATCTGCTCTAACCGAGGAAACACCAGATGAAGCTCTACTACTCCCCCGCCAGCCCCTATGTGCGGAAGGTCGTCGCGGTGGCGATGCACCATGGCGTCGCGCTGGACCGCGTCGGCACCAACCCGCATGAGAGCCCCGCCGGGCTGCTGGCGGACAACCCGCTCTCCAAGGTGCCCTGCCTCGTCACCGATGACGGCGTCTCGCTCTGCGACAGCCCGCTGATCTGCGAGTATCTCGACAGCATCGGCACCGCCGCGAAGCTGATCCCCGACCACGGCGCGCCGCGTTGGAATGCGCTGCGCGTCGCCGCCCTCGCGGACGGCATCATGGACGCCGCGGTCGGCCGCCGCATGGCGTCCCAGTTCCCGCAGGACGAGGGCCGGCAGAAGATGGACGGGCGCATGAAGTCCGCCGTCTTCCGCACCCTCGACGTGCTGGAGGGCGAGGACGACGCGGCGCCGCTCACCATCGGCGCGGTCGGCGCGGTCTGCGCCCTCGGCTATCTCGATTTCCGCTTCGCGGGCGAGGACTGGCGCACGGGCCGCCCGCGCCTGGCCGCCTGGTACGAGCGCCAGATGCAGAACCCGATCTTCGCCGAGACCGCCCCCAAGGGCTGAACGCCGAGGACCCCGCCCCGTGAACCTGCTCGACCCCGCACTCGATCACCGGCGCATCATCGAGGCCCTCGGCATGCTCCCGCATCCCGAGGGCGGGCATTACCGCGAGATCTGGCGGGACGCGCCGGCGGACGGGTCGCGGGGCGCGGGCACCGCGATCTACTACCTGCTCGGCCCCGGCGAGCATTCCCACTGGCACCGGGTGGACGCCGCCGAGTGCTGGCACTGGTACGGGGGCGGGCCGCTGGTGCTGACGCTCTCGCCCAACGGGCACGACGCGGAGGCGCTGCATCTCGGCCCCGATCTCGGGGCCGGGCAGCGCCCCTTCGCCGTGGTGCCCAAGGGCCATTGGCAGAGCGCAGCGCCGCTCGGCCGCTGGTGCCTCGTCGGCTGCACCGTCTCGCCGGCCTTCGACTTCGCCGGCTTCGAGCTGGCGCCCCCGGACTGGCGCCCGACGCCGCGGCCGTCGCGCGCATGAGCACCTCGCTCGCCTGGGATGAACGCTACCAGGGGGGTGGCTTCCAGTTCGGGGACGCGCCCAACGAGTATCTCCGCGCCCAGTCCTGGCGCTTCCGGCCGGGCATGCGGGCGCTGGTCCCCGGCGATGGCGAGGGCCGCAACGGCGTCTGGCTGGCGCAGAAGAACCTCAAGGTCACGACGCTCGACTGGTCCCCGGTCGGCGTCGCCAAGGCGAAGACCCTGGCCGAGGAGCGCGGCGTCACGCTCGACGCCCAGGTCGCCGATGCCGCGGCCTGGACCTACCCCGAGGCCGGGTTCGACCTCGTCGCCTGGATCTTCCTGCATCTCCCGCCCGAGGACCGGGCGGCGGCCTGCCGCGGCTGCGTCCGCGCCCTCGCCCCCGGCGGGCTGCTGGTGCTGGAATGCTTCACCCCGGCGCAGGAGGGCCGCCGCAGCGGCGGGCCGAAGCAGCGCGACCTGCTGTGGGACCGCGCCATCGTCGAGCGGGAATTCGCCACGCTCGAGGTGCTGGAACTGACGGAGGGCGCCGTCCGTCTCGACGAGGGGCCGCGCCACCAGGGCCTGGCGGAGGTGGTGCGGGCCGTGCTGCGGAAGGGATGACGCGCGGGCCCGATGGTCGCGATCTCTGGTGAATGCCGACCGATGGGCGCCCACGGGCACCGCCAAGCTCTTCCGCCGCGGCCGCTCGGCTCCCCAGGAAGCAGCGCTTCGAAGGCGGCGCGGTCCGCATCCGTCGCGAGGGGTCCCGGGTCATCCTGGAGCCCGTGGAAGAGGGCCGGGACGGGCTGGATCGCCTGGAGGGGACGCTGGCCCGCGTCGCCGCCATCCCCCTCGCCGCGTGTCCGTTCGAGGCGGCGGATGCGCGGCGTGCGGCGGCACCGCGCGCGAAGCGGGTCGCGGCCGGGACGCCCATCGCCCCCCTCGACACCCTGATCGCCGGGCCGGCGCTCGCGCGCGGCCGCACCGTCGTGACAGCCCCTGTCTCGGCGTTCTGGAGGGTCCCTGACCTCCGGGTGGAGAATGGGTCCGCGGGGTGATCACGTGCCCCGCAACAGGTCCCACGTCGCCAGCGCGTAGGTCTCCGCCACCACCGTCAGCTCGTCCAGCGCCACGAACTCGTCCACGCCGCCGAGGCCGTGCGGCGTCGGGCCATACACCACGGTGGGCAGGCCATCGGCGCGGAACACCCGCGCATCCGAGCCGCCGACGCGCATGTTCACGACCGGCGCCGCGCCGCGCGCCTCCGACGCCGCGGCGACCACGGCCCGCACGGCCGGGTGCGCGGGGTCGGTCCAGCTCGGCTCGGTGCGGCGGAGGATGCGGAGCGTGACGCCCGGCACGGACGCGAGCGCGCGGCGGAGGAAGGCCTCCGCCTCCGCCGTGGTGACGCCGAGCGGCAGGCGGATGTCGCCCCGCGCGCGGGCGCTGCCCGGCACCAGGTTGGGCGAGGTCCCGGCCTCGACCTGGCCGATGTTCACCGTCACCGAGCGCAAGACCCGGGACTCGCCGGCGCCCGCCAGCGTCTCGGAAACGGGCGCCGCGGCGCGGATCGTCGCCTCCACCGCGGGCGGCGTGGCGATAGGCATGTCGCGCAGCGCCAAGACGGCGCGCAGCGCTTCCATCAGCCGCTCCGCCGCATTGTCGCCGAGGTGGACATGGGCGCCGTGAGCCGCCTTGCCGGCCGCCTCCAGCTCGAACCACAGAAAGCCCTTCTCGCCGCAACGGACCACGGCGGGCGAGCCGACATCGGGGATCAGCACCGCGTCGCCGCGCACCACCGGCCGGTTGTCGAGCAGCCAGCGCGCGCCGAGCGTGCCCATGCTCTCCTCGTCGCCGGAGAGCGCCAGCACCACCTCGCCGGGCCATTCCGCGCGCGTTTCCGCGAGCGCGGCGAAGGCGGCGAGCGCCGCGGCGATGCCGCCCTTCATGTCGCAGGCGCCGCGGCCATGGATGCGCCCCCCGCGCCGCTCGCCACCGAGGGGGGCAACGCTCCAGGGCAGGTCCTCGAGCAGCGGGTAGGTGTCGAGATGGCCGCTGAACACGACACGCTTGCCGGCGCCCGTCCCGCGCAGCACGGCGACGAGGTTGGTGACGCCGTGGTCGAGCTGGATCACCTCCAGCTCCGCGTCCGGCGCCACCTCCCGCACCAGCTCCGCCGCGACGGAAGCGACCGCGCGCGTGTCCAGCGGCGGGTTGGGCGACGGGATCGCGACGAGGCGCGCCGTCGTCGCCGCGATCCACTCCCGCCGCGCCGCGACGCTGGCCTTCAGCGCCTCACGCATCGGCGCGCGCCCGCAGCGCGGCGAGTTCGGCGGGCTCGGCCGTCAGCGCCGCCCAGAGGATGGAGCCAGCCACGAGCGTCGCCGCCTTCAGCTCGTTCGGCGGCACCAGGGCGCGGGTGTCCGCCCCCGTCAGCAGATGGCGCAGCGCGCCCTCCGGCGCGTCGAACCCGGCGAGGAGACGCAGCGCCGGGATGCCATGCGCGGCGAAATTCGCGTGGTCGGAATTCACCATCAGCGGCAGGTGCACCGCGACCTCCGCGCCGATGCGCGCCGCGGCGCCCTGCACGAAGCCGCCCAGCGCCGTGAAGCCGCTGGTCAGCGCGACGAGGCGCGGATGGCCCGCGACGCTGTCGAGGTTGAGGTTGAAGCGCATGGCCTCGCGCCGCCGCGTCTCCAGGCCGGCGAGCCAGGCCTTGGAGCCCGACAGCGCCCATTCCTCCGCCCCGAAGACGCAGACGGTCAGCCCGCGCCTGGCCCGCGCCATCTCCGGCGCCACGGCCCGCGCGAGGGAGAGCGCGGCGGCGAGGCCCGTCGCGTTGTCGATCGCGCTCTCGCCCAGCGGATGCCCGTCGAGATGGGCGGAGAGCACGACGCGCCCGTCATCGCCGCCGCCGGGCAGATCGAGCACCAAGGTGGGCGTCGTCGCCGGCGCGGCCTCGGCCTCCAGCAGCAGCCGCGCGCGGCCGGCACGGAGCAGGCGCGTCGCGCCCTCGATGCCGACGCCGAAGCAGGGCATCGGGTTGCCATTGGCCCCGCCGGAGACGGGGCCGATGCCGGGCTCCGGCAGCACCATGAGCGCGGCGGCGACGCCCGCTTCCGCCGCGGCGGCGAGCTTGAAGCGGCGATGGATGGTCCAGGGCGCGAAGGGATATTCGTGCCGGATCAGCACGATCTTCCCGCGCGCCTGCGCCCAGCCGGCGTCGCCCGGCGCGCCGCGCCCCATGTCCAGCACCTCCGCCTCCACCACGCCGGGCGCGGAGCCGAACAGGGCGACGTGCGGCACCGCCTCCCCGGTCGCGAGCGTGAGGTCCGAGCGCCGGCAGGACCAGCCCTGATAGGGCACGGGCTCGTCCATGGCGGGGCCGATCTCGCGCAGGCGCGACAGCGTCCAGTCGAAGGCGCGCGCCGCGCCCTCGCTGCCCTGCACGCGCCCGCCGAAGTCGCAGAGCGTGTCGAAATCGGCGCGGAGTCCAGGATCGGCGGCGAGGCGCCCGAGGAAAGCTTCCAAGTCGGTCTGCTCCCATTCAGCTCACGCGGACGCCGGCGGCGCGGGCCACGGCCGCCCAGCGCGCGAATTCCACCGTGAGAAGCTGGCTGAAGGGCGCCGTGCCGGTGGGCCGCGGCTCCAGCCCCGCCCCGGCCAGGCGCTGCCGCATGTCCGGGTTGGCGATGAAGGCGGCGGTGATCTCCGCCAGGCGCTCGCGCACGGGCGCGGGGGTCGCGGCGGGCGCGAGGATTCCGAACCAGTTGGCGGCGACGAGGTCCACGCCGCCCTCGCGCAGCGTCGGCACGTCCGGCAGCTCGGGCATGCGCTGCTCCGCCGCGACGCCGATGGCGCGCACCGCGCCGGTCTGCATCGTGGGCAGCGACCCCGTGAGCCCGCCGAAGACGGCGTTGATCTGCCCCGCCGCCGCGTCCTGCAACGCCGGCGCCGCGCCGCGATAGGCGACGTTGGCGAAGCGCACGCCGCCCAGCTGCCCCAGCCATTCCGGCAGCAGGTGCGACAGGCTCCCGGGGCCGGAGCCGCCGAAGCTCACGGCCTCGGGCCGCGCGCGGGCGGCGGCCAGCAGCTCGCTCACACCGCGTGCGGGGAAGGCCTGGTGAACCAGCAGGATCATCGTCCCGGCGCCGAGCAGCGTGACGGGCGCGAACTCGTTCGCCGCGTCGTAGGGCATGCGCTCCTGCACGGCGGGGGCGATGGTGAAGGGCGCGTCGGCCAGCAGGAAGGTGTGGCCGTCATTCACGCGCGCAACGTGCTCCGTGCCGATCACGCCACCGGCGCCGGGGCGGTTGTCCACCACGACATTCTGGTTCAGCGCCGCCGCCCAGCCGGGCGCGAGGAGCCGCGCCACCACGTCCGACGGCCCGCCGGCCGAATAGGGCACGACGATGCGCACGGGGCGCTGCGGCCAGGGGGCCTGCGCCAGCGCGGGCGCGGCGAGGAGGGGCGCGGCGGCGAGCGCCCGGCCCAGGGCGCGGCGGGTGACGGGGCTTCGCATCGGCGTGTCTCCTGTGTCGGCGCGGCGATGGGACATGGCCGCAGGCGCCGGGGCAAGGCCCTTGCGGCATCCGGCGCCGCGGTCGGGGTGGACTGGGCGGCCCTTCCCCGCCGCGCGATCGGGCGAAGGCCCCTTGCACGGCGCCCCGGCTCCCGGCGACGCTCCGCCTCAACGACACGGAGGAAACCATGGTCCCACGCCGCACCCTGCTGGCAGCGCCGCTGCTCGCCGCGCCCGCGCTGGCCCGCGCCCAAGGCGCCTTCCCGACCCGCCCCATCCGCCTCGTCGTCGGCTTCCCGCCGGGCGGCGGCTCGGACCTCGTCGCGCGGCCCATCGCCCAGCGCATGAGCGAGTTGCTGGGCCAGCCCGTGACCGTCGAGAACCGGGGTGGGGCCAACGGCAATCTCGGCCTCGACGCCGTCGCGAAGGCGGCGCCTGACGGCTACACCTTCGGCCACGTCAACAACTCGGTCATCGCGGTCAATCCGCTGCTCTACCGGAACCTGCCCTTCGACGCCGAGCGCGACCTGACGCCGCTGGCCACGGCGACGGTGGGCGGGCTGTTCGTGATGGTGCCGACCGACCTCGGCGTGCGCACCCTGCCGGAGCTGGTGGCGATGGCGAGGGCCCGGCCGGGGCAGCTGAACTTCGGCTCGGGCGGCGCCGGCTCCATCACGCATCTCGGCTTCGAGCTGTTCGCGCGCCAGGCGGGGGTGAACATCGTCCACGTCCCCTACCGCGGCAGCGCGCCGGCGCTCCAGGACATGCTGGGCGGCCGGGTGCAGCTGATGATCGACGGCATCAACCTGGCGATCGCGCAGATCCAGGCCGGGCGCGTGCGCGCCATCGCCTTCCTCGGCGGGCGGGAGCGCCACCCCCTCTTCCCCGATGTGCCGAGCGCCGCGGAACAGGGCCTGCCGGACCTCGTCGTGCCGGGCTGGCAGGGCTTCGTCGGCCGCGCCGGCACGCCGGAGCCGATCCTCGATGCGCTGCAGGACGCGATCCGCGCCTCGCTGTCGGACCCCGCCGTGCAGCAGCTCTTCACCACGCAGGGCATCATCACGCGCTTCAACGACCGCCGCACGATGGGGCGCATGATCGCGGAGGAGAAGGCGCGCTGGGCGCCCATCATCCGCGAGGTGGGCATCAGCCTGGACTGACGCCGCCTACTCCGCCCGCATGCCGCTCGCGCGGATGGCGGGCTCGAGGGCGGCGCGCTGCTCGGCGATGAAGGCGGCGAAGCCTTCCGGCGTCCCGCCCCCCAGCACCGCGCCGAGATCGGCGAAGCGGCCGCCGATCTCGGGCTCGCGCAGGGCCGCGTCGGTCGCGGCGGCCAGTGCGGCCAGCGCCGGCGCCGGCGTGCCGGCCGGCGCCGCCAGCCCGAACCAGGTGCCGAAGCGGAAGCCGGGCAGCCCGGCCTCCGCCGTCGTCGGCACGTCGGGCAGCTGCGGCATGCGCCGCTCGGTCGCCGCCGCCAGGGCCCGCGCCTGCCCGCCGCGGATCTGCCCCAGGATGTTGGGGACGTTGTCGATCAGCAGGTCGAGCTGCCCGGCGACGAGGTCGGTCACGGCGGGGGCCGCGCCGCGATAGGGCACATGCGTCACCTCGACGCCCGCCTGCCGCTTCCACAGCTCGATCGCGATGTGCAGCGAGGAGCCGTTGCCGGCCGAGCCCGCCGTCACCCGGCCCGGATTGGCCCGCGCGAAGCTGGTCAGTTCCGCCAGGCTCCGCCAAGGCCGCTGAGGATGGACGGAGAACACCTTGGGCGTGTTCACCAGCAGCGCGATCGGCGCGAAATCCGTGCGTGGGTTGAAGGGCAGGCTGGCGAAGAGGAACTCGTTCACCAGCAGCGGCCCGAGGCTGCCGACCAGCAGCGTGTGCCCGTCCGGCGCCGCCTTGGCGACGGCGTCGGCGCCGATGTTGCCGCCCGCCCCCGCGCGGTTCTCGACGACGAAGGGCTGGCCGAAGACCTGCTGCATCCGCGCGGCCCACGGCCGCGCCAGGCTGTCCACCAGCCCGCCCGGCGGGAAGGGCACGACGACGCGCACCGGCCGCTCCGGCGCCCAGCGCGGCTGGGCGCGCGCCGGCAGCGCGAGCCAGGCAGGAAGGGCGAGCAGGGACCGGCGCCGCGTCATGCGCGTCACTCCTTCTTCTCGTCGTAGAGCTTCGCCGCCGTCAGCTCGACCGCGACGTCCAGCAGGACAGGGCCGGGCGCGGCGAAGGCGCGGGCGAGCGCCGCATCCAGCTCCGCCGCGCGTTCCACCCGCTCGCCCGGCACGCCGTGCCCCGCGGCGAGCGCCGGGACATCGAGGCCGCCGATGTCGATCCCCGGCGCGCCGCGCGTGCCCATCACCCGGCTGAAGGCGCGCATCGCGCCGTAGCCCTGGTTGTTGAGCACGATGACGGTGAGCGGCAGGCCGAGCTGCGCCGCCGTCCAGAGCGCCTGCACCGAATACATCAGCGACCCGTCGCCGATCAGGCACACCACGCGGCGCCCCGGCTTCGCCAGCGCGATGCCGACCGCCGCCGGCAGCGAGTAGCCCAGCCCGCCGCTCGCCATGGTGAAGAAGCCGCCCCAGTCGCGCATCGGCAGTTGCGCGTGCATGGCGGGGCGGTGCGACGGCGCTTCCTCGACGAGGATCGCGCCCCGCGGCATGGCGGCGGCGAGGCGCGAGAGGACGAAGCCGCCCGGCATGGGATCCGACGCGGCCGGTGGGGCCGGGCGCGGGCGGGCGGGCGGCGCCTTGCGGCGGGGCTTGGGCAGCAGCGCCGTCACCGCCGGCAGGGCGAAGCGCAGCGCGCCGAGGATGCTCTCCCCCGCCGGGGCGCGCGCCGCGGCCTCGCCATCGGTGGTGAGGTGCCAGAGCGGCACGCTGCCGTCGAACAGCGCGCAATGGCCGACGACGTGGAAGGTGAAGACCGGCGCCCCCACCACCAGCATCAGGTCGTGCCCGGCCAGCGAGCGCGCCACCGCCTCCGGCGCCGCGACGAGGTGCCCGGCGAAGAGCGGATGATCCTCCGGAAAGCAGAGCCGGCTGGCGAAGGGGCTGGTCCAGACCGGCGCGCGCAGCTTCTCCGCCAGCGCGACGAGGTCGGGGCCGGCGCCTTCCTCGTCCACCTCCGGCCCCGCGACCAGCACGGGCCGTTGCGCGCCTTCCAGCGCCTTCGCCAGCAACTCCAGCGCGACGGGGTCGGGCGCCGTGTCGGCCGACAGCCCGCGATGCGGCAGCGCGGCGCACGCCACCGCCCAGTCATCCACCGGCACGGAGACGAAGCACGGCCCGCGCGGCCGCGTCATGGCGATGCGGTAGGCCTGGGCGATGGCGGCCGGCACGTCCTCGGCCCGGGCGGGCTCGGCGCTCCACTTCACGTAGGGCTTGGGGAAGTTCGCCGCCTCCGTCGCGCCCAGGAAGGGCTGGTTCGCGAGCAGGGAGCGTGCCTGCTGCCCGGCGGTGATGACGAGGGGCGCGTTGTTGCGATGCGCGGTGAAGATGTTGCCGAGCGCGTGGCCCACGCCCGCCGCCGAATGCAGGTTGCAGAAGGCGGCCCGGCCCGAAGCGCGGGCGTAGCCATCGGCCATCGCGACGACGGACGCCTCCTGCAGGCCGAGCACGTAGCGCAGATCGTTCGGCCAGTCGCCGAGGAAGGGAAGTTCGGTGGAGCCGGGATTGCCGAAGACGGTGGTCATGCCCGTCTCGCGCAGCAACTCGACGACGGCCTGGCGGACGGTCGGCACGCGAACTCCCTCGGATCGTTTCCTCGCGCCGGACGTTATCGGGGCCGGTGCGAAAACCCAAGCGCGGGATGGCGGGGCGGCGCCGGCGGCGGCATGCTGTCGGCTTCATGGCCGCCCGCCCCGCCCTCGCCTTGCCCCTGCTCGGGCTGGCCGTCTTCGCCATCGGCCTCGCGACCACGGTGCCGCTGCCGCTCTACCCGGAATACGCGGGCGGCCGTTCGGCGACCGCCCTCGCGCTGGCCTTCGCCTGCTACGCGCTGGCGCTGATCGTCACCGCGCCCTTCCTCGGCCCGCTGCCCGATCGCATCGGCCGCAAGCCCTGCGTGCTGATCGGCCTGGCGCTGGCGGCGCTCGCCACGCTCGGCCTCGCGCTCTCGCCCACGCTGCCGATGCTGGCGGCGGCGCGGACGCTGCAGGGCCTCGCCATGGGCTGCGTCGCCGGGGCGGCCGCGGCCTGGGGCGCGG
>JAIEOO010000266.1 GCA_019750475.1 Acetobacteraceae bacterium | reverse complement strand
CGCGGCGCAGCCGCGCGAGCGCGCCGGGACGCCGCGCCCCGCGCCCGCCCAGAACCAGTCGCTCGCGGCGATGCCCGACGGCTCCGTTCCCGTCACCCTCTCCGAGGCGGTGTTCCTGGCCCTGCGGAACAACCGCCAGATCCGCAGCCAGTACATCCAGCGCGTCCAGGACCGCTTCAGCCTGCGCGTCGCGCAATACGCGCTCGAGCCGCAGGCGAGCGTGCAGGGCGGCGCCTTCAACTGGAACTACACGCGCAACCTCGGCGTCGGGCCGTCGGTCTTCGTGCCGCTCGATCCGCGGAACCCCGGCGTCGGCTTCATCCAGCGGCCCGGCGGCAGCGTCTCCCAGAGCATCACGCTGAGCGCGACGCCGCAGGCCAGCATCACCCTGCCGACGGGGGCGCAGTTCACCTTCGCCTGGGGCATGTACCAGACGCTCGACCGCACCGGCCGCGGCACCAACAGCTGGAACAGCGTGCCCACCGTCAGCGTGACCCAGCCGCTGCTGCGCGGGGCGGGCGAGAACAGCCCGGCCGTCGTCCAGCTGCGCCAGGCGCGGCTGCAGGAACTGCAGAGCCAGATCAACCTCCGCGGCACGGTCGCCCAGCAGGTGACGGCGACCATCGCCGCCTACCGCACCCTGCTCCAGGCGCAGGAGCAGCTGCGGATCAGCACGGAATCGCTCCGCCGCGCCCGGGACCTGGTGGAGGTGACGCGGGCGCTCGTCGCCGCCGGGCGCCAGGCGCAGGTCGAGATCATCCAGGCCGAGACGCGCGTGGCCCAGCAGGAGCTGAGCCTGCTCAGCGCCCGCAACGCCCTCTCCGCCGCGCGCCTCGCGCTGCTCACCCTGCTCGCGCTCGATCCGGGGAGCCCCATCTGGGCGGTGGAGCGCCCCTCGGCCGAGACCGTGACGGTGGACCTCAACCGCGCGCTCAGCGTCGCGCAGAACACCCGCCCCTCCCTCCTCGTCGCGCAGCTCGGCATCGAGACGGCGCGGCTCGGCGTCGAGCAGGCGCGCAACGGGCGGCTGTGGGACGTGGGCGTGACGGCGAGCGCCGGCATCCCGTTGAACGAGCGCGACCCGGAGCGCGGCTTCGGCACCCTGCCCCGCCAGCGCCCGGCCTATGGCATCGGCCTGACCTTCGGCATCCCGCTCACCGACGTGGACCGGCAGGCGGCCGAGGTGAGCGCCACCGTCGCCCTCCGCCGCGCCGAGATCGCCATTCAGGAGGAGCGCGCCCGGCTGCGCGAGAGCGTCGAGAACGCCGTGCGCACCATCGAGACGCAGCGCCGCTCGGCCGAGCTGGCGCGGCGCGCGCGCGAACTCGCGGCGCAGCAGCTGGAGGCCGAGCTGGTGCGGCTGCAGGCCGGGCGTTCCTCGAACTTCCAGGTGGTGCAGTTCCAGGAAACGCTGCAACAGGCCGAGGTGGCGGAGCTTCAGGCGGTGATCGCCTATGTCAACGCGCTGACGAGCCTCGACCTCGAACTCGGCACCACCCTCGAAACCTGGCGGATCGTGCTCAACGATGGATGACCTGCCGGAGCGGGAAGCCGCGCGCCTCGCGGCCCTCGCGCGCTATGCCAGCGTGGGGGAGGAGGCTGAGCCGGCCTTCGACGGCCTCGCCCGCCTCGCCGCGAGGCTCTGCGCCGCCCCGATCGGCTACGTCGCGCTGCTCGACGCCGCGCGGCAATGGCTGAAGGGCGTGTCCGGTGCGGAGGCGGGACCGCTCACCTGCCCGCGCGACGCCGCCTTCTGCGACGAGACGCTGCTGCGCGGCGAGCTGACGGTCATCGAGGACCTGTCGGCGCATCCGCGCTTCGCCGCCCACCCGCTCGTCGCGCCGCCCGACGGCATCCGCTTCTACGCCGGGCAGCCCGTGCGCGCCGAGGACGGCCAGATCCTCGGCACGCTCTGCGTCCTCGACCGGCGGCCGCGGCCCCTCGACCGCGACCAGCGGGCCGCGCTCGAGACGCTCGCGGCCCATGTCATGGCGGAGCTGGAGCTGCGCCGCCAGTCGGCCGGGCTGCGGGAGGCGCGCAGCCGCCTCATGGAGAGCGAGGCGCAGCTCGCCGCCACGCACGACATGCTGTCGCTCGACTACGCGACCGCGCTCGACGCGATGGATGGCGGCGTGCTGACGCTCGGGGCCGACGGGCGGATCACCACGCTCAACCGCGCGGGGGCCGCGATGCTCGGCCTCGACGCGGAGGCGGCGCGCGGCGCGACGCTGGCCGAGGTGCTGGGCGAGCACGAGGGCGCCGACGCCTTCGTGGACGCCGTGCTGTCGCCGCTGATGGGCGACGCGCCGCCGACCGAGCCCGTGACCTTCGACGGACGGCGCCTCGCGGTGCGCAGCAGCGCCTGGACGCTGCGCATGGGGCCGATGGCCGGCAGGCGCGCCGTCACCGCCGCCTTCACCGACGTCACCGAGACTGTCCGCCTGCAATCGGAGCTGGCGGAGCAGATGACGAAGCTCCAGGACGCCTATCTGCGGCTGGAGCGCGCCAACGCCACCGAGACGCGCTGGAACCGCCGCGTCGCCAATCTCCGCCTCGCCGCCATCGCCGGCGCCGTCCTCGTCGTGCTCGGCGCCGGCGCCTGGACTTGGTTCTCGGTCGCCGAGGACGGCTTCGCCGGCGAGGCGGCCGCCCTGCCCGGCGGCGTGGTCACCATCACCGCCGAGCCGCAGCCCGTCTCCGCGCGCATCGCCGTGGTCGGCGTGCTGGAGCCCGGTGCGAACGTCTCGGTCGTCGGCCCGTTCGACGGCACGGTGCGCGAGCGCCTGTTCCGCTACGGCGGCGCCGTCGAACGCGGCGAGGTGCTGCTGCGGATGGACCGCAGCGAGGTCGAGACCCGCCTGCGCGAGGCGCGCGCCGCGGAGATCCGCGCCCGCCAGCGCGTGGAGGAGCTGCGCGGCTGGGCCACGGGATTCGAGGTCGCCCGCGCCCGGCGGCAGGTCGCGGCCGCGGAACTCGAGCTCGGCAACCTGCGGGGCCGGATCGCGCAGAGCCAGATGCTGCTGTCGCGCGGGCTGATCCCGGCCGACGAGCACCGCATGCTGCTGCAGCAGCAGCGCAACCAGGAACTCCAGCTGCAATCGGCGCAGCAGGACCTCGCCGCCACCCTGCAGCGCGGCGACGAGCAGCATCTGCGCACCGCGGAGCTCGAACTCGCCAATGCCGAGACGCGCGCGCGCGAAGTGGCGAACGACCTCGCCAACGCCGAGGTGCGCGCCCCCGTCTCCGGCGTCGTCCTGCTGCCGCCCGAGCGCCAGGGCCAGCGCGCGGAGACGATCGAGGTCGGCACGCGCGTCAGCCGCGGCCAGGCCATGTTCACCATCGGCGACCTCGAGAGCTTCCTCGTCCGCGGCCAGGTGGACGAGATCGACGTGAACCGCGTCCGCCCGGGTCAGACCGTGACGGTGACGGGCGACGCCTTCCCCGACCTGACGCTGACGGGCCGCGTGGTCAGCGTCGCGGCGCAGGCGGGCGGCGAGGCGGGCGGCGGCGGCGGCGGCTTCGGCCGGGGCATGCCGAGCTTCGGCGTCTCCATCGCCATCGCCGACCTCGAGCCCGAGCAGCGGCGGCGCCTCGCGGTCGGCATGTCGGCGAGCCTGTCGATCGTCGTGCACGAGCGCGCCGACGCCGTCGTGCTGCCGGCCCAGGCGGTGCGCAACGAGAACGGCCAGCGCGTCGTGCGCGTGCGCGAGGGGGCGCGCGTCGTCTCGCGGCCGGTCGAGCTCGGCATCTCGACGCCCGACGGCGTCGAGATCCGCTCCGGCGTCAATCCGGGCGAGGTCGTGGTCCTGCGCGAATAGCGAGACGGGGCGCCGGCGAGGCCGGCGCCGGTCAGTCGTCCGACGACTTGGGGTTCTGCCGGTCGGTCTGGCGCTGCTGCCCGCCGCCCTCGCTCTCGCCGTCGCGCTGGCCCTGGGGTTTGCCCTTGTTCGCCACCGACGGCATCAGGGGAATGATCGCCTGGAGCAACTCACCGCCCCGCCGCGACACTGGCCCGCGCATTGTATTCCGTTCCCGACGTCTTGCCTCGGAAATTGCAATGACTGACGCGCCGCGTCAACGATTCGATGTCGGACGGATCGGCTCGGACGTGGCGGCGGCGAGGGCCGTGCGCAGCAGCCCCTCGGTCAGGATCTGCGGCAGGAGTTCGGGCTCTCCCCCGCCGGCCGGATAGAGCAGGTAGAGCGGCACGCCCTCCCGCCCATGGGCGCGCAGCAGGGCCGACACGGCGGCGTCGCCCCGCGTCCAGTCGGCCACGAGCGTGGCGACGCGGCCCTGCGCGAAGGCCTCGCGCACGGCGACGGTATCGAGCACGAGGCGCTCATTCACCTTGCAGGAGACGCACCAGGCCGCGGTCGCGTTGACGAAGACCGGGCGCCCCTCGGCGCGCAGGTCGGCGAGGCGCGCGTCCGACCAGGGCTCGGCGCCCGCCGGCAAGGCGAGATCCGCCGGCGCGGCGAAGTCGAGGCGCGGCAGCAGCGCCAGCGCGGCGATGACGGCGACCGCGCCCAGGCCGAGCCCGAGCCGGACGCGGCCGGCCTGCTGCGCCGCGCCGAGCGCCCAGGCGCCGAGGCCGACCAGCACGGCGCCCGACAGGCCGAGCAGCACGCCGTCCGGCCCGGTCTGCTGCGCCAGCACCCAGACGAGCCAGGCCGCGGCGCCGTACATCGGGAAGGCCAGCGCCTCGCGCAGGCGCACCATCCAGGTGCCCGGGCGCGGCAGGCGCGCGGCGAGGCCGGGCGCGAGGCCGAGGATGGCGTAGGGCAGCGCCATGCCGAGGCCCATGGCGGCGAAGACCGTCAACGTCGCCGGCGCCGGCATGGCGAGGGCTGCGGCGACGGCGCCCGCCATGAAGGGCGCGGTGCAGGGCGTCGCCACGATCACCGCGAGGACGCCGGTGAAGAAGCTGCCGGCATGGCCCCGGCGCCCGGCGAGGTCCTGGCCCACCCCGACCGGACCGCCCACGGCGAAGACGCCCGAGAGGTTCAGCCCCACCGCCAGCATCAGCCACGCCATGCCCGCGACGAAGGCCGGATGGGTGAACTGGAAGCCCCAGCCGGCGAGGCTGCCGCCGGCCCGCAACGCCAGCAGCACCCCGCCCGCGGCCAGGAAGCTGGCGACGACGCCGAGCGTGAAGCTGGCGGCGTGGAGGCGCACCTCCGTCCGCGCCGCCCCCGACAGCCGGGCGAGGGACAGCGCCTTCATCGCCAGCACCGGGAAGACGCAGGGCATCAGGTTCAGGATGAGGCCGCCGAGCGCGGCGAACAGCGCCGCCTGCCAGAGCGGCAGGCCGGCGGCCTCCGGCAGCGGGCCCGGCTGGGCGGAGACGACGTAGGCGCTCCGCACCCCGGCGCTGTCGGTGATGGCGACGACGCCCTCGACCGGCCGGGGCCGCTCGGCGGCCGCGGCCGCGAGATCGAGCGTCAGCGCGCCGGGCCGCAGCCGCATCTCCTGCGGCGCCGCGTTCTCGATGACGTTCTGGGCGGTCGGGAAGAAGAAGGCCTCGCGCACGCTGGCCGGCCCGAGGGCCTCGCCGGTGAGGCGCAGCATGCCGCGGGCGCCCTCGAAGCCGATCTCCGCCCGGAAGGGCGAGGGCCGGGGCAGCGCCGCCTCGGCCGCCAGGAACAGGCCCGTGTTCGCGGCGCGGGGCGAGGCCTCCACCGGCAGGGCCATGCGGAACCGCCCCTCCTCCGGGATGCAGACCTGCTCGCAGACGAGCCAGCTTCCCTCGCCCTCGATCAGCGCGGTCTCGCCGGGCCGGAGCGTCGCGGGCGGCGTCACCGTCGTCAGCAGGACGGCCTCGCCCTTGAAGCCGAAATTGACCAGCGGGCCGAAGGGGATGCGCTCGGGCGCCGGGAAGGCGAGCGGCGTGGCCGACCAGCCCTCGGGCAGGGCGAGCGTCAGCTCGGTCGCGGCGCCGGCGTCGCCGGGGTTGATCCAGTAGCTGTGCCAGCCGGGTGCCAGGCGCTGGCGCAGCGCCAGCCGGAAGGGCTGGCCAGGCGCGACGGCCGCGACCTCGGAGAGCAGGGTGACGGTGGCGCGCGGCGAGCGGATGGGCGCGCTCTCCGCCGCCCAGACCGGGCGGGCGGCGAGCAAGGCCAGCAGCAGGAGGAGAAGACGCGCCATGAGGCATACAAAGGCGGCCCGGGCCGCCGGCGCAAGCGCTGGATCGGCATGGGGGCGGCGCCCACCGGCCGGGACGGCCGGCCGCGGGGGAGAGGTGGGGTGCCGGCGGGGAAGGCTGCCCCTCCCCGCCGGCGGGACGCCTCAGCGCAGGACGATCTCCACGCGCCGGTTCTGCGGCTCGCGGACATTGTCCGCCGTCGGCACCAGCGGCCGGGTCTCGCCGAAGGCCTGCACCGTGATCTCGTCGCGGCGGATGCCCTGGCGCTGGAGTTCGCCGGCGACCGCATCGGCGCGGCGCTGGGAGAGGCGCTGGTTGTACTGCGGCGAGCCCGAGCGGTCGGCGTGGCCCGACACCTCGATGCGCGTCACCTGCACGCGGCGGGCGTTCTGCGCCGCCTCGGCCACCACCTGCCGCGCGCGGTCGGTCAGATCGGCGCGATCCCAGTCGAAGAAGACCAGGTAGGTGCGGGCGGGCGCCGGGGCGGGCGCCGGCATCGGCGCCGGGGCGGCGACGGGCGCGGCCGGACGCGGCTGGTTGAAGGCGTAGCGCAGACCGATCAGGACCGAGTGGTTCTCGTTGTTCGAGCTCTCGAGACGCCCGCCGCCCGAGCGCCCGCCGGCGAAGGCCGGGGCGCGGGCCACGGCACCGACCGTGTACGGCGTCGTCGCGAAGTAGCGATACTCGAGCGTCGCCGCGAGGCCGGGGACGGCGAGGATGTTGAAGGCCGCACCGCCGATCGCCTGGTAGGCGAGGCGCCCTTCCGTGCCGTTGCTGTTGAGCGCCAGGCCGGTGTCCGGGCTCGTTACGCGCCAGTTGCGGCGCTCGGTCCAGGCATAGCCGACACCGCCGCCGATGTAGGGCGTGAACCAGGGGATCTGCGGGATGTTGAAGTCGTAGAAGACGTTCCCCATCACGCCGTAGGTCTGCTGGAAGCCGCCGGCCTGGCGGAAGCCGCTCGGCAGGCCGAAGCCCTTGATGTTGTCGAGCTCGTTGCGGCGGAAATTGCCTTCCACCTCGGTCCGCAGGCCGTTGCCCCAGCCCCAGCCGACGCTCAGCACGCCCGTCCAGCCGGCCAGGAAGTTCGCCCGGCCGAGGCCGTTGTTGAACGCGCCCGCGGGCGCGAAGGGCCCGGCGCGGAGTTCCTGCTGCTGGAGGAAGTTCACGCCCGCGCCGCCGCCGATGTAGAGGCCGGTCACGGCCTGGGTCGCGCCCCAGGGCACGTAGCCGCCGCCGAAGCCGGGCGTCGTGGACATGGACTGGGCCTGCGCCGCGACGGGCGCGAGCAGCGCGGCGCCGGCGAGGAGAAGCTTGCGGAAGGACATGGGCAGGTTGCTCCGATGCGGACGCGCCGGCCGAAACGTCGGCGCGTTGTCACCTCCGCAACGGGGGATGGGCGGTGTGGTTGGCGCTAGGTTCCAACGCGCCGCGCAGTGTTGCGCGAAAGCCTCAGATGATCGGGGATCGCGAGCCCGAGCCGCGTCGGCACCGGCCACTCCTCCCGCACGGTGCGCAGCTTGCGGAAGCCCGCCCGGACGTAGTTGGGCAGGGCGCGCGGGTGGTCGGCGGTGCAGGTGTTGACGGTGAGGGCCGAACACCCCTCCCGCCAGGCGGTCGCGATGGCGTGGTGGAGGAAGGCGATCCCCACACCCTGGCCGATCACGCCCGGGTACAGGCCGAAATAGGCGAGGTTCGTGACCGGCCAGGTCCGCCGGTCGAGCTCGTAGAAGCCCGCCAGCCGCCCCTCGATCCGCAGGACGTGGACGGACAGCGACGGGCTCGCCAGCACGGTGTCGAGTTCCGCGTCCGACAGGGAGCGCCGCAGCCACCAGACATAGTCCTGCCCGACCGTGTCGTAGAGTTCCCGGTAGAGCGGCACCGGGCAGCGCGGCGCGACGCGCTCCACCGTGGCGCCGACGGGCAGGCCCGGCACCAGCCCCATCGGCATGCGGTCCATGCGGAGGAAGGTCACATCCACCGCGACCGGAATGGCCTCCTCGGCGGCCATCTCAGGTCTCCAGGAAGCTCCGCAGCTTGCGCGACCTCGACGGGTGCTTGAGCTTGCGCAGCGCCTTCGCCTCGATCTGGCGGATGCGCTCGCGCGTCACGTTGAACTGCTGCCCGACCTCCTCCAGCGTGTGGTCGGTGTTCATGCCGATGCCGAAGCGCATGCGCAGCACGCGCTCCTCACGCGGCGTCAGGCTGCCCAGCACGCGCGTCGTGGCGTCGCGCAGCGAGGTCTGGATCGCGGCGTCGAGCGGGATGATGGCGTTCTTGTCCTCGATGAAGTCGCCGAGGTGGCTGTCCTCCTCGTCGCCGATCGGCGTCTCGAGGCTGATCGGCTCCTTGGCGATCTTCAGCACCTTCCGCACCTTCTCGAGCGGCATGCCGAGCTTTTCCGCGAGTTCCTCGGGCTGCGGCTCGCGCCCGATCTCGTGCAGCATCTGCCGGCTGGTGCGCACCAGCTTGTTGATCGTCTCGATCATGTGGACCGGGATGCGGATCGTCCGCGCCTGGTCCGCGATGGAGCGCGTGATGGCCTGCCGGATCCACCAGGTGGCGTAGGTCGAGAACTTGTAGCCGCGGCGGTACTCGAACTTGTCCACCGCCTTCATCAGGCCGATGTTGCCCTCCTGGATCAGGTCCAGGAACTGCAGGCCGCGGTTCGTGTACTTCTTGGCGATCGAGATCACGAGGCGGAGGTTCGCCTCGATCATCTCCTTCTTCGCCTGGTTCATGTCGCGCTCGCCGCGCGAGACGGTCTGGTAGACGCGGCGGAACTCGCCGACCAGCAGGCCGGTCGCGGTCGCGATGTGGGAGATCTCGCCGCGGATGCGGTCGAGTTCGGAGGGGGCGCGGACCACGAAGGTCTGCCAGGCCTTGCCCTTCAGCTTGGCGACGCGGTCGATCAGCCCGGGATCGAGCTCGGCGCCCTTCCAGTGCTCCAGGAAGTCGTCGCGCTTGACCTTGCAGCTCTCGGCGAGGCGCAGCACCTGGCCGTCGAGCAGCATGAGCTTCTTGTTCAGCCCCTTGAGCTGCTCGACCAGCTCCTCGATGCGGTTGTTGTGCAGGTGCACCTTCTCGACGAGGGCGACCAGCTCCTGCCGCTGCTTCTCGTAGGTCTTCTCGGACCGGCCGGCCAGCTCCTCGCCCGAGGTGTAGGCGTCCATGCGCTTGGTCGAGAGCTTGGAGAGCTTGCCGTAGGCCGCCTGGATGGCCTCGAAATTGGCCAGCACCTCGGGCTTCAGCTTCTCCTCGAGGGCGGAGAGCGACATGCCGACGCCGCCCTCCTCGTCGCCTTCCTCGAACTCCTCGGGCTCGGCCGGGGCGCCGTCGGGGTTGTCGGCGTTGTTCGTGGCCTCGAGGTCGATGACGTCGCGCAGCAGCATCCGGCCTTCGCGGACGGCGTCGTGCCAGGCGACGATCGCCTTGAAGGTCAGCGGGCTCTCGCAGAGCCCGCCGATCATCATGTCGCGGCCGGCCTCGATGCGCTTCGCGATGGCGATCTCGCCCTCGCGCGAGAGCAGCTCGACCGAGCCCATCTCGCGGAGATACATGCGGACCGGGTCGTCGGTGCGGCCGAGGCTCTCCTCGTCGACGTTGCCGCCCGACTCCTCGTCGGCCTCCTTCTCCTCGCCGTCCTCGGACTTGGCGACGACCGGCTTCGCCTCCCCGTCCTCGCTCTCCTCCGCGTCCACCACGTTGACGCCGAGGTCGTTGAGGGAGGCGAGGGTGTCCTCCATGAATTCGGGCGTGACCTGGCCTTCCGGCAGCGCGGCGTTCACCTCGTCGAAGGTGACGTAGCCGCGCTCCTTGCCGCGGGCGATCAGCTTCTTGATGGCGGCCTCCTGCAGTCCGAGCAGGTTGGCCTCCACCGCCTCGTCCCGGGCCTCCACCGTCTCGCCGCCAGTCGCCGTCTTCGTCGCCGCCATCACCCGCTCCAGCTCACGCGGGGCGCGCCCCGCGATGAAACAACACCCTCTACCCTATGGGCCTCACTCGGACGCCCCCGGCTCGCCCCGGCGAAGCGCGGCCAGCGCCTCGGTCAACCGGATCACGCGAAGCTGCACCGCGAGATCGTTGGTCCGGGTCAGCTCCTCCACGGCGCGTTGCCGGTCCTGCTCCAGGCCGTCGGCGCCGTGGAGAAGGCCGAAGATCTGCCAGAAGGCGTCGAGCGCCTCGGCCGGCTGGGCCCCGTCCATCGCCTCCGCCGGGAGTGCGCCGGGCTTGAGAGCCCAGGACGTCGCTTCCGGGTCGGTCCCGGCGAGGTGGGCGATCAGTTCCCCCGAGTCAAGGCGCTCGGCCGCGGCCAGCCACGCGAGGAGCGCGGATCGGAGCCGTTCGGCCGCCCCCACGGGCAGGTCCAGCAGCATCAGCGGCTCCTCGACGTCGCGCAGCAGCGCCGGGTGGCGGAGCAGGATGGCGAGCAGCATCCGGGCGCGTTCGGCGCGGACCGCCTCGGGGTCGGGCCGGGGCCGCACCGGCTTCGGGGGGACGATGCGCCGCGGGCCGCGCGCCGCGGCGAAGAAGCGCTCGAACAGGGCCGAACGGTACTCGGCCGCGAGCGCCTTGTCCGGGATGGTCTGGGCCGCGGCGGCCAGGCGGTTGCGCAGCGCCGCCCGCGCCTCGGGCGCCGCCGGGATGGTTCCGCCCACCAGAATGCCGAACAGCGCCTCGTGCAGGGGCTGGGCGGCGGCGAGCACGGCCTCGAAGGCGGCCGGCCCGCCCTTGCGGATCAGCGTGTCGGGGTCCTCCCCCCCGGTCAGGGTCGCGAAGCGCAGGCTCCGCTCCGGCGCCAGGAGCGGCAGCGCCACCTCCGCCGCGCGGGCCGCCGCCCGCGCCCCGGCCGCGTCGCCGTCGAAGCAGAGGACCGGCTCCGGGCTCACCTGCCAGAGCGCCTGCAACTGCTCGGCGGTCAGGGCGGTGCCGAGCGGCGCGACGGCGCCGCCGAACCCCGCCTGGTCGAGCGCGATCACGTCCATGTAGCCCTCGACGACGAGGAGGCGCGCCTGGCCGCGGAACACGGCCTCCCGCGCCAGGTCGAGGTTGTAGAGGTTGCGGCGCTTGGAGAAGACCGCCGTCTCCGGCCCGTTGACGTATTTCGGCTGCCCGTCGCCCAGGATGCGCCCGCCGAAGGAGATCACGCGCCCCTTGCGGTCGCGGATGGGGAACATCACCCGGTTGAAGAAGAGGTCCACCGGGCCGTGGTCGCGCTCCTGCATCAGCCCGGCCTCGAGCAACTGCCGGACCTCGACGCCGTCCGCCTTCAGCTCGGCGGCGAGCGCGCCGCGCCCGGCGCCGGACCAGCCGAGGCCGAAGCGGGCGATGGTCTCGTCCGTCAGCCCCCGCCGGCGGAGATAGGCCAGGGCCTCGGCGCCCTCCGGCCGGAACAGGCGCTTCCGGTAGGCCTCCGCGGCCGCGGCCAGGACGCCGCCGATGCCCTTGGCGCGCTGCTCGCGCTCGCGCGCCTGGGGCGTGGGCTTGGGCACCTCCAGCCCCGCCTCCGCCGCCAGGCGCTCCACCGCATCCATGAAGCCGCCGCCCTCGCTGCGCATGACGAAGGCGAAGGCGTCGCCATGGGCGCCGCAGCCGAAGCAGTGGAAATGGTCGTCATAGACGTAGAAGGAGGGGGATTTCTCGTTGTGGAAGGGGCAGCAGCCTTTCCACTGGCGGCCGGCACGGGTGAGCTTGGTGCGACGCCCGATCAGGGAGGGCAGCGGCGTGCGGGCGCGCAGCTCCTCCAGGAAGTGTTCGGGCAGGGCCATCGCCCGCAAGGTAGTGCCGGCTTGCGGCGGACGCGAGAGCGAGGCACGCCGGCCGCCATGCGCCGCCTCGCCCTGTTGCCCGTTCTCCTGCTGCCGGCCTGCGCCGCCACCCTGCCAGAGCGCGATTGCGGCCCGGCCGAGGGCCCGGTCGCCTGGGTGACGGAGCGCGAATGGCACACCGAGATCGGCCTGACGCCCGAGCGCGCGCCACCGGCCTTCCGGGTGCCCGGGGCGGCCTCGGTGGCCTTCGGCTTCGGCAAGCGGGACTTCATGCTGACCGGCGGGCCGCTGCAATGGATCGCCGGTCCCCTGCCCGGGCCCGCCGTCATCCAGGTGACGGCGCTGCGGCTCGATCCCGCCGCGGCCATGCCGGAGGGCCGGACCATCCGCCTGCCGCTGACCGAAGCGGGGGCGGCGGGCCTCGCGCGCTTCATCGCCGGGAGCTTCCGCCCCGGCCCGGACGGGGAGGCCGCGCCCCCCATCGCCTGGGTGCGGGGCAGCGCCTTCCACGACGCGGCGCGCCCCTACACCCTGGCCTACACCTGCAACAGCTGGACGGCCGACGCGCTGCGCGCGGCCGGGCTGCCGGTCCGCCCGGAGGGGGTCGTCCTCACCGGCGGGGTGATGCGCCAGGCGGCCGCCGTGCCGGGGGCCTGCCGGGCGCGGTGATCCCCGGCGTCAGAGACCGCCTGGAACGGCCGGACGGGCCGGCTCCGCGCGTCGTTTCCGCCGCCGGAGCGTCACGCCGCCGGCGGGCCCGAACGGTCTCTCAGCCGCGGAAGCTGGGGTCGATCCGGTCGAGCATGCGCAGCAGGGCCGGCCACTCCATCACGCCGTAGGGGCGGCGGGTCTGGGGCTGGTAGTTCAGCCAGGTCTCGTGGACGACCTTCTCCGGCACCTGCGCGAGCGGCGTGTTGCAGGCCATGGCCGCGAGCTGCGCCTTGCAGGAGAGTTCGAGGCGGTGCATCGCGTTGAAGGCCTCGGCGATGGTCTTGCCCACCGTCAGCAGGCCGTGGTTGCGCAGGATCATCGCGTTGCAGTCGCCGAGATCGGCGACGAGCCGGTCCTGCATCGCGACGTCGAGCACCACGCCCTCGTAGTCGTGATAGGCGATCTTCGCGAAGCGCATCGCCGTCTGGTTCAGCGGCAGCAGCCCGCATTCGAGCGAGCTGACCGCCATGCCCGGCCAGGTGTGGGTGTGGATCACGCAGTCGAGGTCCGGCCGGCGCTCGTGGATGGCGCCGTGGATGACGTAGCCGGCGCGGTTGATGCCGTAGTCGAGCCCGCCGAAATCGGGCTTGAGCAGGACGTTGCCCTTCACGTCGATCTTGATGAGCGAGGAGGCGGTGATCTCCTCGTACATCAGGCCGTAGGCGTTGATCAGGAACGCGCCTTCCTCCCCCGGCACGCGGCAGGAGATGTGGTTCGCGATCATGTCGCTCATCCCGTAATGGGCGACGAGGCGGTAGCAGGCGGCGAGGTCCACGCGCGCCTTCCATTCCAGGGGCGACACCTTCTCGCGCAGGGAGGGGATGTTCAGGACGGGGGTGGCTTCGTCGAGCATGGCGTTGTCCTCGGGTTTTCCCGCGGGAGCTTAGGGCAGCGGCGGCGGGTGCGGGAGGCGGGCGCGGCGGGGTTTCCGACTCGCCATGTCAGAATTGTGAGAATCTTGACTGTCAATTTTTCGTGACAGTCAGCGACCGAACATGCTTGGTTCACGGCTTCCCACCGGGAGGCCTGCCCCATGGATGCCCTCGCCCGCATCGAACGCGCCCTCGCCACCGCCCTCGACCGGGCGGGGGCCCCCGGCGTCCCGCCCCTGCTCTCCAAGGCGATGCATCACGCGGTGTTTCCGGGCGGCGCGCGGGTCCGGCCCATGCTCTGCCTCGCCGTCGCCCGCGCCTGCGGCGGCGACGACCCGGCGCTCGCCGAGGCCGCGGCCGCCTCGGTCGAGCTCCTGCACTGCGCGAGCCTCGTCCACGACGACATGCCCTGCTTCGACGATGCCTCGGAGCGGCGCGGGAAGCCCTCCGTCCACAAGGCCTTCGGCGAGCCGATCGCCCTCCTCGCCGGGGATGCGCTGATCGTCCAGGCCTTCGAGGCGCTGGGCCAGGCCGCCGGGGAGGCGCGCCATCCGCAGCGCCTCGGCGCGCTGATCCGGATCGTCACCGAATCGGTCGGCGCCCCCTTCGGCATCGTCGCGGGCCAGGCCTGGGAATGCGAGCGGATGGTGGATGTCTCGGCCTATCACCGGGCCAAGACCGCCGCCCTGTTCGCCGGCGCCGCGCGCGCCGGCGCGGCGGCCAGCGGCGGCCCGGCCGAGGCCTGGCAGGCCGTG
>JAIEOO010000230.1 GCA_019750475.1 Acetobacteraceae bacterium | reverse complement strand
CCGCGGCGAAGCCGCGCCGGTCCCCCGCGGCGAAGCCGCACCAGCCCCCCGCGGCGAAGCCGCGCCGGTGAATGAGCTGCCGGCCGTCGCCCGCTTCCGCGCGCTGTTCGGCGGCAACGTCACCCTGCGCTACGCCTCCGCCCGGGACGAGGCCGGCACGGTGCTGGTGTCGGGCGTCGAGATGCTCCGCGACGGCGAGCGCGTGACGATCGAGACCCTGTCGCTCGCCGGCATGCGCGAGGATGGGTGGGACCGGCTGGAGGCGCGCAACATGCGCGGCTCGGCGGCGGATTTCTCCCTCGGCCGGCTGGAGATCGCGGGGGCGGCCCGCCGCGCCGCACGCCCGGGCGCCGATCCGCAGCCCGATGATTTCAGCTTCGACCGCGCCCTGATCGAGGCCTTCCGAGCGAGGGACGACGACGAGGTCCTGTTCGACCGGCTGGAGGTCACGGGCTACGGCCCCGGCCGGGAGGTGGCCGCGACGCTCGCCAACCTCCGCATCCTGCCCGAGGCGCGGGACACCGCCGACCGCGTCGAGGTCGCCCGCATGGCGGTCTCGGGCTTCGACCTCGCGACCTTGCTCGGCAACCTGATCCGCGACCGGATGCCGGAAACCCTGCCCGAGGGCCGGGCCACGCTGGAGGTGCAGGGCGTCGCCGTCCACAAGGGCACCGAGCGGCTCGGCGGGCTGGAGCGCCTGCGGATTGCGACCGATGCGCGCCCGGGCCGGCCGCACGACTTCGCCCTCGACCTGCGCGGGCTGGCGGTGAACGCGACCAACGGGCCGACCGGCATGCTGCGCGGCTACGGCTACGACGCCGTCCGGGCCGACCTCTCGATCGAGGGGCGGCACGACACGCAGCGCCACCGCGTCGAGATCGGCACGCTGGCCTTCGGCGTGCGCGAGGCCGGGGCCCTCGGCCTCGGCGTCACGCTCGACGAGGCGCGGCCGGGCGCGACGCCCGCCTTCGCCGGCGGGCGGCTGCGCTACGCCGATGACGGGCTGATCCCGCGGGTGCTGCGCAGCCAGGCGCAGCAGCAGCGCACCACCGAGCAGGCGCTGCGCGAGCAGGGGGCGGCGATGGTGACGCTGACGCTGCAGGACCGCCCGGGCGCCGACCTCTCCGCCGTGCGGGAGCCCGTCCTGCGCTTCGTCCGCGGCGAGGCGCGGGAGATCGAGGTCACCTCCCGCCCCGAGCGGCCCATCACCCAGGAGGTGATGGCGAAGCCGCCCCAGGACCCGGCCGGCTGGGTGCGCCTCCTCGGCCTGACCGTCACGGCACGCTGAACGGCCCGCGCATCGCGCGGGGCGCGCCCTTGCCCGTCCCGCAGCCGCGTAGCAGGTTGCCGGGCGGAAATCGGGGAGGGGTGCGCCCAGGTGATCAACAAGATCGTGAACACGCTCGCGGAGGCGCTCTCCGGCGTGAAGGACGGCTCGACCGTGCTGATCGGCGGCTTCGGCAGCGTCGGCCAGCCCGACGCGCTGATCGAGGCGCTGATCGAGCAGGGTGCGAAGGACCTCACCTGCGTCGCCAACAACGCCGGCACGGGCCGCGTCGGCCTCGCGCGGCTGATGGAGCTCGGCCGCGTGCGGAAGATCATCTGCTCCTTCCCGCGCAGCCAGGGCAGCGTCGTCTTCGAGGAGCTGTACCGCGAGGGGAAGATCGAGCTGGAGATCGTCCCCCAGGGCACCATGGCCGAGCGCATGCGCGCGGCCGGCGCCGGCATCCCCGCCTTCTTCACCGCGACGTCGCACGGCACGCTGCTGGCCAAGGGCAAGGAGGAGCGCGAGTTCGACGGCCGCAAATACGTGATGGAGCGCGCGCTCAAGGCCGATGTCGCCCTGATCGAGGCCTGGGAGGCCGATCGCTGGGGCAACCTCACCTACAACCAGTCGGGGCGGAACTTTAACCCCGTCATGGCGATGGCCGCCGACCTCACGATCGCGCAGGTCCAGCACATCCGCGAGCTCGGCGAGCTGGACCCCGAGAAGGTCGCGACGGCCGGGATCTACGTGAACCGCGTCGTCCGCGTGGACCGCGGCGCGCCCTGGGCCTGACGCCGGCGCTTCGACACTCTCGGGCCGCGCGGCGGCCCGTCGCTTCCGGAGGAAATGGGAATGGATCTCGGTATCGCGGGCCGGCGGGCCCTGGTCTGCGCGGCGAGCAAGGGCCTCGGCAAGGCCTGCGCCATGGCGCTGGCGAAGGAAGGCGTGGAGCTGGTCATCACCGCGCGCGGGGCGGAGGCGCTGGAAGCGACGGCGGCCGAGATCCGCGCCGCCACCGGCGCCAAGGTGACGGCCATCGCCGGTGACATCACGACCGAGGCGGGCCGCGCCGCGGCGCTGGCCGCCTGCCCCAGCCCCGACATCCTGGTCAACAACGCCGGCGGCCCGCCGCCCGGCGATTTCCGCGACTGGGACCGCGACGCCTGGGTGAAGGCGCTCGACGCCAACATGCTGACGCCGATCTTCCTCATTCGCTCGGTGGTGGATGGCATGATCGAGCGCCGCTTCGGCCGCATCGTGAACATCACCTCCGCCTCGGTGAAGGCGCCGATCCCCATGCTGGGCCTCTCCAACGGGGCCCGGGCGGGGCTGACCGGCTTCGTCGCCGGCCTCGCGCGGCAGGTGGCGAAGCACAACGTCACGATCAACGGGCTGCTGCCCGGCCCCTTTCTCACCGACCGCCTCAAGGCCAACGCGGCGGCCGCGGCGGCCAAGAGCGGCAAGACGGCGGAGGAGGAGCTGGCCGCCAATGCCAGCCGCAACCCCGCCGGCCGCGTCGGCGACCCGGACGAGTTCGGCCAGGCCTGCGCCTTCCTGTGCTCGGCCGGGGCGGGCTTCATCGTCGGGCAGAACCTCGTCCTCGACGGCGGCGGCTTCAATTCGAGCATGGGCTGACGCGCCCCGATGACCGAAGGGGCCTTGGCCCCGGAGGTCTGAATCGGCTCGCCAGCAACGCGACCCGATGACCGAAGGGGCCTTGGCCCCGGAGGTCTGAATCGGTTCGCCAGCAACGCGACCCGATGACCGAAGGGGCCTTGGCCCCGGAGGTCTGAATCGGTTCGCCGGCAACGCGACCCGATGACCGAAGGGGCCTCCAGCCCCGAAGGTCTGAATCGGTTCGCCCAACAAGGAGGCACGAGGATGAAGGCAGCCGTCGTCACCGGGGAACACCAGCCCCTCGAGATCCGGGAGGTTCCGACCCCCACCCCGGGGCCGGAGCAGGTGCTGATCCGCGTCCGCGCGGTCGGGCTCAACCGCGCCGATCTCGGCGTCGCGGCCGGGCACATGCATGGCAACCAGGGCGGGCCGGGCGCGATCCCCGGCCTCGAATGCGCGGGCGAGATCGCCGCGATCGGGCCCGGCGTGCCGGGCCACATCCGCGAAGGCATGCGGGTGATGGCGAGCGCCGGCGGCACCTATGCCGAATACGTGCTGGCCGATTGGGGGCGCGTGAACGCCATCCCCGACATCAACATGAGCTGGGAGGCGGCGGCCACCCTGCCCGTCGCGCTACAGACCATGCATGACGCGGTGGTGACGCATGGCCAGGTGCGGCCGGGCGGCGCCATCCTTATCCAGGGCGCGTCCTCGGGCGTCGGGCTGATGGGGTTGCAGATCGCGCGGCTGAAGGGAGCCGCGGTCGTGATCGGCACCTCCACCGACGCGATGCGGCGCGGGCGGCTGAAGGAGTTCGGCGCGACCCACGCCCTCGACACCCGCGACCCCGCCTGGGTGCAGCAGGCGCTGGACGCCACGGGCGGGCGCGGGGTGGACGCGGTGGTGGACATGATCAGCGGCCGCCTCGTCTCCGAGACGCTGAGGGCCACGGCCATCCTCGGGCGGATCGTCAATGTCGGGCGCCTCGGCGGCATGGTGGCGGAGTTCGACTTCGACACCCACGCGGCGCGGCGCATCAGCTACATCGGCGTCACCTTCCGCACGCGGTCCCGCGACGAGGTGCGGGAGATCGTGCGGAGGATGCGCGAGGACCTCTGGCCGCATCTGGAGCGCGGGGCGCTGTCGCTGCCGCTCGACCGCAGCTTCGCCTTCGCGCAGGTGAACGAGGCGCTGGCGCACATGAAGGCCAACCAGCACTTCGGGAAGATCGCGCTCACGGTCTGAGCGCCGTTTCCAGCGCGGGGCGGATCGCCGAACCGCCCCGGCGCGACGGACGCGACACTTCGCTTCGCGTCCGTCGCACCGCGCGACAGACGCGATATGGCTTTCGGGCGCGCCCTGGCATGGCTTGGTCATCAGCCACGGGGAACACCGCCATGAACCGCTTCCGGACCGCTTCCGCCGCCATCGCCCTGCCCTTCGCGGCGCCCCTGCTCCTCGCGGCACCCCTGCTCCTCGCGGCGCCCGCGGCGCGCGCGCAGATGGCGCAATGGTGCAACGGCGCCGTCGTCGCCGACCGTTTCGACACGCGGGTGGAGCCCGGCGCGCAGGGCCGCGCCACCTACGTCGCGGTGCTGCGCAGCACGCGGCAGCAGCCGACGCGCTTCGTGATGCAGGTGACGGGCAACATGCTGGGCCGGCCGCTGGGCACCCAGATGGAGATCCGCCCCGGCGCGCCGATGCAGGTGCAGCTCGGCTACCAGCCGAACATGCCGGGCGTGCTGCCGCTGCGGGGCGATCAGCTCGCGCAGGCGACGCGGATCAGCTGCTTCTGAAACTCAAGCCGAGGGGGAATGGCGCGCCCGGGAAGATTCGAACTCCCAACCCTCAGATCCGTAGTCTGATGCTCTATCCATTGAGCTACGGGCGCTGGCCGTGGGCGGGGGAGATAACGCCGGGCGATGCCCCGCGCAACCCCCGCCCCGCATCTTCAGCGATGCATTTTCAGGCGGCGAGCTTGTCCAGCTCGCGCACCACGGCCTCACCCAGCACGGTGGTGCCGACCCGGGCCGTGCCCGGCGCCATGATGTCGGCGGTGCGGAGGCCGCCCGCCAGCACGCGCTCCACCGCCTGCTCGACGAGGCGGGCCTCCTCCTCCATGCCGAAGCTCCAGCGGAGCAGCATGGCGAAGGAGAGGATCTGGGCCGAGGGGTTGGCGACGCCCTTGCCCGCGATGTCGGGCGCGGAGCCGTGGATCGGCTCGTAGAGGGCATGGCGCCGCCCATCCGGCTGCACCGCGCCGAGCGTGGCGGAGGGCAGCATGCCGAGCGAGCCGGTGAGCGCCGCCGCCAGGTCCGAAAGCACGTCGCCGAACAGGTTGGAGGCCAGGATCACGTCGAACTGCTTGGGCCGGGAGCAGAGCTGCATCGCCGCGTTGTCGGCATACATGTGCTCGAGCTCGACATCGGCGTATTCGGCCTTGTGGACCTCGGACACGACGGCGCGCCAGAGGCGGCCGGACTGCATGACGTTGGCCTTCTCGCAGCTCGTCACCTTGTTGCGGCGCTTGCGGGCGAGGTCGAAGGCGACGCGCGCGACGCGGGCGATCTCCTCCTCCGAATAGACCTCGGTGTCGGTGCCGGTGCGCTTGCCGGCCGCGTCGGTGTGGATGCCGCGCGGCTCCCCGAAATAGATGCCGCCCGTGGATTCGCGGACGATCATGATGTCGAGGCCGCGGACCACGTCCGGCTTGAGCGAGGACGCGTCCACCAGCGGGTCGAGCACGACCGCGGGGCGGAGATTGGCGAAGAGGCCGAGTTCCTTGCGCAGCCGCAGGATGCCGAGCTCCGGCCGCTGGTCGAAGGGCAGGCTGTCCCATTTCGGCCCGCCGACCGAGCCGAACAGCACGGCGTCCACGCTCTTCGCGGCGCGGACGGTGGCATCCGGGCAGGGATGGCCCTCGGCGTCGATCGCGGCGCCGCCGACGAGGCCCTCGGTGATGGCGAAGGTGACGGCGCGGCGGCTCTCCATCCAGGCGATGACGCGACGGACCTCGCGCATCACCTCGGGGCCGATGCCGTCACCCGGCAGGACGAGGAGGGACTTGTTGGAACCGCTCATGCCGGTGCTCCCTGCGGGGCGCCCTGATGCAGCCAGGGCTGTGCGTTCTTCGCCTTGGCTTCGTAGCTGTTGATGGCCGTGCCGTGCTGCAGCGTCTGCCCGATGTCGTCGAGGCCGTTCAGCAGCAGGTGGCGGCGGAACGGGTCCACCTGGAACGGGATCTCCTCCCCGTTGGGGCGGACGACGACCTGGCGCTCCAGGTCCACGGTGATGCGCGCGTTCCCGCCGAGGCGGGCATCCTCCATCAGCTTCTCGCACACCTCCCGCGGCAGCTTCACCGGCAGGATGCCGTTCTTGAAGCAGTTGTTGTGAAAGATGTCGGCGAAGTCGGGCGCGATGACGCAGCGGATCCCGAAATCGAGCAGCGCCCAGGGCGCGTGCTCCCGGCTGCTGCCGCAGCCGAAATTCTCGAAGGCGATGAGGATCTCGGCCTTGCGGTAGGGCTCCTGGTTGAGGACGAAGTCCGGCCGTTCGGCCTTGTCGTCCACGTAGCGGAAATTGGCGAAGAGGTGCTTGCCGAAGCCCGCGCGGCTGATGGACTTCAGGAACCGGGCCGGGATGATCTGGTCCGTGTCCACATTGGCCTTGGGCAGCGGCGCCGCGATCCCGGTCAGCGTGGTGAAGGGCTTCATGCCACCGTCTCCTTCGGCTGGAAGTCGCGCACATCGGCGAGCCGCCCGGCCAGCGCCGCGGCCGCCGCCATGGCCGGCGACAGCAGGTGGGTGCGCCCGCCCGGCCCCTGGCGGCCTTCGAAGTTGCGGTTGGAGGTGCTGGCGCAGCGCTGGCCCGGCGTCAGCTTGTCCGGGTTCATGCCGAGGCACATGGAGCACCCGGCCTCGCGCCACTCGAAGCCCGCCTCGCGCAGGATGCGGTCGAGGCCCTCGTCCTCTGCCTGCTTCTTCACCAGGCCCGATCCCGGCACGACCATGGCGCGCACGCCGTCGGCCACGCGGCGGCCCTTGGCGATGGCGGCCGCGGCGCGGATGTCCTCGATGCGGGAATTGGTGCAGGAGCCGATGAAGACCACGTCCACCGGCACGTCCTGCAGCCGCTGGCCGGGCGTCAGGCCCATATAGTCCAGCATGCGCTGCATCTGGGCGCGCTTCGCCTCGTCCGCGACGTCGCCCGGGTTCGGCACCACGCCGGTGATCGGCAGCACGCTCTCCGGGTTGGTGCCCCAGGTGACCTGCGGCGCGATCATGTGCGCGTCGAGCTTCACCTCGGTGTCGAAATGCGCCCCGGGGTCGGAAGGCAGGGTCTTCCACCAGCGCAAGGCCGCTTCGAGTGCCTCGCCCTTGGGGCCGTTCGGCGTCTTCGCGATGTAGTCGAAGGTGGTCTGGTCGGGGGCCACCATGCCGGCCCGCGCGCCGCCCTCGATGCTCATGTTGCAGACCGTCATGCGGCCGGCCATGTCGAGCGCGCGGATGGCGTCGCCGGCGTATTCGATGACGTGGCCCGTGCCGCCGGCCGTGCCGATCTTGCCGATGATCGCCAGCACGATGTCCTTGGCGGAGCAGCCGAAGGCCAGGTTGCCATCCACGCTGACCCGCATGTTCTTCGCCGGCTTCTGCAGCAGCGTCTGGGTGGCCAGGACGTGCTCGACCTCCGAGGTGCCGATGCCGAAGGCGAGCGCGCCCATGGCGCCGTGGGTCGAGGTGTGGCTGTCGCCGCAGACGATCGTCATGCCCGGCAGCGAGCGGCCGAGCTCGGGCCCGATGACGTGCACGATGCCCTGCCGGATGTCGGCGAGCGGAATGTAGGGCACGCCGAACTCGGCGACGTTCTTCTCCAGCGTCTCGACCTGGAGGCGGCTTTCCGGGTCCTCGATGCCCTTGAGGCGGTCGGGATCGGTCGCGATGTTGTGGTCCACGACGGCGAGCGTCAGGTCCGGGCGGCGGACCTTGCGGCCGGCGGCGCGCAGACCGTCATAGGCCTGCGGCGTCGTGACCTCGTGCGTCAGATGCAGGTCGATGTAGAGGAGCGCCGTGCCGTCAGGCAGCGTCTCGACGACATGCGCGTCCCAGATCTTGTCGAACAGCGTGCGCGGTGCGCCCGGTTGGGGCATGGCGGTTCTCCCGGTCAACTCGGCGGGCCGCCGCTACCCTGGCTTCGACTGGGGACGGCCCGCCCGGCGCCACTGTGGTCGCGGGCGCGGGACGCGAAAAGGGCCGTCCCTGTCGGGACGGCCCTGCGAAAATCACTCCTGCGGAGCGGCGGCCGGAGCCTCGACCTTCAGGCCCAGCTTCTCGGCGATGCGGGCGGACTTACCCGTGCGGCCGCGCAGGTAATACAGCTTGGCGCGGCGCACCTTGCCGCGGCGGACCACGCTGATCTCCGCGATCGAGGGGGAGTGCAGCGGGAACACGCGCTCCACGCCCTCGCCGTAGGAGAGCTTGCGGACGGTGAAGTTGCTGTTCAGGCCGCGGTTGCTGCGCGCGATCACCACGCCCTCATAGGCCTGGGTGCGGGTGCGCTCGCCCTCGACGACCTTCACCATCACGCGGACGGTGTCGCCCGGGGCGAAGTCGGGGACGGCGCGGCTGGCGACGAGCTTCGCCTTCTGGTCCGCCTCGAATTGCTGCAGCAGGTTCATGGGATCAGTCCTTTCGAGAATGTCGTTTAGGCCGCGTGCCCGGTTCCGGCAACGCTCGGCCCGTCGGTGTTCGTGTGTCGGTTCCAGAGGTCCGGGCGCCGCTCCCGCGTCGCCTGTTCCGCTTGCTGGCGGCGCCAGCCGGCGACCGCCGCGTGATGGCCGGAGAGGAGCACGGCGGGCACCGCCCTGCCCTGCCACTCCGCCGGCCGCGTGTAATGCGGGTATTCGAGGAGGCCGGCCGAATGGCTCTCCTCCACGCCGCTCTCGGCCGCGCCCATGACGCCCGGCAGGAGGCGCACGCAGGCATCGAGGAGGGTGATGGCCGCGACCTCGCCGCCCGAGAGGACGTAGTCGCCGACCGAGACCTCCCGCAGGCCGCGCGCCTCGATGACGCGCTGGTCCACCCCCTCGTAGCGGCCGCAGAGCAGGGTGACGCCCGGCCCCGCCGACAGCTCCCGCACCAGCGCCTGGTCGAGCAGGCGCCCGCGCGGGGTGAGGTAGATGGCCGGCAGGCCTTCGGGCGCCTCGGCCAGCGCCGCGTCCACCACGTCGGGCCGCATCACCATGCCGGCGCCGCCGCCGAAGGGCGTGTCGTCCACCGCGCGGTGCCGGCCGAGGCCATGCGCCCGGATGTCCCGCGCCTCCAGCGACCAGAGCCCCTTCGCCAGCGCCTGCCCGGCCAGGGAATGGCCGAGCGGGCCCGGGAACATCTCCGGGAAGAGGGTGAGGACATGGGCACGCCAGCCCGCACCGGTGCTCATGCCGCGCGCTCCTCGCCCGCGACCTCGGACGGCGGCTCGACGACGAGGCGGCCCTCGGCCACCGCCACCACCGGCACGCAGGCCCTGGTGAAGGGGATCAGGCGCTCCCGCCCATCCGGCAGCCGGACGGTCAGGAAGGCGCCCGCGCCATGGTCCTCGACGGCGGCGACGGTGCCGAAAGGCGTCCCGTCCGCGAGATCCGCCCGCAGCCCTTCGAGGTCGGCGAGGTAGAACTCGTCCTCCTCCTCGGGCGGGGGCAGCGCCTCGCGCGCGACGTAGAGCTTCGTGCCGGTGAGCTTCGCCGCGGCCTCGCGGTCGGCGACGCCCTCGATCCGGGCGAGGTCGGGGGCCAGCATGGTCAGCCGGAACTCCCGCGCGCCCGCCTCGTCGGTGAGCGGCCCGTAGGCGCCGAGTGCCTCGGGCTCGGCCGTGAAGCTGCGGACGCGCACCAGGCCCCGCACCCCGTGCGGCCTCCCGATCTCGCCCAGCATCACGCGCGCGCCCAAGGTGGTGCCCCTGCCCTAGCGACTCAGCCCGCGGCCGCGGCGGCGCGCTCCTGCGCCTTCTTCTTCGGCTTGGACTGGACCGGCTGCTCGGGGATCGCGGGCATGGCGATCATGCCGGCCTTGCCGAGGAACTTCGCCACGCGATCGGTCGCGAGCGCGCCCTTGCCCAGCCACTCCTTGATCTTGTCCTCCTGCAGGCGGAGGCGGTCCGCGTGGTCGGAGGGGAGCATCGGGTTGTAGGAGCCCACCTTCTCGATGAAGCGGCCGTCGCGCGGGGAGCGGCTGTCGGCCACCACGATGTGGTAGTAGGGGCGCTTCTTGGCGCCGGCGCGGGCGAGGCGAATCTTCAGACCCATCTGGTCACTTCTCCTGTCTAGAACGGTCGCTTGTTGAGGCCGGGCAGGAGCGAGGCGAGGCCGCCCCGCATCATTCCCTTCTGGCCCATCTTGTTCATGCGCTTCATCACGTCGCGCATGTCCTCGAACTGCTTGAGCAGCCGGTTCACTTCCTGGACCGAGCTGCCCGACCCCGCGGCGATGCGCCGCTTGCGCGAGGCCTTGATGATGTCGGGGTTCTGGCGCTCCTTCGGCGTCATCGAGGAGATGATCGCCGCCTGCTTCTTCAGCAGCCCCGTGTCCAGGTTCGCGTCCTGGAGCTGCGCCTTCACCTTGGCCACGCCCGGCAGCATGCCCATCAGGCCGCTCATGCCGCCCATCTTGGTGATCTGCTTGAGCTGGCTCGCGTAGTCCTCGAGCGAGAACTGCCCCTTCTGCATCCGGGCCGCGAGCTTCTCGGCCTCCTGCTGGTCGATCGTCTCGGCCGCGCGCTCGACGAGGGAGACGATGTCCCCCATCCCGAGGATGCGGCCGGCGATGCGGTCGGGGTGGAAATCCTCGAGCGCTTCCAGCTTCTCGCCCGCGCCCAGCAGCTTGATCGGCGCGCCGGTGACCGCGCGCATGGACAGCGCGGCGCCGCCACGGGCGTCGCCATCCACGCGCGTCATCACGATGCCGGTGACGCCGACGCGCTCGTTGAAGTGGCGGGCGGTGTTGACGGCGTCCTGGCCGGTCATGGCGTCCACGACCAGCAGCGTCTCGTGCGGGTTCACCGCGCGCTTGACCGCCGCCACCTCCTCCATCAGCGCCTCGTCGATGGAGAGGCGGCCGGCGGTGTCGAGGATGACGGTGTCGTAAAGCTCCCGCCGGCCGACATCCATCGCGCGCTCGGCGATCTCGAGCGGGGACTGGCCGGGGATGATGGGAAGCGACGTGACGCCCGCGCGCTCCGCCAGCTGCTGCAGCTGAAGCTGCGCGGCGGGGCGCTGCACGTCGAGCGAGGCCAGCAGCACCTTCTTGCGGTCGCGCGTCTTGAGCCGGAGCGCGATCTTTCCCGACGTCGTCGTCTTGCCCGAGCCCTGGAGCCCGACCATCAGCACGGGCACGGGCGACGGCGCGTTGAGGTCGAGCCCCTTCGGCCCGTCCGCGCCGCCGAGCGCTTCCACCAGCGCGTCATGCACGATCTTCACGACCTGCTGGCCGGGCTGGATGGAGCGGATGACCTCCTGCCCCACCGCGCGCTCACGCACCTTGGCCGTGAGATCCTTGACGACGGGGAGCGCCACGTCGGCTTCGAGGAGGGCGACCCGGACCTCCCGCAGGGCGTCGGCGACGTCCTGCTCGGACAGGGCGCCGCGGCCGCGCAAGCGGTCGAACACGCCCTGAAGCCGGCTGCCCAGCGCCTCGAACAAGGGGACCTCTCCAAACGAAAACGCGCCGCTGCGCGAGCCTTCGCGGAGCGGCGGCGACCCCCGCCTGGCGGGGACCGGATGAATGACGGGCGGGGTTTAGGGCGGGGCGGGGATCAGGTCAACGGCAAGTCACCGCGAGCCACAGCTTGACCGCACAAGCCTCTCAGGCAGCCGTCGGAACGGCGCCCCCCGTTGGCGGCGCTCGACGTCCAGCACCTCAATGCCGACGAGGCGGCCGGCGTCGTCGTAGTCGAGCATGACGCCAGGCTGCACCTCGCGCGTCTCGGCCACAGGCGCGCCCTTGGGCGCGATCCGGACATACAAAGCGTCTGCTTCGGGATCGTAGGTCGTGGCAATCACGGCCGGGCTCCTCGATCGAAATGCGCGGTAACGACCACGATCAGGTCGCCATCGCGCCGGAAGACAACCCTTAGCACACGGCCCCCAGCTTCTGGGATGGAACCGAAGGCGCGACGCAAAGGCTCACCGCGAGGGTCCGGCGCCACACGATCGGGCTGGGCCAGGATCCGCTCAACCCAGCCTTCCGCGATGGCCGCTCTTCCAGCATCTCCCGGTCGTGGCCCGTGAAGCGCAATGGCGGGGAGCCGCCATCAGCCTCGCCCGGCATTGCAAACGATCCTCACATCCCCCCGATGTAGTTCGGCCCGCCCCCGCCCTCCGGCGTGCGCCAGTCGATGTTCTGGGTCGGGTCCTTGATGTCACAGGTCTTGCAGTGGACGCAGTTCTGCGCGTTGATCACGAGGCGCGCGCCGGGCTGCCCGGCCTCGACCTCAGCGCCGGCGCCCGTC
The DNA here is from genome assembly GCA_019750475.1 of Acetobacteraceae bacterium. Classification (GTDB taxonomy): domain Bacteria; phylum Pseudomonadota; class Alphaproteobacteria; order Acetobacterales; family Acetobacteraceae; genus Roseococcus. Next base: position 1,803 of record JAIEOO010000230.1, on the reverse strand, counting down.
GCCTGGGGGTCCGGCGTGCCGGCCAGCAGCTTTTCCGCTTCCGGCCCCACCGCCTCATAGACCGCGGCGGGGCAGTAGCGGCTCTCGGGGCTGGCGAACTTGGAAAAATTCTCGCCATACCACTTGCCCGGGTCCTTCAGGACGAGGTGGACCGGCTGGTTCTCCTCGTGGTTGGTGTTCGACAGGAACACCGAGGACAGCCGGTCGAAGGAGAGAACCCCGTCCGGCTTCGGATAGGCGATGCGCGGCTGCTCGGCGGCGGGCTTCAGCCGCTCGTGGTCGTAGTGGTGCGTCATCGTCCAGGGCGCCTTGCCCCGGAAGACGTAGGTGTCGAGCGCGGCGTTGATCATCCCGCCGTAGAAGCCGAACTTGCCGAAGCCGGTGCGGATGTTGCGCACCGATTTCAGCTCCTCCCACACCCAGGAGGCCTCGAGCCTCCGCGGATAGCCCTCCAGCACCGCGGGCTGATCGCCACCCAGCACCTCGTCGATGGCTTCGGCGGCCACCATGCCGCTCTTCATCGAGGTGTGGGTGCCCTTGATCTTGGGCACGTTGAGGAAACCGGCGCAGTCGCCGATCAGCGCGCCACCGGGGAAGACGAGCTTCGGGATGGCCTGGAAGCCGCCCTCGTTCAGCGCCCGCGCCCCATAGGCGATGCGCTTGCCGCCCTTGAGCATGGCGGCGACCTCGGGGTGGTGCTTGAACCGCTGGAACTCCTCGAAGGGCGACAGCCAGGGGTTCGGATAGTCCAGGCCGACGACGAAGCCGATCGAGACCAGGTTGTCCCCGAGCATGTAGAGCCAGGAGCCGCCATAGGTCGTGTCCTTGGGCAGCGGCCAGCCGACCGAGTGCCAGATCAGGCCGGGCTTGTGGTTCTCCTTCGGGATCTCCCACAGCTCCTTGATGCCGAGGCCGTAGGTCTGCGGCGCCGCGCCCTCGCGCAGGTTGAAGCGCTCCATCAGCTGCTTCGTCAGGCTGCCGCGGCAGCCCTCGGCGAAGAGGGTGTAGGTGGCGCGCAGCTCCATCCCGGGCTGGTAGTCGGGGCCCTTGGAGCCGTCGCGCGCGATGCCCATGACGCCGGCGACGACGCCCTTGACCACCCCGTCCTCGATGATGGTCTCCGAGGCCGCGAAGCCCGGGTAGATCTCGACGCCGAGCCCCTCGGCCTTGGCGGCCAGCCAGCGGCACACATTGCCCAGGCTGACGACGTAGTTGCCGTGGTTGTGCATCTGCGGCGGCGTCGGCAGCCGGAAGGCCTTCGTCTCCGTCAGGAACATGAAGCGGTCGTCGGTCGCGGGCGTGGCCAGCGCCGGCGGGTCGTCGCGCCAGTCGGGGATCAGCTCGTCCAGCGCCCGGGGCTCCAGCACGGCGCCGGACAGGATATGGGCGCCGACCTCGCTGCCTTTCTCGACCACGCAGACATTGGTCTCGGGGGTGAGCTGCTTGAGCCGGATCGCGGCCGCGAGGCCCGCCGGGCCCGCGCCCACGATCAGCACGTCGAATTCCATTGCCTCGCGGGCTTCTGCGTCCGCTCCAGTATCCATGGTCGGCGATCCCCAGCTTTCTCGGACGCAGATGTAAGGCGGAAAGCCGGGTCCGGGAACCATCCGCGCTGGACGCATCCGGCGGTCGGCCCGATACACCGGCCATGCAGGATCTGCGGACCGAGCTGATCGCGGCGCTGCGCTGGCAGGTGGCCATGGGCGCCGACGAGGCGCTGGAAGCCGCCGCCGTGGATCGGCTCGCGGCCAAGGCTCGGCCCGAAGGTCCGCCCGCCCCGCGGCCGGACGCGCCGCGCCCCGC
>JAIEOO010000102.1 GCA_019750475.1 Acetobacteraceae bacterium | reverse complement strand
GCGCGCGCGGCGGAGCCGCCGGCGCTCGCGGCGCGGCCCGGGGACGGATCGGGCGCCGGCGTCCTCGTCGTGGACGACCATCCGGTGAACCGCGAGGTGATCGGCCGGCAGCTCGAACTGATCGGGCTGCAGGCCGACATGGCCGAGGGCGGGGCCCAGGCGCTGGCCGCTTGGCGCGCGCGGCGGCACGGCATCGTCCTGCTCGACATCCACATGCCGGGGATGGACGGCTTCGACCTGGCCCGCGCGATCCGGCAGGAGGAGCAGGCGAAGGGGCTCGACCGCACGACGCTCGTCGCGGTCACGGCCAACGCGCTGAAGGGCGAGGCGGAACGCTGCTACGGCGCGGGCATGGACGGCTTCCTGGCGAAGCCGGTCACCCTCGACGGGCTGTCGAAGATGCTCGGGCGCTGGGTGCCGGGCCTGTCCGGCCAGGCGCCGGCCGGCACGCTGTTCGATCCCGAGGCGCTGCGCGGGCTGTTCGGCCAGGACCGCGAGAGGCTGGCCTCCATCCTCGAGACCTTCGCCGAAACGGCGGCCGAGGATCTGGCGGCGCTGCAGGCCGCGCGGGAGGCGAAGCCCATCACCGAGATCGCGCATCGCCTCAAGGGCTCGGCCCGGATGGTCGGGGCGCGGCTGCTGGCCGAACGGGCGCAGGGCGTCGAGGAGGCGGCGAAGGCCGGGGGCCTGGGCGCCGCGCAGGCCGCGGCGGCGGAGCTGCCGGGGCTGCTGGCCGAGACGTTGAAGGTGGCGCGGCCGACGCTCAACTGAAGGCGCCCGGCGCAACAGCGGCCGGGGCGGGGCGTTCCCCGCTTCCACCCCTCGCGCGGAAGGCTGCCCATGTCCGACCCGGTCCCGAACGCCGCCGGCGCCCCGGCGCCGCCCATCCCACCGGCCACGTCCCGCCTGCCGCATGGCCGCGGCCTGACGGTCGGCACCCCGCGCCACTGGTGGGCCGTGGCCCTGCGGGGCGCCTGCGGCATCCTGTTCGGGCTGATCGCGGTGGTGCAGCCCTTCGCCGCGCTCGGCTCCCTCGTGCTGCTGCTCGGCGCCTACCTGCTGGCCGACGGCATCTTCGCCATCGTCTCCGCCGTGCGCGCGGCGCGCCACGGCGAGCGCTGGGGGATGCTGGTGGTGGAGGGGGTGTTGAACATCATGGCCGCCGGCTTCGCCATCCTGCTGCCCGGGCTGACCTTGCTCGGCCTCATCTGGCTGCTGGCCGGGTGGTCGGTCGTCAGCGGCGTGATGATGGTCGCGGCCGGCTGGCGGGCGCAGCAGGGGCGGGGCTGGCTGATCCTGGGGGGCGTGCTGTCGGTGGTGTGGGGCGTGCTGCTCTGGCTCGCGCCCATCGCCGGCGCCGTGGTGCTGTCCTTCTGGCTGGGCATCTACGCCCTCGCCTTCGGCTTCGTCCTGCTGGTGCTGGGCTTCCGGCTGCGGGCGCGGCAGGCGGAAACGCCGCCGACCGCCCCGCCCGCCGGCGCGTGATCAGCGCAGGTAGACGTCCCGCGTGATCAGCGGCACGCCGTCATCCGTGCCCTGGAAGACCGGCCGGCTGTCGGGGAGGAGGTTGCCGCTGCCCGGCCCGGCGCGCTCGATGACGGGAACGCCCCAGTCGTCGGTGCGCACGCCGACGACGCGGCCGGCGGAGACGCCGGCCGGGCGGGCGCCGACCGTCACGATCTCCGGCCGGGCGCCGGGGCGGTTGAAGGTGAAGGGACTGCCCGGGGCCAGGCCGGCCACCACGGAGGCGGGCACGCGCGCGACCTCGTAGCCGCTGGCATCGAGCAGCGGGACCTGGGCTTCGTTGCGCGGCATCCAGTTGCCGCCGCAGCCGGCGAGAAGCAGGAGGGCGGCGCCGAGGGCGAGGCGATGCGTCGTCATGAGCGGAATCTTCCCCGAAGCGGCCGAGACGGCCGTGAGCGGATCGTTACGCCCGACCGGCGCGCCGCGCCAGCCGGAACCGGCCCGCCGCGTGTGACGATCGGTGACAGCGCTCAGCGAAGCACGACGCCGAAATCCCGCAGCCAGGCGAGCAGCGGCAGCAGGGGCAGGCCGAGGATCGCCGCGTGCTCGCCCTGGACGGCGCGGAACAGGTGGACCCCCGGCCCCTCGTAGCGATAGGCGCCGACGCTGCCGAGCACGGCCTCCCCCTCGAGGGCCAGGAGCGCGTCCAGCGCCTCGTCCCGGACCTCGCGCATGGTCAGCCGCGGCGTGGCGAGGTGGTGCCACAGCCGCGCCTCGCCCCGCCAGGCGACGACCGCCGTCGCGAGGTCATGGGCGCGGCCGCGCAGGGCGCGGAGATGCGCGCGGGCGCCGTCCATGCCCTCCGGCTTGTCGAACCAGCGCCCCTCGCAGACCAGGATCTGGTCGGCACCGAGCACCACCGCGTCCGGATGGCGCCGCGCGATCCGCGCCGCCTTGGCATCGGCGAGGAGGATGGCGGCCTCCCCGGCGGTCAGGCCCTCGGCCTGGGCGCCTTCCTTCAGCGCGGCCTCGTCCACGCGCGGCACCTTGACGGCGAAGCGCAGCCCCGCGCGCTCGAGCAGGGCGCGGCGGGTGGCGCTGCCGGAGGCCAGGATCAGCGGCGGCGCGTCGTCGCGCATCATCCCCATCAGGAGGCGGGGCCCAGGATGCCGGCCGCGGGGTCCTCGGGCTTGGGCGCGGCCCGCGCGTGCTTCTGCCGCCACAGCTCCATCTGCTGGAGGATGGTGGCGGCCGTTTCCTCGATGGAGCGGCGCGTGACGTCGATGACGGGCCACCCGCGGGAGGCGCAGAGGCGCTTGGCCGCCAGGATCTCCTGCTTGACGGCCTCCGGGTCCACATAGTCGGTCTCGCCCTGGCGGACGCCGCCGGCGCCGATGATGCGCAGCCGGTGCCGCCGGATGTCGAGCAGGGAGACGGGGTCGATGGTCAGTCCCACCACCGGGCAGGGCGGGTGTTCGAGCTCGGGCGGCAAGGGGGCGCCGGGCACCAGCGGGACGTTCGCCGCCTTGATGCCCCGGTTGGCGAGGTAGAAGCAGGTGGGCGTCTTGCTGCTGCGCGACACGCCGACGAGGACGACGTCGGCGTTGGCGATGCCCGCCGTGCCCTGCCCGTCATCGTGGGCCAGCACGTAGTGCATGGCGTCGATCCGCCGGAAGTAGTCGGCATCCATCACGTGCTGGGCGGCGCGCTTCTCCCGCGCCTGGCCGCCGACCTCGTGCTGGATGAAATCCGTGATCTGGTCGAGCGCCGAGAGGTGCGGCAGGCCGAGGCGCTGGCACGCCTCCTCCAGCGCGTGACGAAGGCTGCGGTCCACCAGGGTGAACATCACCGGCCCCGGCTCGTGCTCGATGCCCTCGATCACGCGGTCGAGGTTCATGCGGCTGCGCACGAGGAACCAGCGGTGCTGCACCATGTGGGCGTTGTCGAAGCGGGCCAGCACGGCGCGCGCCATGCTGTTCAGCGTCTCGCCGGTGCTGTCCGACACGAGGTGCAGGTTGCGCGAACGTTGCGGGGTCATGCCTGGGGATGGTTCCGGGGATGGCTGGGGCCGGGCCTGTGGATAGCCGGGACAGGCGGCCGCCGCCACCGCGTCCCGAACGGGGAGCGGGGACGAATCGCCGCCGGGGCGGACTCTGGATGACGATCCCGTGACGGAGTCCAGACCTGTGGGGGACTCGGTCAAGCCGCCAGGGATTCCGCCGGCTTCGTCCGATGCCCCGGGCTGTGGATGGGCTGGGGACGGGTTGCGTCCACGTCATCCACAGGCCCAACGACTTCCTCCACCTTTTCTCTTTTCAAGTTCAATGGGATGGTCCCGGACGATGAGCGCCAAGCCCTTGCTTCGAACCCTGGCCGGAGAGGCGGTGTGGCCACCGCCCGTCTGGCTGATGCGCCAGGCGGGGCGCCACCTGCCGGAGTACCGCGCGACGCGGGGCGAGGCCGGATCCTTCATGGATCTGTGCCTCAACCCCGAGCTCGCGGCCGAGGTGACGGTGCAGCCCGTCCGCCGGTACGGGATGGACGCCGCCATCCTGTTCTCGGACATCCTGATCGTGCCCTGGGCCATGGGTCAGGGGCTGACCTTCGCCGAGGGCGAGGGGCCGCGCCTGCCGCCGATCACCGACCGGGCGGGGCTCGCGAAGCTCGACGCCGAGGGGGCCGCGGCGCGGGCGGAGCCGGTGATGGAGACGGTGCGGCGGACGCGCGCGCTCCTGGCGAAGGATCACCCCGGCACGGCGCTGATCGGCTTCTCGGGCTCGCCCTGGACGGTCGCGTGCTACATGGTCGAGGGGAAGGGCGGCGGCGAGTTCAAGCACGCGCGCCGCCTCGCCCATGGCGACCCCGCCTTCTTCGGCGCGCTACTCGGGAAGCTCGAGGAAGCGACGCTCGCCTATCTGCTGGCCCAGGCGGCGGCGGGGGCCGAGGCGCTGATGCTGTTCGACAGCTGGGCCGGGCAGTTGCCGCCCAACGCCTTCCGGAAATGGGTGATCGAGCCCAACAGGCGGCTGCGGGCGGGCATCAAGGCCGCCTATCCCGACCTGCCGGTGATCGGCTTCCCGCGCCTGGCGGGCCCCATGCTCGCGGAATACGCGCGCGAGACGGGCGTGCAGGCCGTCGGCATGGACACGGCGATGGATCCGGCCTGGGCCGCCGCCAACCTGCCGGCCCATGTGGCCCTGCAAGGTAATCTCGACCCCGAGGTGCTGATCGCGGGCGGCGCGGCGCTGGAGGCCGAGGCGCGCTCCATCCTCGCGGCGCTGCGCGGGCGGCCGCACATCTTCAACCTGGGCCATGGCGTCGAGATCTCCACGCCGCCGGAGCACGTCGTCGCGCTGCTGAGGGTGATCCGCGGCGGCTGATCCGCCACGCTCACGCATCGGGCTGCGGCCGCGTCGTGCTGCGGCGCACGGACATGGTGCACCGCAGCACGCAATCGGTTTGCGCGCGCCGGTTGTGGCGGCCCACCATTGCGCCGTCTTCATCGGAAGCACAGCCGCAACGGTCAGGGAGCCCCCGCCATGGTCATCGGCAACATCCTTCGCCAGAAAGGCAGCCAGGTCGTCTCGGTGCATCCGCGCGACGGCGTCGCGTCCATCACGCGCACCCTCGCGCAGCACCGCATCGGCGCGGTTCTCGTCGTCGAGAATGACGGCACCGTCCTCGGCATCGTGTCGGAGCGCGACATCGTCCGCGCGCTCGCCGGCCTCGGCGAGAGCACGATGCGCATGACGGCGGGCCAGCTGATGACGCGGGTGCTGTTCACCGTCTCGCCGCAATCCACCGTCTGCGAGGCGCTGCAGATGATGACGGACCGGCGCATCCGGCATCTGCCGGTGCTGGAGGGGAACGGGCAGCTCGCCGGCATGGTCTCCATCGGCGACCTCGTGAAGGCGCGCATCGCCGAGGCGGAGCACGAGGCCGAGGAGCTGAAGAGCTACGTCGCCACCGCGGGCTGACGCTCGCTTGACCTGACGCAAGGACGGGACGCCCGGCCGGTGCTGCGATGGCGCGGCACTGGAACAGGGAGCAACCCGTCATGAACCACCGGCACCGCAAGGTCCTGCACGGAATCTTCGCGCATCCGCTGAACCACAACCTCGACCCGCAGGCGGTCGAGAACGTGCTGGTGGATCTGGGCGCGGAGATCCATCACACCGGCCATGGCGCGACCCGCGTGAGCCTCGGCGGGAAGCAGGACAGCTTCCATTTCGACCGGCACGACGTCGGCACCGAGGAGGTGGTGAAGCTGCGCCGCCTGATCGAGGCGGCGGGCGTGGATCCGGCGCGCGACTACCCGCTGTAGGCGGCGGGCGCGGGAGGCGGCGCGACCGCCTCCCGCGCGGCGCGGCGCGTCAGCGCGACGCCTTCCACAGCTTGGTGGCGATCTCGTACATCTCCTCCGGCGCGTAGTCGGGCGCGAAGGCCGAGGGGATGCCGGTGAGGTCGTGGATCTTCCCGCCATCCGGCATGCCGTCCACCACCTCGAGCTCGCCCGGCGGGTCGTCCGGCAGGGCCATCTCCCCGTTGCCCCAGACGCCGGCCATGTCCTTGTAGTCGGACGGGCTGAAGGTATAGAGCCGCCGGTGCGATCCCTCGGCCAGGTACTTCTGGCACTCGGGGATGTTGCCGGTCGGGATGTTGGGCACGGGCAGCATCTTCTCGATGTCCACGCCCGTGATCTTCTTCAGCGCCAGCGCATAGGCATGGGCGTGGACCGAGCCGCGCACCAGCAGGTAGCCGCAGACCTCGCGCGCGGTCGGATCGGACACCGTCTCGTAGACGCGCAGCTTGTGCAGCCGCGCCCCGCATTCGAGGTGGAAGTTGTGCAGCAGGTCCATCACCACGTTGCCGGTGGTGGTCACCATGTCCACGTTCCAGGACATGCTGTTGCTGTTCACGGGCACGGCGCCGCCCGCGTGCGAGAAGAAGGAGGCGGCGGAGCGGATGTCCTTCATCGTCGCGAAGGGCGTGCCGGAGATGTCGCCGCCGTCGCCCTCGTCGGCGCCGGGCGTGTCGGGGCCGTTGTTCAGCATCGCGACGCCGTTGGAGACGAGCTCCACATGGCCCAGCTCCTCCGCGGTGATCGCGGCGACGAGGGAGTAGAAGGGCCGCAGCTTCGACTTGGAGCGGAAGTTGAAGCTCTGGAACAGGTAGTTCCCGAGGGTGGACATCTCCCCGTATTTCCCGCCCAGCAGCTCCTGCAGGGCGGCGCCCGCATTGGGGTCCTGTTTCGTCGGGGCCGGCAGCTCGACCTGAAGCTTGTCAACGCGCAGGAACATGGCGCCTCTCTCCCTCACGGTGGCGTGGAGAGAACGGGCCGCGCGGCGCGGCGGTTATGACGCTTGCGCCATCACGCCCCGCGGCGCGGCAAGGGTTTGCCGGCCAAGTCGCGTTGCAACGGCGCCATGTGGCGCGGACGGCTCAAGCCGGGCGGCGGGCCGGCGGATCGCGCGAGAGGCCCTTGAGCGCCAGGGCGCGCTCGTACTCGGCCCAGATCTCCGCCTGATCGCGGCCGAGGCGGTAGAGATAGTCCCAGGAGTAGATGCCGCTGTCGTGCAGGTCGTCGAAGGCGAGGCGCACGGCGTAATGGCCCACCGGCTCGATCCGCATGATGCCGACATGGCGGCGCGCGGGGACGATGGTCTTCTGGCCGGGCCCATGGCCCTGCACCTCGGCCGAGGGGCTCTCGACGCGCAGGTATTCGGCCGGCAGGGCGAAGCGGCTGCCATCGTCGAAGGCGACGTGCAGCACCTTCTCGGCCTTGGAATATCTCAGCTCGGTCACGGCAGGCATGGCATCTGGCCCGTGCGGGTCGGAGGAGCGACGGCGGCACCGCCGCGAAGGATCAGGACCCGGACGGGGCCCCCGCCGCGATCAGAGCTTGCGCGCCTGGTCCGGCAGCATGATGGGGATGCCGTCGCGGATCGGGTAGGCGAGGCCGGCGCGCTCGCTCACCAGCTCGCCCCGCTCGCGGTCGTAGCGCAGCGGGCCCTTGGTGACGGGGCAGACCAGGATGTCGAGCAGCTGCGGGTCCACCGCGCCGCCGGCGGGCGGCTGGGAGGCGGGGTCGGGCGTGTCGGTCATGGGCGCGGGTTTAGACGAAGTCGGGGCGGGCTGAAATCGGCCCCCCGGCCGGCCCGTCAGCCGCGCGCCGTCGCCGCGAGCCAGCCGCCGCCCACCACCAGCGCCAGCGCCGCCAGCACGCCCCAGCCCAGCGCCCCCTCGCCCACGGCGATCAGCAGCAGGGTGGAGGTCACGGGCACGGCATAGGCCAGCGTGCCGAGCAGCCGCGGATCGCCGCGCTTCATCCCCGCATCCCACAGGAAGAAGGCCGCCCCCACCGGCCCGGCGCCGAGCAGCAGGGCCGCCAGCCATTGCCGCGCATCGGGCGCCACCGTCGCCTCGAATCCCAGGTGCGCCGCCAGCGCGAGAAGGGCGGAGGCCGCGCAGAACCCGCCGACCGCGCCGGTCGGCACCCGCGCGAGCCGCTTCGCCGTGACGGAGTAGAGCGCCCAGACGAAGGCGCAGCCGATGGCGCAGAGGAAGCCGAACCACGCCCCCGGCGGATACTCGCCGGCCCCGAGGCCGCCCCCCAGGAGCAGGGCGCAGCCCGCGACGCCGAGCGCCACGCCCAGCAGCCGCCGCGGCCCGAGCGGCAGGCCCAGGATGGGCGCCGACAGCAGCACGATCAGCAGCGGCCAGAGGTAGTTCAGCAGGTTGGCCTCGACCGCGGGCGCGTAGGCGAGCGCCGCGAAGTAGAGCGCGTGGTAGCCGAACAGCCCGCCCACGCCATGCGCCCAGACGACCGGCGCCTGCCGCAGCAGCCCGAGCTGCCCCCGCCAGGCGAGCCAGGCGAGCGCGCCCGCGCCGCCCACGGCGAAGGCCATGGCCGTGAGCTGCAGCGGCGGCAGCCCCGCCGCGAGCCGCGACAGCAGCGCCAGGAAGGCCCAGAGCGCGAGGGCGCCGATGCCCGCCGCGGTCGCCGTCATTCCCGCGGCAGAGGCGTGTAGGGCAGCGGCGCGAAGCGCGTGCGCCAGCGCCGGATGCGCTGCCAGACCCCGCCGGTGACATAGGAATCCGCCGCCCAGAACGCCTCCGCCTCGGCCAGCGTGGCGTGGCGGGTGACGGCGATGGAGCCGCGCGCCTGCCCCCGGGGGTCGAGCATCATGCCGCCGCAGGCGAGCACGCCATCGGCCGCGGCGCCGCGCACGAAATCCAGATGCGCCGCCTGCGCGGCCTGGCGCCGCGCGGGCGCGCCGGCATCGGTGCCGTCCTCGGCGATGGTGACGGTGTGGGTGGGCTGCGCCGGCGCCGGGCCGGAGGGGAGGGGCTGGTAGGGCAGCGGCGCGATGCGGAAGGGGATCACCTCGTAGGAGAGCCAGACGCCCTCCCGCGCGAAGGGCTCCTCCAGCAGGTATTCCCGCGCCCCCAGCTCATCCGGCACGTCGAGCACCATGAGGGAGCCCGCGACGCTGCCCTCCGCGTCGAACAGCGGCACGCCGAGCTTGAGGCGCCCGTCGGCGGCGAAGCGCGTGATGACCTCGAGGTGGCGGTCCCGCGCGGCGGCGCGGCGGGCGGGCGCGCCGGCATCGGTGCCGTCCCGGCCCAGGATCGCGAAGCCGGTCACTTGCGCAGCTCCATCCTGATGGGCCCCTCGCGCTCGCCATTGGCGAACTGGTCCACCATGGCGTTGCCGGTGCGGCCCAGCGCCTCGGCGCTGCCGGTCCAGACGATGCGGCCGCCATGGATCATCGCGGCGTCGTCGCCGATGCGCCGCGCGCTCGCCATGTCATGGGTGATGGAGACGGCGGTCGCCCCCAGGCGCTCCACGCAATCCACGATCAGCCCGTCGATCACCGCGCCCATGATGGGGTCGAGGCCGGTGGTCGGCTCGTCGAAGAAGATGATGTCGGGGCGCGCGGCGATGGCGCGGGCGAGCGCGACGCGCTTCTGCATGCCGCCCGACAGCTCCGCGGGCGAGAGGTCGCCGACCGAGGCCGCGAGGCCGACCTGGGCCAGCGCCTCGGCCGCGTGGTCGCGCGCCTGGGCGCGCGAGATGCGGCGCTGGGCGAGCAGCTTGAAGCAGACATTCTCCCAGACGGGGATGCTGTCGAACAGCGCGCCGTTCTGGAACAGCATGCCCATGCGGTCCATCAGCGCGGCGCGGTCCCGGCGGTTGAGGCGCGTGACGTCCGCCCCATCCACCTCGATCACGCCCGCGTCGGGGCGGATGAGGCCGAGGATGCACTTGATGGTGACGGATTTGCCCGAGCCCGACCCGCCCAGGATCACCATGGAGTGGCGGGCCCGCACCTCGAGGTCCACGCCGTCCAGCACCTGCTTCGGGCCGAAGGCCTTGCGCAGGCCGCGCAGCCGGATCTTCGGCGTCGGGCTGTCCTGCACGGCCGCTACTCGCTGAAGAACGCCGCGGTCACGACGTAGTCGAGCGCGAGGATGAGGATGGAGGAGGCGACCACCGCCGTCGTCGTCGCCTGGCCGACGCCCTGCGCCCCGCCGCGGCTGTTGTAGCCGCACCAGGTGCCCATCAGCGCGACGACGAAGCCGAACACGGCCGCCTTCACGAGGCCGGAGACGACGTCCATCAGCTCCAGCACGTCGAAGGTGGCATCGAGATAGGCCTGCGCCACGAAGCCGAGCTTGAAGACGGCCACCAGGAAGCCGCCCATCACCCCGATGATGTCGGCGACGATCACCAGCAGCGGCATGGCGAGCGTCGCGGCCAGCAGCCGCGGCGCGACGAGGTGCTTCATCGGGTCGGTCGAGAGCGTCGTCAGCGCGTCGATCTGGTCGGTCACGCGCATGGTGCCGATCTCGGCCGCCATGGCCGCGCCGATGCGGCCCGCGACCATCAGCCCCGCCAGCACCGGCCCGAGTTCCCGCGTGACGGAGAGGACGACGACGCTGGCGATCGCGCTCTCGGCGTTGAAGCGGGCGAAGCCGGTGTAGCTCTGCAACGCCAGCACCATGCCGGTGAACAGCGCCGTCAGCGCGACGACGGGCAGGGAGAAATACGCGATCTCGATGAATTGCTGGCGGAACTGGCGCAGGGCGAAGGGCGGCCGCACCAGGCAGGACAGCGCCTCCCCCGCGAAGAGGGCGAGGCGGCCGATCCGGGCGAGGGCGCCGAGGACCGCGCGGCCCAGCGTCGCCACGACGTCGAGCACGGCGCTCATGCCGCCAGATACTCCCGCCGGTAGCGGCGGCCGAGGCGGGTCAGCACCTCATAGGCGATGGTGCCGGCGGCCTCGGCCACCTCGTCCACCGTGAGATCCGGCCCCAGCAGCTCGACCATGGCGCCCGGCACGGCCTCGGGCGCGTCGGTCACGTCGAAGGTCAGCAGGTCCATGGAGACGCGGCCGGCGAGCGGCACGCGCCGCCCGGCGACGAGGCCCACGCCCACGGAGGAGAGGGCGCGCGGCCAGCCATCGGCGTAGCCGCAGGCGACGGTCGCGATGCGGGAGGGGCGGGCCGCCATCCAGCCGCCGCCATAACCCACCGTCGCGCCGGCCGGGATCTCCCGCAGTTGCAGGATGGGCGCCTGTAGCCGGACCACCGGCTCCATCGGGTTGGGCTCTCCGGGCGTGGGGTTGGCGCCGTAGAGCGCGACGCCCGGCCGCGCGAGGTCAGAGGCGAAGCGGGGCCCGAGGAAGATGCCCGAGGAATTGGCGATGCTGCGGCGGGCGCGCGGCAGCCTGGTGCAGGCTTCGGCGAAGCGTTCGGCCTGGGCCGCGTTCATCGGGTGGGCAGGCTCTTCCGCCGCGACGAGGTGCGTCATCACGAAATCGAGGGCGATGCCGTCGAGCAGGGTGGGGTCGGCGGCCAGCGCCTCGACCTCCGCCGGTGGCAGGCCGAGCCGGGCCATGCCGGTGTCCACATGCAACAGGGCGCGCACGCCGCTGCCGCGATGGGCGGCGACGTCGCCCAGGCTGTTCAGCACTGGCGTGAGCCCCTGGGCAGCCTCGGCCGGAGTGCAGCCATCGAGGATGGCGACCATCGGGCCGGGTCCCAGCGCCACCCGCAGGGCCAGCCCCTCCTCGGGATGGGCAACGAAAAAGTGGCGGCAGCCGGCTTCGCGCAGGGCCCGCGCGACCGGAATGGCGCCGAGGCCATAGGCATCCGCCTTCACCACGCCGGCGACGGCGCCGGTCGCGTGCCGGGCGCCGAGCGCGCGCCAGTTCCGCACGACGGCGCCGAGGTCGACGGTCAGGACGGCCTGAGACAATCCTTGCTCCCCGGAAGGCACGCCGCCCCGGGGTGGGTGCGGCGCAACATTGACGGGTGCGGTGCCACCATTGGCAGGGCAGCGCAAGCGCCGCGCGGCGCCTCACTCCCCGTAGGGCGAGGAGGAATGCACCTGGTCGAGGTCGCCGAAGCGGGTGAACTCGGCCTCGAAGAACAGGTCGATCTTGCCGGTGGGGCCGTGGCGCTGCTTGGCCAGGTAGAGCTCGGCCTTGTTGTGGGCGCGCTCCATGTCCTGCTGCCAGCGCTCCATCGCGTCCTGGAACTTCTGGTCGTTGTCGAAGGCGGCGATCTTCGGCTCCCGCGCCTTCAGGTAGTATTCGTCGCGGTAGATGAACATGACCGCGTCGGCGTCCTGCTCGATCGAGCCGGATTCACGCAGGTCCGAGAGCTGGGGCCGCTTGTCCTCCCGCTGCTCCACCGCGCGCGACAGCTGCGACAGCGCGAGGACCGGGATCGCGAGTTCCTTCGCGATGGCTTTCAGCCCCTGCGTGATCATCGAGATTTCCAGCACGCGGGATTCCGGCCGGGTGCCGACCGAGGGCCGCATGAGCTGGAGGTAGTCCACCACGATGAATTCCAGCCCCCGCGTCCGCTGGATACGTCGGCAGCGCGTGCGCAGCGCCGACAGGCTGATCGCAGGGGTGTCGTCGATCAGGATGGGCAAGCGGCCCAGCTCCCGGCTGACCTGCAGGAAGTTGTCGAATTCCCGCTGGGAGATCTCGCCGCGGCGGATGCGGTCGCTCTGGATCCGGCTCTCCTCGGAGAGGAGGCGGTTCGCCAGCTGCTCCGCGCTCATTTCGAGGGAGAAGATGGCGACGGCGGGCGGCTTGGCGCCGGGGCCGTGCTTCTCCTCCGCCTCGCGCAGCAGGGCCTTGGCGGCGCCGAAGGCGATCTTGGTGGCGAGCGCCGTCTTCCCCATGCCGGGACGCCCGGCGAGGATCAGCAGGTCCGAGCGGTGCAGGCCGCCGGTGCGGGCGTCGAAATCCCGTAGCCCGCTCGACAGGCCGGAGACGCCGCCCCCCTTGGTCATGGCGGTGGCGGCGGCGTCCACCGCGTGGGCCAGCGCCTTCTCGAACTCGATGGCGCCGCCGGAGGCCGCCTTGTTCCCGGCCAGCTCGAACAGGGCCTGTTCGGCGGCCTCGATCTGCTCGGACCCTTCCAGCGGCTCGTCGTCGGTGCCGAAGGCGCGGTTCACCACCGTCTCGCCGAGGTCCACGAGCTGGCGGCGCAGCCAGCAATCATGGATCAGCTTGCCGTATTCGCCGGCATTGATGATGCCGACCATCGCCGAGAGCAGTTGCGCCAGATAGGCCGGGCCGCCCACTTCCTCGAGCAGGCCGGAATGCTCGAATTCCTGGCGCAGCGTGACGACGTCGGCGAGCTGCCCGTTCTCCACCCGCCGGGCGATGGCGGTGAAGATGCGGCCATGGATCGGGTCGGCGAAATGTTCGGCCTGGAGGAATTCCGAGACGCGCTCATAGGCCTTGTTGTTCGCGAGCAGCGCGCCGAGGAGCGCCTGCTCCGCCGCGATGTTCGAGGGGGGCAGCCGGGTCGAGAGGCCGAAGAGACCGCCGCCGCCGCCCGCTCCCCCGAAGCCGCCGCCGAACCCGCCATCCGGCCCGGGCCTGTCGAAACTGTTCATGTGCCGGAGCCGTCCATAGGGGTCGTCCTGTTAACGTGGACTCGTCCGAGTCGCCATGTCCGCGCCGCTTGTGAGTGGCTGTGGATATCGGGGATGAAGCAGCTTAGCGCGGAAACCTCAGCGCGAGCATGAAGGCGACGCCACACAGCGCGGCCATGGCCAGGAACACCCCGCCCCCCGTCGCCGCGAACAGCGGCCCGCTGGCCCACATCAGCACGCCCGTGGTGGCGCCGATCGAGACCGAGAGCAGCACCTGCGCCCGCCCCGCCACCGCCGCGGGCAGCGCGAAGAGCGCCCGCATGGCCGCCAGGTGCATCGCCCCGAAGGTGACGCCGTGGAGCAGGTTCACGAGCAGCAGCGGCACCGGCGCCACCGTCAGCGCCGTCACCGCCCAGCGCAGCAGCCCCGCCCCCGCCGCCAGCGAGGCGAGGCCCCGCACCCCCAGCCGGTCCGCCAGGCGCTGCCCCCGCAGGAACAGCAGCACCTCGGCCGCCACGCCGAGCCCCCAGGCCAGCCCGACGAAGCCCGGGGAGAGGCCGCTGCCCTGCCAGTGCAGGGTGGAGAAGGCGTAGTAGGCCGCGTGGCTGCCCTGGATCAGCGCCGCGACGGCCAGCACCAAGCGGAAGCCGGGCTCGCGCAGGGGGGCCCAGACATCGCCTTGCAGGGCGCCGGGGGGCCGCGGCGCCTCCGGCTGGCGCAGCGCCGCGGCCGCCGTGGCGGCGAGGC
>JAIEOO010000138.1 GCA_019750475.1 Acetobacteraceae bacterium | reverse complement strand
GCGCCTCGATCTCCACGGCGCCCACGCGTCCCGGCGCATCGCGCCCGCGACACAGGTGGCGCACCCGCCAGCCCGCCTCGGCCAGCGCCGCGCCCTCCTTGCGGACGACGCGCATGTCGTCCGGCGGGTGCGCCGCCGACAGCAGCAGGGCGAGCGGCGCCGTCACGCCACCGCCGCCTCGCAGGCGGCGACGAAGCGGGCCGCCAGTACCCGCCGGTCGAAGCGTCGCAGCGCCAGGGCGCGCGCGGCGGTCCCCATCGCCGCCCGCCGCGCCGGATCGGCGGCCAGCATCCGCAACGCCGCGGCGAAGCCGGCGCCGTCCGCGACCGCGAGGCCCGCCGCGGCCTCCTCCAGCATCGCGGCGGAGGAGCCGGCCAGGTTGCTCACCACCGGAAGCCCGGCCGCCAGCAGGTCCACGAGCTTGTTCGGCGCCGTCCACTCGGCGAATTCCGGAACGGGCGCGAGGCAGAGCAGCCCCGCCTGGCCGCCGGCGAGCAGCGCGGCCAGTCGCGGCTTGGGCAGCGGGTCGAGGAAGGTGACGTTGGTCAACCCTTCCGCCACCGCGCGCGCCATCAGGGCGGGCTTCCGCGCCCCCTCGCCCGCCAGGACGATCCGCACCGGCGCGCCGCGCAGCTCCGAGGCGGCGTCGAGCAGCGCGTCGAGGCCGTTCGCGGCGCCATGCGTGCCGGCATAGACCGCGAGCATCTCATGGCCCGCCGCATCGGGCGGCCGCCAGGGCGCGACCTGCGGCCCGAACAGGCCGAGATCGGCGCCTTGCGGGATCACCTGGACCTCCCGTGCGCCCTGGCTGCGCGCCAGTTCGGCCATGCCGTCGCTCAGCGCCACGACGCGCGCCGCCCGCCCGCAGGCGGCGCGCGACAGCGCCCGCATGGCGCCGAGCAGCGGCGGGGCCCGCAGGCCGAGCGCGGCCGGAAGCTCCGGCCAGGGGTCGCGGATCTCGAACAGGAAGGGCGTGCCGCGCCAGCGCCGCGCCAGGAGGGCCGGCAGCGCGACGGTCAACGGCGTCGAACTGGCGACGACCAGGTCCCAACGCTCCCGCAGCGCGAGGACCGAGGCGCGCGCGGCGAACCGGCCGAAGGCGAGCGTCCGGGCCGCGAGGCCCATGGCGTTGCCGCAGGGGATGGCGAACTCCACGACCTCGAAGCCGTCCACGCGGCCGCGCCGCGCGCCACGGCGGAACGGGCCGCCCAGGCCCGTCACCGCGCCGTGCCACTGGCCGCAGGCGAGGGTCACGGCATGCCCGGCGCGCGCCAGCGCCAGGGCCTGCGCGTGGGCGCGCGTCGCCGTGCTGCCGGCCGGGGTCGAGAAATGCTGATGCAGGTAGAGGACGCGGCGCCGGTTCACACCCAGCGCCGCGCGGCGCAGCAACGCCGGATCGTCTCGCAGACCTCGTCCTGGTCCGCGGGCGTCAGGGCCGAGCCGGACGGCAGGCAGAGCCCCTGCTCGAACAGCTGGGCGGCCACGGCCCCGCCGATGCAGGGCGCATGGCGGAACGCCGGCTGGAGGTGGAGCGGCTTCCAGACCGGGCGGCTCTCGATGCCGCGCGCGGCGAGGGTCGCGCGGACGGCCTCGCGGTCGGCGCCGAAGCGGCGCGAATCGATCAGCATGGCGGTGAGCCACCGGGTGGAACGCGCCCAGGCGGGCTCGGGCATGAAGGTGATGCCGGGCAGGCCCTCCAGCGCGTCACGATACCGATCGAACACGGCCCGCCGCGCGGCGACCCGTTCCGGCAGCGCGGCCAGCTGCGGCAGCCCGACCGCCGCCAGCACCGAGGACATGGCGTAGGTGAAGCCGGTCGTCTCGTGCTCGTAATGGGGCGCCGGCTCGCGCGCCTGGGCGGCCAGGCGCCGCGCCTGCGCGATGAGCGCCGGATCGTCGGCGGCCAGGGCACCGCCCCCGCCCGCGGTGACGATCTTGTTGCCGTTGAAGCTGTAGGCCGTGAGCCGCGCCCCCCGGCCCGCCGCCTGCCCACGCTGCACCGCGCCGAGGCCGCAGGCGCTGTCGGACACGACCGGCACGCCCCAGGGCTCGCAGGCGCCGCGCAGGGCTTCGATGTCCGCCGGCTGGCCGAACAGGTCGGCCGCGACGACGACCCGGGGCAGCCGTCCGCGCCGGGCGGCGGCGCCCAGCTCGTCCCGCACCAGCGCGGGGTCGAGCGTCCAGCTCCCCAGCTCGGCGTCGAAGAAGCGCAGCGCCGCCCGCATCTGCTGGGCCGGCGCCACGGTGGCCACGAAGGTCAGGCTCGGGGCCCAGACCTCGTCCCCCGGCTCGAGGTTGAGCAGCCGGTAGGCGAGGTGCAGCGCGGCCGTCGCCGAGGCCACGGCCAGCACGTGCGGAAAGCCGGTGATGTCAGCGAGGGCGGCCTCGAAGGCCTGCGGCGCGGGCCCGGCCGGGGCCACCCAGCCGGACCGCAGGGTTTCCTCGACCGAGGCATATTCTCCGCCGGTCAGGTGCGGCGGCGACAGGAGGATTCTCCGCTCGCTGCGAGCCCGGAAGGGCAGGATGGCGGCGGTGGCTGCGACCTCGTTCGACGTGGCGCTCATCGAGACCCTCGCTCCCCCGGGATAATCCCGAGGACGTAACTAGGTCTTTGCCGTGGCGATCACAAGGCTGAAGTTGCAGGTCAATTCGCCTCCACAACCCGCGGACGTATCGCCCGCAGGTTGTGGGAATTTCCTCAGGCCGTACCTGAAGTCTGTCCGCGCCGGGACTGCCAGAGCTGCACGAAGTCGATCGGGTTGAGCATCACGGGCGGGAACCCGCCGTCGCGCGTCACCTCGGCCAGGATGTTCCGGGCGAAGGGGAAGAGGAGGCGCGGGCACTCGACCAGCAGCACCGGCTCCAGATGCTCCTGCGGCACGTTCACCGTGAAGATCCCGCAATAGGTGAGTTCGGCGATGAAGCAGGCTTGGTCCTGGGCCTTGGCGTCCGCCCGGATCATCAGCGAGACCTCGTACACGGGCTCCCCGTCCTGGATCGGGCGGGCCTGGACGTCGAGCGCGAGGTCGATCCGCGGCTGCTCGCGCAGGGTGGCGAAGATGCCCGGGGCGTTCGGCACCTCGAAGGACAGGTCCTTGGTGAACTGGATGTTCAGGATCAGCGGCATCTGCGCGGCATCGCCGCCATTCACCGGCATGGCTTCGGACATCGAGGGCTTCCCGTGGAGAACGTCGCGGCGGCGGTATCATGCGGCGCGGCGGGCCGGAAGGGGCGCGGGGGTGACCGGCGCCCGGCGCATTTGCCGCGGCGCAGCATCCTCCCTAACTCTGGTCCGGACGACTTCCCAGCAGGTCCCGATGCCCCTCTCCGCGCCCGCCCCCCGCAAGCTCGAACACCTGCGCGACATCGCGCTGCGCGGCTATGAGCGGGAGGACGGGATGGCCGACATCGAGGCGCACCTGACCGACACCAAAACCCACGGCTTCCCCTCCGACTACCGGGGCCGGATCGAGCCGGGCGACCCGTTGCACGGCATGTGGGTGCGCATGACCGTCAACGAGGAGATGGTGATCGTCGCCTGCGAGGCCTCCTCGGACCACACGCCCTACGAGACCTGCATCGGCGCGGCGCCCAACTTCGCGCGGCTGGCGGGGCTGAAGATCGGCCCCGGCTTCAACCGCGCGGTGAACGAGCGCGTGGGCGGCACGGAGGGCTGCACCCACATCCGGGAGCTGATGGCGCAGATGGCGACCGTCGCCTTCCAGACCATGTTCAGCATCCGCTCGCGCCGGGCCCGCGCCGCGAAGGCGGCCCGCGGCGAAGCGGAGGCGCCGCGGGACCCGCAGAAGCGTCCCGCCCTGCTCGGCACCTGCTTCGCCTACGCGCCGACGAGCCCCGTGGTCCGCCGCCGCTGGCCGGAATGGGCCGAGCCGCGCGACGGCTGAGGGGGGCTATTCCCCGGGCGCGCGCAGCGTCAGCGCCAGCGCGTGCAGCCCGGCCTGGAACTCGCCGGCCAGCACCTCATGCACGAGGCGCGAGCGCGCGACGCGGTTCATGCCCGCGAAGGCCGGGCTGATCACGGTGACGCTGTAATGCGTCTCGCCCTCGGGTCGCGCGCCGGCATGGCCGGCATGGCGATGGCTGTCGTCCCGGACGGTCACCTGCGCGGGCGTCAGGCGCTCTTCAATCAGGGTCCGGATGCGGTCGGCGCGCGTCTGCATGACGCCATTCTCACCCACCCGGCGCCCCCTCGCCAGCCCGCCCCACGGGGCGGTGCCGGCGAGCGCCTCCGCGCCGTTGCCAACCCCTGACCACGAACCCATAACCGGCCGATGGCGCGCCGCGCGAGCTTCCAACCCCAGACCGACCCGCGCCAGCCGCCCCGGGCCTGCGAATGGCCCGGTTGCGACCGGGCCGGCGAGTTCCGGGCGCCGCGCGACCGCACGCTCCGCGAGTATCGCTGGTTCTGCCTGGAGCACGTGCGCGAGTACAATGCCTCCTGGGATTTCTACAAAGGCATGGCGCCGTCCGACATCGAGAGCGCGTTGCGCGCCGACACCGGCTGGCAGCGCCCGACCTGGCCGCTCGGCCGGCTCGGCGGCGCGCGCCTCGACCCCGAGCGCACGGCCGATCCCCTCGGCATCCTCCGCGACGCGCAGCTGCACCGGAACCGCCCGCAGCCCAGGCGCGAGGAGGCGCCGCCCGAACTGCGCGCCGCCCTCGGCGTTCTGGAACTGTCCTGGCCGCTCGATCCCGCGACGCTCAAGGCGCGCTGGAAGGAGCTCGCCAAGCGCTTCCACCCGGACGCCAATGGCGGCGACCGCCGGGCGGAGGACAAGCTGAAGGACATCAACCAGGCCTATTCGCTGCTGCGGCGGCGCGTGGGCGAGGCGCAGCCCGCATCGGCGGCGCCCGGGTAGCCGGGCGCGCCGCCCTGGCCTAAACTTTGAGCATCACTCCAACGCGAAGCGGAATTCGGATGAACATGCTGGCCAATCCTGGCGACATCAAACCCACTTCGGCGATCAGCATGCCGGACCGCAAGGTCAATGCGCGTGAGGTCTTCGGCGTGGACATCGACATGGAGGTGCCCGCCTTCTCCGTCCGGACGGAGCACGTCCCGGAGGTGGACACCTCCTACCGCTTCGACCGCGAGACCACGCTCGCCATCCTCGCGGGCTTCGCGCACAACCGCCGGGTGATGGTCCAGGGCTATCACGGCACGGGCAAGTCCACCCACATCGAGCAGGTGGCGGCGCGGCTCAACTGGCCCTGCATCCGCGTCAACCTCGACAGCCACATCTCGCGCATCGACCTGATCGGCAAGGACGCCATCGTCCTCAAGGACGGCAAGCAGGTGACGGAGTTCCGCGAGGGCATCCTGCCCTGGGCGCTCCAGCATCCCTGCGCGCTCGTGTTCGACGAGTACGACGCCGGCCGTCCGGACGTGATGTTCGTGATCCAGCGCGTCCTCGAGGTCGAGGGCAAGCTGACGCTGCTCGACCAGAACAAGGTGATCCGCCCGCACCCGATGTTCCGCCTCTTCGCGACGGCGAACACGGTGGGCCTCGGCGACACGACGGGCCTCTATCACGGCACGCAGCAGATCAACCAGGGCCAGATGGACCGCTGGAACATCGTCTGCACGCTGAACTACCTGCCCCACGCGCAGGAGACGGATATCGTCCTCGCCAAGATGGGCGCCTCGGGCGACGCCAGGATGAAGAAGCAGGTCGAGGCGATGGTGGCGCTCGCCGACCTGACGCGCGCCGGCTTCATCGCCGGCGACATCAGCACCGTCATGTCGCCGCGCACCGTCATCACCTGGGCCGACAACGCGCGCATCTTCGGCGACGTCGGCCTCGCCTTCCGCATGACCTTCCTCAACAAGTGCGACGAGGCGGAGCGCGGCACGGTCGCCGAGTACTACCAGCGCTGCTTCAACGAGGAGATCTCGACGGGGCTGTACAAGAAGGCGGGGTAACGCGGATGAGCGAGGAGCAGGCCAACATCGCGCAGCACACCCTGGCGTTGCTGCGCAAGATGGACACGAAGCTGGACGAGGTCCTGCTCCGGCTCTCCATCCTTGAGCGCCGCGGCGCGCTCAAGGACGAGGAAGCGACGCTCGACCGCCTCGCCATGGTGGAGTTGCGGCAGCGCATCGAACGCATTGAGCGGCGGCTCGATCTTGCGAATTGATGCTGTGTCGCGCATCCCGCCCAACCAGATGCAGGCTTGCCGGAACGAGGACGACGCAGGTCGCATCGTCGAGTTTTTCATCCGCGACCGTCGCCATGATGCGACGTGGTCGGCGCGCATGGACAATAGTCGTGGAGCAGGCTGCGCCGGATGGATGGGCGGGCCACTCGACACCCCGCTCGGATTGTTCGCGGAACTGAGCGTCTTTCCGGGCTTCAGGGACCGGGAGATTACGACCCTGGCGCTTCAGGAATTCGCGAAGGTCGAAGATCAGCACTGGGAGCAGGAACTGCTCCAGCGCGCTGACCTGATCGGCGATGGGGAGGATGGGCCCAACCAATGACCAAGCAGGACCTCACCCGCCAGGAGGAGTTCAAGCGCGCCACGGCCGGCGCCATCCGCGCGATCGCGCGGGAGGCGGAGGTGCAGGTCGCGTTCCAGCCCGGCCCCGCCGGCGTCAGCGGCAAGCGCGCCCGCCTGCCCCTGCCGACCCGCGCCCTGCCGCCCGCCGAGATGGCGAAGCTGCGGGGCGCGGCCGACGCCGTCGCCCTCAAGCTGCGCCACCACTCGGAAGCCATCCACGCCGCCCGCGCCCCCGCCCGCAAGGAAGCGCGGGAGGTGTTCGACGCGCTCGAGGATGTGCGCGTCCAGGCCGTGGGCAGCCAGCACATGGCCGGCGTCGCCGCCAACCTCCGCGCCCGCCTCGCCGAGGAGTGCGAGGCCGAGGGCTATGACCGCATGACCCGCAAGGACCAGCTGCCGCTGCACAGCGCGCTGGCCCTGATGGCGCGGGAACGCATCTCCGGTGAGGCGGCGCCCGCCGCCGCCTCCCGCGTGCTGGAGATGTGGCGCGGCACCCTCGACGAGAAGGCCGCCTCCGCCATGGAGGAGCTGGCCAGCCTCACCCACGACCAGGAAGGCTTCGCCCGCGCCGCGCGCAAGCTGCTCGCCGCGATGGACCTCGCCGAGGCCGAGGTCGAGAGCGAGGCCGAGCAGAACGACGAGGGCGAAGAGGGCGGCGACGAATCCACCCAGCAGGACCAGGCGAGCCCCGGCGAGGCCCAATCCTCCGAGCAGGAGGCCATGCAGGGCGCCGAGCCCGAGACCATGGAAGGCGACGCCGCCGAGGAAGAGGCCCAGGACAGCGAGGAGGAGGGCGCGGCCGCCGAGGGCGACGAGAAGCCCGGCGGTCCCCAGGCCCGCAAGGAGCCGCCCCCCTCCGACGACGCGTCGCGCTACCGCGCCTTCGTCACCCAGTTCGACGAGGTGGTGGAGGCCGAGGATCTCTGCGACCCCGACGAGCTCACCCGTCTGCGCCAGCAGCTCGACCAGCAGCTGCAGCATCTGCAGGGCGTCGTCTCGAAGCTGGCGAACCGCTTGCAGCGGCGCCTCATGGCGCAGCAGCAGCGCGCCTGGGACTTCGACCTGGAGGAAGGGCTGCTCGATGTCGCGCGCCTCACCCGCGTCGTCACCAACCCGATGCACGCCCTGTCCTACAAGCGGGAGCGCGACACGGATTTCCGCGACACGGTCGTCACCCTGCTGATCGACAATTCGGGCTCGATGCGCGGTCGGCCGATCACGGTGGCGGCCATGTGCGCCGACATCCTGTCCCGCACGCTCGAGCGCTGCGCCGTCAAGGTCGAGGTGCTGGGCTTCACGACGCGCGCCTGGAAGGGCGGCCAGTCCCGCGAGCGCTGGGTGCAGGAGGGCAAGCCCCGCAATCCCGGCCGCCTGAACGATCTGCGCCACATCGTCTACAAGGCGGCCGACGCGCCCTGGCGCCGCTCCCGCCGCGCCATCGGCCTGATGCTGCGCGAGGGGCTGCTGAAGGAGAACATCGACGGCGAGGCGCTGGACTGGGCCTACAAGCGCCTGCTCGCCCGCAGCGAGCACCGCCGGATCCTCATGGTGATCTCGGACGGCGCGCCGGTGGATGACTCCACGCTGTCGGTGAACCCCGGCAACTACCTGGAGCGCCATCTGCGCGACGTGATCAAGCAGATCGAGAGCCGGGACCTGGTGGAGCTGATCGCCATCGGCATCGGCCACGACGTCACGCGCTACTACCGCCGCGCCGTCACCATCGTGGACGCCGAGGAGCTGGGCGGGACGATGATGAAGAAGCTCGCCGAACTCTTCGACGAGGACGCGGCCGAGGCGTGGCACCGCGCCGCGGCGGAGCGTGCGCCGCTGGTGGCCTGAGAGCCATGAGGGTGGTGCGCTGTGCGGTGACCGCGGCTGTCGTTGTGGCTGGCGTGCTTGGAGCGTCGCCCACTCACGCCTGCGAGGCGCTGCTTGGCGAATGGACCCTCGAAGTGCCGCGGGAGCCTGACGAGCGCGCGCCGGTTCGGATCAACGTGACAAGAGCCGGAGTGCTCGCCGACGGAGTGATGTTCGAGGCCGGCGCTTGCGATCCGCGGATGCCCGGCGGGATGCTGCTTCGGACCGCGTCTCCCCTCGCCATCATGGAGGGGGACCCGCGGCGGTTGGAGTGGCCTGACCAGCACGGCCACCGCCGCGTCTACATCCGCGCCGCCCGTTGAGGGCTCCGCGCGGCCGCCGCGTCTTCCTCGCGGGCTTGGCCGCCCTGCCCGGCTGCGCCGCCGCCAGCGACCGGCTGGCGGAGGCCGTGGCCCTCCATGCGCCGTCGCGCCCCTTCCTCCGCCCCATCGGCGCGCTCGAGTGGAACCTCGCCGCGCTCGACCTCGGCGGCGTGTCGGGCCTCCACCTCGCACCCGACCTGACCCTCACGGCCATCACCGACCAGGGCCGGTGGATCGAGGCGCGGCTGACGCTCGATCCGCTCGGCCTGCGGGACCTCCGCCACGGGCGGCTGCGGGACGGCGCCGGGCAGCCCCTGCCCCGCGGCCGCAACGCCGATGCCGAGGCGCTGGCGCGGCTGCCCGACGGAAGCTGGCTGATCGCCTATGAGCGTTGGCATCGCATCCGCCGCCATCCGCGCCTCGACGGGCCGGGCCTCGGCTTCGACGCCCCACCGGGGATCGAGGCCGCGCCCTCCAATGGCGGGCTGGAGGCGCTGGCCGCCCTGCCCGATGGGCGCCTGCTCGCCATCGCCGAGGCGCTGCCGGACGAGGCGCCGGGCACCGTCTCCGCCTGGCTCGGCGCGCCGCGCGGCGGGCGCATCGCCTGGGATCGCCGGGCCTACCGCCCGGCTGCCGGCTTCTCGCCCACCGACGCCACCGCCCTCGGCACCGGCGCCCTGGTGATCGAGCGGCGCTTCTCCTGGCTCGGCGGCTTCGAAGGGCGGCTCGTGCTGGTGCGGGACCTGGCGGCGCCGGTGCTGGAGGGCGAAGCCTGGCTCGACCTGCCGCCCGATGGCCCGGCCGAGAACTGGGAGGCCGCCTCGGTGACGCGCCATGCCGGGCGGACGCTGCTGCTGCTCGCCACCGACGACAACCGGAGCAGCTTCCAGCGCAGCCTGTTGCTGCTCTACGAGGTCACGCCGGCCGGACTCGCCCGGGCGGGAGGATGAGGTAGGCCCGGGCGCCGACGCCGCGCACCGCCTCCATGGCCAGCTCCCCGCCATGGGCGCGCAGCAGGTCCCGCGCGACGGCGAGGCCGAAGCCGAGGCCGCGCGTGCGGTCCGTGGCGCCGTCCAGCGCCTCCGGCGCCAGATCCTCGGGGCCGAGGCCCAACCCCTCATCCTCGACGACGAGGGCGGCGGAGGGGCCGCGGCGCTCGAGCGCGATGGCGATGCTGTCCCCCTCCCGCGTGGCGCGGGCGGCGCGGCCCAGCACCTGAACCAGCGCCCCCCGCAGGGCCCGGCGGTCGGCGGTGAGGGCCACGGCGGCGACGTCGGGCGCGACGCGCCAATGGCGCCGCCCGGGCCCCAGCTGGGCCGCGGCGATGGCCACCGCCTCCTCGACCAGGGCGCCGAGGGGAAAGGACGTCTCCCGCAGGTGGCGCGGCGTGGCGGCGGGGGCCGGGTCTTCCGCCGCCGCGTCGAGCAGGGCGAGGAGCTGCCGCGCATCCCCCTCCACGGCGCGGCCGTCGGCGAGCGTCTGCGCCCGGCCGAGCAGGGCCATGCCCGCCGCCGTCAGGTCGCGTAGGAGGAGGGCCTGCCGCCGGGCGGCCGCCTCGGCCTGGCGGCGCTCGGCCAGCAAGGCGCGGCGCGTCCGCAGCAGGGCCACCATGGCCGCCGCGGCCAGCAGGAGGGACAGGACGGACAGGAGCTCGGCAGGGACCATGGCAGGCCAGCTTGCGCCGGCCGCCTTACCGCCCCGTCAATCGCCGCGCAGCGCACACGAAAACGCCGGCGGGGATGCCCCGCCGGCGCTTCGGATCGCGCGTCAGGCGCGTGGGATCAGGCCGCGGCCTTCTTGGCGGCCGCGCGCTCGATCCGGCGCTTCAGCACCAGGGCCTCGGCCGGCAGGCGGCGGTCCGGCGTGCCGAGCAGGAAGGCGTCCAGGCCGCCATTGTGCTCGATGGTGCGGACGCCGTTGACCGTCAGGCGCAGCTGGATGGCCGTGCCGAGCGTCTCGCTCCAGAAGGAGTTGTTCTGGAGGTTCGGCAGGTAGCGCCGGCGGGTCTTGTTGTTGGCGTGGCTGACGTTGTTGCCCGTCAGAACGCCCTTGCCGGTGATGCCGCAACGGCGGGCCATGGCACGATATCCTGGGTCAGTGGTTGTCGTTCGGAAGCGGCGCGTATGGGGGAAGCCGCCCCCCGCGTCAAGCGACGGGCGGGGATGGGCGCTTTACGGGCGGCGGGACTCGAACCCGCAAGGCGCAGAGGCCGAGCGATTTTAAGTCGCTTCCGTCTACCATTCCGGCACGCCCGCGTGGGGCGCCACCATCGCACCCGTCCCGCGGGCGCTCAAGCCAGGGTCACTCCGTCACCCAGCCCGGCCGCAGCGTGATGTCGTTGCGTTCGCAGAGGTTGAAGCCCCGCATCTCCTCGGCATTGCCGTTGTCGAAGACGACGCGCAGATCCGCCTGGCAGCCGCCATCCATCCCCACCTCCCGCGTCTCGCCGCGGGCGAGCGGCCGGCCGGCCAGCACATCCGGGCCCCAGTCCGAATCCTCGGCCGGCGAGAGGTAGGCCTCCCGCACCGGACGGCCATGCTCGTGCCGCAGCACCAGCGTGCGGCCGGGGAGGAAGGCGATGGGCTGCCCGGCGCAGAGGTCCACCCCCTCCCGCAGCACCTCCCGGTTGTTCTGGAACACGGCGCGGAGATCCACGCGGCAATCGGCACGGCGGGTGCGGAGCAGCCAGGACTGCCCGCCCTCCAGCACGGCCGAGCCCAGCCGGTCGGCGCCCCAGCCCGCCGCGCCCGGGTTGCGGATGTAGAGCTCGCGCAGCGTCGTGCGGGTGCGGTTGGCCACCTGCGCCTCGCGCAAGGGGACGGAGGCGTCCCCGAAGGCGAGGCGCGGGCTGCCCTGGCAGACATCGAGCGGACGCGTCTCCGGCCGGTTGGGCGCGCCGCGGAACACCGCCCGCGCCTCGAAGCGGCAGCCCTCGAGGTTGCGCAGCCGGAGCTGGAAGCTGTCCAGCGCCGGCACCGTCGCCGCACCCAGCCGGTCCGGCCCGCGCTCCGACGAGCCGGACGGCACGAGGTAGAGATTCAGCAGCTCCGCATCCGAGTCGTTGGCGATCTCGATGGTGCGGAGGTTGTCGTCCGAGAGGCGCACGGCCTGCCCCTCGCAGACGTTCACCGGGCGGCGCTCCTCGCTCCGGTCCTCGTAGATGGCGCGCAGCTCCAGCTCGCAGGCCGGGGCCTGGTTCAGGCGGATGCGGAACTCGGCGCCGGGCCGCAGCACCTCCTGGCCGAGCCGGTCGGGCCCGCGCTCCCGCATGTTGCGGCCGGTCAGGTAGATCTCCCGTACCACGGTCGCGGTGTCGTTGCGGACCGTGAGGTCGCGCGCCTGCACCTGCGCCTCGGCGGGGGAAGCCAGGGCGAGCAGCAGGACGGCCAGCAGGCGCCTCATGACGGGTTCCCTTCGGGCATCAGGACGACGCGGACGCCGGGCCGGCGCTCCGGGCCGCGCGGCGCGAAGCCGCGGGTGCGCGCCTCGGCGCGGATGCGGTCGCGCTCCACGCCGAGCTTCGCGAGCTCGGTCGCCACCTCCCGCGCGCGGGCGGCGGCGAGGCGCGCGGCGGTCTGGGCGCCCCCCTCCTCCGCCGCGGCGTGGCCGAGGACGCAGATGTTCCGCGCGGGCTCGGCCTTCGCCAGCTCCACGAGATCGGCGAGCCCGTCGAGGCTGCGCGGCCGCGCCTGGCCGCGCGCGAAGCCGAGATCGGCGATGTCCGTCTCCAGCCGCTCGGCGCCCACGCAGTTGAACGGGCGGAGCTGCGCCGAAGCGGGACCCGACGGCAGCGCCGCGAGCGCGAGGATGAGCAGCGCCCTCACGTCGGCACCAGCAGCCCCGCGCCGCGCAGCTTGCCGAGCAGCGCCGGCGCGTCCGCCGCCGGGTGGGCGGCGCGCAGCTCGGCCTCGGTGATGTCGGGCCGGCCGAGCAGCCAGTTGGCCGCCTCGGCCTCCACCGGGGAGAGGGGCAAGGTGCCGCTCGCCGCCTTCAGCACCCAGTCGCTGCCGCGGCGCACAGGCTTGGCGCCCCCGGCCACGACGCGCAGCGCGTCGCCGCCCTCGCCTTCCGGTGCCGCGCCCTCCTTCGCGAGGCCGCGCCAGGCCAGCAGGTCGTTGCCGCCGCGGTTGAAGCGGTAGCCGGCGACGTAGCCCTCCAGCACCTCCATCACCTTGGGGTCGCGGCAGAGCTCCGCCAGGCGCTGGCCGAGCTGCCCGGCGCGGCTGGTCAGCGCGAACTTCGCCGCCGCCGTGCCGTCCTGCCGCGGCAGGGGCTGGCGGAAGGCGGCGTCGTACAGCACGCGCTCCATCAGGATGTTCACGAGGTCCATCCCGAGCGGCGCATGCGCCCCGTAGGCGACATGGACGCTGGCAGGGGCTTCGGCCAGCGCGTCATGGTACCAGCCGCGCGGCAGGTAGAGCAGGTCGCCGGGCTTCATCAGCACCTTGGCGCGCAGCTTGCCCTTGGCCTGCTCGTGATGCTCCTGCGTCTGGGAGCGGAAGACGGGGTGGCTGATCGGCCATTCGGCCCGCCCTTCCCAGACATTCCAGGTCTTCTCGCCCTCCACCTGCACGGCCCAGACGTCATGGGTGTCGTAATGGGCCGGGAAGGCCTTGTGGCTCTGCCAGGAGATGTACACGTTCGCCTGCGCCTTCCCGAGGCCGGCGCCCTCGATCGCGTTGGAGACGGCGGCGAGGCCGGGCGTCAGGCTGTCCACGTCGTTCATGACGATGGAGGCGCCCTTCGCCACCCATTCGCGGACCCTCGCCGTGACGGGCTGCATCAGCCGCTCATTGGCGTCGCGGCCGGTGGCCTGGGTGCAGTACTCGGCGGCGGGGACCGGCACGCCATCCATCACCAGCTGCAGGGAGTGGCTGGACCAGGCATGCGTCATGTCGAGCAAACGGTTGATCTGCCGCCAGGACAGCACCTGGGCGAATTTCGCCGGGTCGCCCTTGAGATGGAGCGGCTGCTTGTCATGGTACTCGGCGAAGAATTTTTCGGCGCCGAGGGGGGCGAGCAGGTCGTCGAGCGTCATGGGAGCAGGTTAGAGCGGATCGCACATGGCTGGAATCGGCCATTGCGCGAATCCGCTCGGACCGACCCCGGACCTTCCGGGGCCGGTCCGTTCGCCGCGCTTGCGCCGGCCGGTCGCGATGCCAGACACTTGCCCTAAACGAGGAAAGCGCCCCGATGCCCGAAGCCCCGATGCCCGCCCCCGCCGACCCCGTGCGGGCCGAGGTGCTGCACGCCGCCGCCGAGGCCCTCGCGCGGCTGGCGCCCGGCCTGCCGCTGGCCGCCGCCCTGCTCGAACCGCTGTTCGCCGCCCTGCCCACGCCCGACCTCGCCGCCCGCGCGCCGGAGGAGCTGGCGGCGGGCG
>JAIEOO010000318.1 GCA_019750475.1 Acetobacteraceae bacterium | reverse complement strand
GGGCGGGCCGGCCGGCCCGCCCGCCCGCCGCCTGGCCCTCGACGACGGGGGCGGGAGGTCGCGAGGTTTGACCGGGGGGCCGCGCTGCTCCATGAGGCGGCGCGGCCCGGGCGGCTTCCGGCGCGGGCGCCGCCAGCCTTTCCGGGAACGTCCGATGTCCAACGCCTCCTCCCTCCCGCCTGACGTGGACACGCGCAGCCTCGACGCCGACACGGCGAAGCGCGTCGAGCAGCTGATCGAGGCCGAGGAGGGGGTGATGAACCGCTTCAAGGGCGCCCTGGGCGTCCTGGCGGTCGGCATCGCGCTCGCGATGAGCCTGTTCCACCTCTACGCGGCCTGGAGCATCGTTCCCACCACCACGCTGCGCTTCGCCCATGTGGGCTTCACGCTGGTGCTGGGCTTCCTGCTGTTCCCGGTGGCCCGGCGCTTCCGCGACCGCTTCCTGCCCTGGGACTGGGCGCTGGTCGCCACCGGAATCTACGTCACCTGGTACCTGATCTCGGGCGGGGACGACCTGCAGGACCGCATCATCTTCCCCGAGCCGATGGACATCGTCGTCGGCTGGCTGCTGATCGCGCTCGTCCTCGAATGCACGCGCCGCGCGACGGGCTGGATCATGCCCTTCGTCGCCATCTGCTTCATCCTCTACGCCTTCTTCGGCAACCACCTCCCCCAGCCCTGGACCCATCGCGGCTACGACGAGGAGCGGCTGATCCCGCACCTGTCCATCACGCTGGAAGGGGTGTTCGGCACGGCGGTGGACGTCTCCGCCACGCTCATCATCCTGTTCACCATCTACGGCGCCATCCTCGGCGCGACCGGCGCCGGGAAGTTCTTCGTGGACTTCTCCTTCGCCGCGACGGGCGGCAAGCCGTCGAGCGCGGGGCGCACCGTGGTGCTGAGCGCCTTCCTGCTCGGCGGCCCGTCGGGATCGGGCGTGGCGACCACGGTGACCATCGGCACCGTCGCCTGGCCGATGATGAGGAAGGTCGGCTACTCGCCGCACGACGCGGGCGGGCTGCTGGCGGCGGGCGGCCTCGGCGCCATCATCTCGCCCCCCATCATGGGCGCGGCCGCCTTCCTGATCGCCGAGTACCTGAAGATCTCCTACCTCGACGTGCTGGTGATGGCCCTCATCCCCACCGTCCTCTACTACGCCGCGCTCCTCTTCATGGTGGAGCTGGACCAGCGCCGCATCCGCGCCGCGGGCGGCGAGGTGGACGACACGCCGATGGCCGCCGGCAGCGCCTGGAGCATGTTCAAGCGCGGCTGGTACCATTTCACCTCGCTCATCGCGATCATCGCCTTCATGGCGATGGGCTACTCGGCCACGCTCTCGGTGCTCTACGCAATGGCGCTCGCCATCGCGCTCTCCTTCCTGTCGCGGGAGCACGCGCTGTGGCCGATGAAGCTGATCCGCACCCTCGCCGCCGGGGCGGAGCAGGCGATCGGCATCGCCGCCACCTGCGCCTGCGCCGGCATCATCGTGGGCGTCATCACACTGACCGGACTCGGCCTGAAGTTCTCGGACATCGCGATCCAGGCGGCGGGCGGCAGCCTGATCGTCACGGCGCTCTACACCGCGCTGATCGTCTGGATCGTGGGCCTCGCCGTGCCGGTGACGGCCTCCTACATCATCTGCGCCGTCGTCGCCGCGCCGGCGCTGATGAAGCTCGGCGTGCCGGACTACGCCGCGCACATGTTCGTCTTCTATTACGCCGTGCTGAGCGAGGTGTCGCCGCCCACCGCGCTGTCGCCCTTCGCCGCGGCCGCCATCACCGGCGCCGGCCCCTACCGCACGACGCTGATGGCGTGGAAATACACCCTGCCCGCCTTCGTGCTGCCCTTCGTCTTCGTCACCGATCCTCAGGGCGTGGGCCTGCTGCTGAACTTCGTGGGCGACATGACCTGGGTGGATGTGGCCTATCAGGTCGCCTTCTCGACCCTCGGCCTCGCCGCGCTCGCCTGCGCCACGCAAGGCTACGGCATGCGCGTCATGGCCGCGTGGGAGCGCTGGCTGATGGCGCTGGGCGGCCTGCTGATGGTGTTCCCGGCCATCATCGAGGCCGTGGCGGCGGACAGCATCCCGGCGCCGCATTGGGTGGGCCTGGCCGTCGCAGCCGCCCTGCTCGCGCTGCAATGGGTGCGGCGGCGCAAACCCGCCCCGGCCTGAGGGTCTACCGCGTGATCCCCTGGCACGGAATCGCGCTTCCGCCGCTGCCGAGAGGACGCTTCACCGCTCCGGCGATGTCGCCTCCGCGGCGCGCGCCTTAGGGCGGATTGTCAATCACGACGACACGCTAAACCTGCCACCGCAACTGCTGGGCGGCATCCTGTTCCACGAGCTCGCCCACATCGCGGCTGGGCATCGTGAGAACCTCTGGGGCGCATGGCTGCGCCCTCTTGCCGTCCTGGCCGTGCTGGTGGCGCTGGTGCTCGGACATGTCGGGCTGATCCTCGTGACGCTGGCGACCGCGCAATGGGCGTGCTGCGCCTTCCAGCGGGGTAGGGAGCGGGAGGCTGACGAACTGGCCGCTGCCGCCATGGGGACCGTGGTGCCGCTGCTGCTGGGCGCCCGAGGCGTGTCCCGAGCGGGATGGTGGCACGTCCTGTCTTCGTGTTGGCGCTGCTACCCGACGCGCCGCCCCTGGCTCTATCGGATGGCAGCGCAGGAGTTGTGGGAGGCGCTTCGCGCGGACGTGCTGCGCCACGAGCCGGCATGATGGACCTGGCCGGCTACATTCCGCCCCACGCCCCTGCTGGCGAGACGGACGGGGAAGCCGCGCCCGCGCCCCAAGAACCTGCGCCCGCGTGTGCCCGCGCGAAGGGGTGAAAGCGGGGGGGAACTGCGGAAAACGGCTGTCACGAGCGGCCCGGTTCCGATTGAGGTTTTGCGGTTCCACCCGCCTGCGAGCAAGCGCCGCGCGCCGACGGTGATCGCTGGCGTGAAGGTGGGGACGTGGACCGTTGCCGTGATGGTGCAGCGGCTACGCCGGCAACGGACGGTGATCCTGTGGCCTGAGCTGGAGGGCTTCGCGGCGGTGGTGCTGCCGCGTCGGCTGCGGCGGCGCGTGGAGGCGCGGTTGACCGCGCGGCGCGGGAGGACCCAACGGCGCGCGCGGTTCTCGGGCGGCGCTGCTGAGGCCGCCCCGCGCGGGCGCGCGCCTGCGCGTGGAAAATCCCCGCCGGGCCCGTTTAGGGACTGGCAAAAACTCCTCGCCGGTCTGCCCGGCGCGGGCTCAGCCTCCGAAGGCGCCAATTCAGCGCGGGAGCATACCCTGGCCGCTGACAAGCGTTTCCCGCGTGCCGGGCGGACCGAGAGTGCAGGCGCCACGATAATCCATCGCCTCCCCTCCCAACATGAAATACACACGTCGCGGTGGTGATTGCGGCGTATCGCGCACCATGTGCACGTCAAAAGCACACCCTCGGATCATGACGAGCCCGCGCCCCAAAGGCTGGACGCCCATGCCTTGAAGGGTGCGATACTGCGCCGCGATGTCTCGCCCGGTAACGAACGCCGTCTCAGGCGTCCGTCCGTCTGCCCGCCCCGATGGGGCCGCGGCGTTGGGAGCTTGGCACGCCGCGACGGCGCAGGCGACGACGACCATGATAGCGAACTTGCGCATCTGATCCGTGTCCGTGGTTCGCTAAAGTCTGCCACCATGGAACCCGCAAATGAAGGCTCAAGCCCCTGATCAACGCGCGCCCGAGCCCGCGCGAGGGGGGGGGCGGCGCCAGGCGCGAACGGGCTCTCCGCCCGCCTTGGGCGCGGTGGCGATCGGCGCCAAACTTCTCGTACGGCCCGACGTCCTAACCGCCCCTGCCCGCTGCCCATGCTCGCCACGACGAAGCGCGGGCAATCCATCGTTGTGGCCGCCAAGCTTTGAGAAGGCCGGCGACCCGCCCGCACTGCTGTTGCAGGGCGGCATCTGGCACGTGAAGTCCCTGAGGCCGAGGCCCGGCGGGCGGCCGCCTTCCTGGCCGATTGGTTTGGGCAGGAATGATCCGCCGCCTAGACGATGCCAGCCGCTCGGTATTGGGGAGATTGTTGGACAAGGACCGGCGGACCTGCCGTAAACCCTTAATTTCCTTGGCGTCCCCTACGGGATTCGAACCCGTGTTGCCGCCGTGAGAGGGCGGTGTCCTAGGCCTCTAGACGAAGGGGACGTGCCTGGAAGACCGCGTAACTAGACCCGGCGGACCCGGCGATCAACCCTGGCCATGGAGATCTCCGCCACGGCCCGCGCATGGCGCCCCGTCCGGCACGCATCCGAGCAGTAGCGGACATGCTCCCAGTCGCGGGCCCACTTCTTCCGCCAGGCGAAGGGGCGGCCGCAGGCGGCGCAGGGCTTCTCGGGCAGGTTCGGCTTGCGGTGAGGCATCAGCGCGGCGGCTGCGGGGCCCGTTGCGGCCAGATCTCGCCCACCAGGCGCCCGCGGGCGTCGAGCAGCAGGACGCGCCCGCCCCCCGGCCCCTCGACATGGACAGCGAAGCGGTCTCCCGCGCCGGCCACGCCCAGGATGCGCGTGCCCTCCGGCAGGTCGAGCGAGACGGCGCCGGTGGGCGCGACGGCACGCCCCCCCCCGCCCGCGCGCTGGACGAGCAGAACGACGAGCGTCACGGTGCCGGCGACAATCAGCACCCCCATCGCCACCACCAGGAATTTGAGCGCCCGCATCGTGCCCCCTGCTTCCGTCACGCATGAATTCGTCCCCGACCCCGCGGAGGAGGGCGAGCGCGCGGACCGATTCCTCGCCCGGCGGATAGGTTCCCTCTCGCGCTCCCGCGTCAAGGCGCTGATCGAAGCCGGTCAGGCGCGAGAGGACGGGCAGCCCTTGCGCGAGCCCGCGACGCCCGTCCGCGCCGGGCGGCGCTACGCGCTGGAGGAGCCGCCGCCCGCGCCGGCCCGGCCCGAGGCGCAGGAGATCCCGCTGACGATCCTGCACGAGGACCGGGACCTCATCGTCATCGACAAGCCCGCCGGCCTCGTCGTCCATCCGGCGCCAGGCAACCAGGACGGCACGCTGGTCAACGCGCTGCTCGCCCATGCCGGGGAGGAGCTGGAGGGCATCGGGGGGGAGGCGCGGCCGGGCATCGTCCACCGGCTCGACAAGGACACCTCGGGCGTCATGGTGGTCGCCAAGACGCAGCGGGCGCACGCCGCCCTCTCCGAGGCCTTCGCGGCCCGGGACCTCGATCGGGAGTACATGGCGCTCGTCTGGGGACGCCCCTCGCCACCGGCGGGCGAGATCGAGGCGGCGATCGGGCGGCACGCCACGGATCGCAAGCGCATGGCGGTGGTGGGCCGGGGCGGGGCCCGGCAGGGGAAGGCCGCCCTCACGCGGTACGGCACCGAGCGCGGTTGGGGCCTCGCCTGCGCGCTCCTGCGCTGCAAGCTGGCGACGGGCCGCACGCATCAGATCCGGGTGCACCTGTCCCATGCGGGCCACCCGCTGGTGGGGGACCCGGTCTACCTGCGCCGCACGCCAAAGGCCGCGGAGGAGCTGCCCGAGACGGTTCGCCGCCGGCTGCTCGATTTCCCGCGGCAGGCGCTCCACGCGGCCAACCTCGGATTTTCCCACCCTGTCACCGGAAAGCTGCTATACTTCCGGTCGGAGCCGCCTGCGGACCTGGCGGGGCTGATCGCCGCCCTCGATGGAACGGGGGTTCCCTAACCCGACCGTTTTGGTCGGTTTTCCTGGACAGGGTCCGCTGACGGCGCTATACACCCATCGTTGCTCGACGCGCCGGGTGCCGACCACCCGGGGCTGCACGAACCCCGCTGCGGAGAGGGAAACCGCGGCGATTGCAGCCCGGAGGGCCCGCGAACGTTGGGTACAGACATGCCGTTTTCGCGCCCGTGCCGGGGCGAAGGCGGTCGGAAAGGAAGGCTGATCGTTCCGATGGCTTCTCTGAGCATTCCCCTCGCTCCCGAAGGCAACCTCTCCCGGTACCTCCAGGAGATCCGCAAGTTCCCCATGCTCTCCCCCGAGGAGGAGCTGTCGCTGGCCAAGCGCTGGCGCGACCAGGGGGATGAGCAGGCGGCGCACAAGCTCGTCACCTCCCACCTTCGCCTCGTCGCGAAGATCGCCATGGGCTACCGCGGCTACGGCCTGCCGGTGGGTGAGCTGATCTCCGAAGGCAATGTGGGCATGATGCAGGCAGTGAAGCGGTTCGACCCGGACCGCGGCTTCCGCCTCGCCACCTACGCCATGTGGTGGATCCGCGCCGCCATCCAGGAATACATCCTGCACAGCTGGTCGCTCGTGAAGATGGGCACCACGGCCGCGCAGAAGAAGCTGTTCTTCAACCTGCGCCGCCTCAAGGGCCAGATGGCCGCGCTCGAGGATGGCGACCTGCAACCCGAGGTCGTGGCGAAGATCGCCAAGACCTTGCAGGTGCCGGAGCAGGACGTGGTCTCGATGAACCGGCGCCTCGCGAGCCCGGACAACAGCCTGAACGCCCCCGTCCGCGCCGACAGCGAGGGCGAGTGGCAGGATTGGCTGGTGGACGAGGGCGAGAGCCAGGAGAGCGAGCTGGCCGAGCGGCAGGACATGTCCAACCGCAAGGACCTGCTGAACGGCGCGCTGAAGACGCTCAACGAGCGCGAGCGCCACATCCTGATCGAGCGCCGCCTCAAGGACGAGCCGACCACGCTCGAGGAGCTGTCCCAGCAGTACAACATCAGCCGCGAGCGCGTGCGTCAGATCGAGGTGCGCGCCTTCGAGAAGCTGCAGAAGTCCATGAAGCAGCAGATCACCGAGCGGCGGATGCAGGTGGGCTGACGCCCGCCTGATCCCGTGAGCCTTCCGGAGGGCCCGGGCGGGGAGATCCGCCCGGGCCTTTTTCACGTGCGGCTCTCGGCTGCGACCGGCTCCGGATGGAGCGGCCGCCGCAGCGGTCGCAGCGCCGGGCGGCGGATTTCGGCCGGACCGCCCGGCCCCGGATGGGTCGGGAGGTCATGGGCGGGCGTCGGTTCGCTCGCCGCGGCGGCGTGCCGCGCGGTCCGGCCCGATGTCGTTCTCGGCCGCCGCCGTGCCGGCAGGGACGCCCAGGACAATCGCCTCGATCATCCGTCGCCGCTGCGTCGGAACCCGGCGCGAAGCTGTCCCAGAAGCTGGCCGAAGTCCGGGCCGGTCAGCGGGGCGGCGCGCACTCCAGCCGAACGCGCAGCCGCGTCTCGCCCGTCATGCGGGCCCCGGCGGCGGCCAGCATCCGCGCCGCCTCGCTCTGGGTCGCGTCCTGCCGCCACTCGGCCCCATCCACGAGGGCGATCGAGAGGCCGCCCGGAATCTCCCCGCCGGTCGCGGTGGGCGGCGCGGTGGAGCTGACGCGACCGGCGCCGGGGATGTCGCAGGTCATCCCGATCGCGGGCGTCATGCCGCTCGCGCCATAGTCGAGCTGCCCGGCCAGCCCGTCCGCCCGCAGCGTCGCGCGTGCGGGCAGGGTGTAGGGGAGGCCGGAGGTGTACCGGCAGCGACCGACGATGGTCCCACCCACGACCTCCGTCCCCTCGCCGGCGAATTGCATCGCCTCCTCGGCCGCCTCCGTGAGGCGCAGCTCCACCCGGCGGCGGACCGTCATGTTGATGGCGCTGTAGAGGGGGTTGCCCGGAAAGGCGGTCGAGATGGTGGTGTCCCCCTCCAGGCGCACCGTCGCGCCCCGCATCACCCGGCCGACCTCGGCCCGCAGGGCGCGGATCTGCGCCTCGTACGCCGCCACCTCCTGCTCGGCGAACTCGGCGCCGCTCTGCTCGATCCAGGCCGGGTAGCCGACCTTCCGCGCGGCGCCGGCGCCGCGCTCGATCCCGACGCAGGCCGAGACGTGATGCTGCTCGTGCCGGCGGAGCGCCTCGGCGATGCCACGGCAGGCGGCGCCCCGCATCGCCTCAGCGAGTTCGCGCTGCATGTTGCCGGTGGGCTGGCACAGCTGGGCGCGACGTTCGGGCGTCTGTTCGCCGAACCGCGCCGAGTCCACGTCCGACCCGTAAAGGGAGGTG
This sequence comes from Acetobacteraceae bacterium, assembly GCA_019750475.1. Lineage (GTDB taxonomy): Bacteria > Pseudomonadota > Alphaproteobacteria > Acetobacterales > Acetobacteraceae > Roseococcus. The sequence continues at coordinate 6,046 of JAIEOO010000318.1, read as the reverse complement.
GCGACGTTGTGCTGGTGGCGCCCCGATCCGCGGGCGCCGCTCCGCGCCCAGGCGCCCTGCGCGACCTGCTGGAAGGCGATCTGCGAAGCGCCGGGCCCGTGGCCCCGGAGTTCCGCCACGGACTCCCGGAAGACGCGCTGCAGCCGGATCGCATTGTCGAGCTCACGCTGCAGCTCCGGCAGGTCGGTGCAGTCGCAGTCCCGCTGCGCGGCGGCGGCGGCTGGCAGCGCGAGCAGCAGGGCGAGGGCGACGGGAACGAGGTGGTGCATGGCGGGACCCTCCGGCCCCGAAGGGTACGTGTGGCCGCGCGCCCGCTTCAACCGTCGCGTGCGTCACCCCACCCGCATCAGGGCCGGACCGTTCGCCTTCAGCCAGCGCTCCGCGCGCTCCCGGTCGGGCGTCATGCCGTCGAGCAGCGTCCAGAACCGGTCGGAGTGGTTCAGCTCGCGCAGATGAGCGACCTCGTGCGCCACGACGTAGTCGAGCACCCAGTCGGGCGCCATGACGAGCCGCCAGGAGAAGGCGAGCGTGCCGTCGGGCGCGCAGCTGCCCCAGCGGCTGCGCGTGTCCTTCACCCGCACCACCTTCGGGCGCACGCCGATCGCGCTGCAATGGCGCGGCAGGGCGGCGGAGATGCGACGGGCGGCCTCGTCCTTGAGGAAGCCCGTGACGCGGCGCGGCAGGAACTCCGCCTGGCCGGTGACGTGGAGGACGCCGCCCTCCAGGAAGGCGGCGCCGCGCCGATCCGGCGCGTGGCGGATCGGCACGGGCTCGCCGCCGATGGGAACCGTGCTGCCATCGGCGAGGGGCTGCGCCTTGTCGAGCGCGGCGAGGCGCTGCACCACCCAGGCGGCGTGCTGGGTCAGCAGCGCCATGCCGGCGCGGCGCCCGGCCCGCGGCGGCAGGGTGACGACGACGGCGCCTTCCCGCGGGCAGATGCGCAGCGAGACGCGCCGCGCCCGCGGGGAGCGGCGCCACACGACGAGGCACTCCTCCTCCGGCAGCAGCGCGTCGCGCCGCAGCTTCACGATTTCCGACTCGGGCAGCTCCATCGCGCCCCACCATGTCGCGAGGCGGCCGCTTCCTTCAACGGTTGACATCGCATGCAAAGCCGCGCGTGAAGCGGGGCGATGACCGCCGCCCGACACCTGCCATTCCTGCTGCTGACGGGCGGCATCTGGGGCCTGACGCCGAGCCTGGCCAAGCTCGCGATCGGCGGCGGGGTGCAGCCGCTCGCGGTCGCCTTCCAGGTGGCGCTCGGCTCCTCCCTGTTCCTGTTCGCCATCTGCGCGCTGCGCCGCGTGCGGGTGCCGTGGGACGCAGCGCATCTGCGCCACTACACGCTGTCCGGCCTGTCCGGCTTCGCGCTGGCCAATCTGTGCTCCTACGCGGCGCTCGCGCACATCCCGGCGGGGTTCTTCGCGCTGCTGCTGCCGCTCGCGCCCATCCTGACGGTGCTGGGCGCGGCGGCGCTCGGGCAGGAGCGCGCGGGCCCCCGCTCGATCGGCGGGACGGCGCTCGGCCTCGCCGGCGTGGCGCTCGCCATGGCGCCGGGCGCGGCCCTGCCGGATCCGGCGCGGCTCGGCTGGGCGCTGCTCGCGGTGCTGACGCCGGTCTGCTTCGCCGCCTCGAACCTCATCGCCGTGCGCTACGCGCCGCCGGGGGGCCAGCCGCTCGCCTTCGCGGCGGGGACCCTGCTGCTCGCGGCGGCGCAGCTCGGCGTCCTGCTGCTTCTGACGGGTGGCTGGCGCTGGCCGCTCTCCGGCCCCTGGGAGGCGGATGCGATCATGCTGGGCCAGGGCGTGCTGAACGGCACGGCCTATCTCTGCTTCTTCCGCCTCATCGCGGCGGCGGGGCCCGTGGTGACGAGCCAGACCGGCTACATCGCCACGCTGGCGGGCATCGCCTGGGGCGTCGCGCTGTTCGGGGAGCGGCTGGGCTGGCTGACCTGGCCCGCGGCCGCGCTGGTCTTCGCCGGGCTGTTCCTCGTCACCACCCGGAAGCGATGACCGTCATCGCGCTTCGTGATTGGCGCCGCCGGGCGGGGCGGCCCACATTCCGCGCATGAACACCGCCGCACCCACCGGCCTCCGCATCGGCCATGTCCACCTCAAGGTCGCCGACCTCGACCGCGCGCTGGGTTTCTGGCGCGACGTCATCGGCTTCGAGGAGCAGCAGCGGATGGGCGACCGCGCCGTCTTCCTCTCGGCCGACGGCTACCACCACCACATCGCCCTCAACACCTGGGAGAGCGCGGGTGGCCCGCCGCCGGCGCCGGGCACGACGGGCCTCTACCACGTGGCGCTCCTCTACCCCGACCGCGCGTCGCTCGGGCGGGCGGTGAAGCGCGTGCTCGCGGCCGGCATCGCGCTGGACGGCGCGAGCGACCACGGCGTGTCCGAGGCGATCTACCTCCGCGACCCGGACGGCAACGGCGTCGAGCTCTACCGCGACCGTGCCGAGGCCGAGTGGCCGCGCGACGCCGCGGGCGGCCTCGCCATGGTGACCCGCCGGCTCGATCTCGGCGCGCTGCTGGCCGAGGCCGGCTGATCCCGGCGGGCGCCGGATTCACGGCGGGAACCAACCGCTCTATGCCGGCGGGTGCCCATGCCGCTGCATCACCTGCCACTCGCCCTCTTCGCCGCGCCGCTCGGGCTGGGCGGCCTCGGACTGGCCTGGCGCGAGGCCTCGCGCGGCCTCGGCGCGCCGGGCTGGATCGGTGAGGGCATCCTCGCCGTGGCGGCGGGCCTCTGGTGCGCCCTCGCGGTGCTGCACCTGCTGCGGCTGGCCCGCCATCCGGAAGCCCTGGGCGCCGACCTGCGCCATCCCGTCCGCGCCGCCTTCACCGGCGCCGTGACCATCACGCTGATGGTGCTGGCCGGCGGCCTGGCGCCTTACTCGGCCGCGGGGGCGTCGGCGCTCTGGGGGCTCGCCGTCGCCGGGCACCTCGTCATCGCGGCCTGGACGGTGCGGGGGCTGCTGCTGGCGCCGAAGGATGCGTCCACGCTCACGCCGCCGATCCTGCTGCCGCTCGTGGGCAACATCGTCGCGCCGATCTTCGGGCCGGCCATCGGCTTCCCCATCGCCTCGGCGATGCTGTTCGGCGTGGGTGCCGCACTCTGGCTGATGCTGCAGCCGCTGCTCCTCGGCCGGCTGATCCACGGCCCCGCCCTGCCCGCCAGGCTGCGGCCGACGCTCGCGATCTTCCTGGCGCCCCCGGCCCTCGGCGCCCTCGCCCTCGCCGCGCTGACCGGCGGGTTCGGCCTGGCACCGCTGGCGCTGCTCGGCTTCGCGGGCTTCGTCGCCCTCGTGCTGGTCACCTTCCTGCCCGAGTTCCTCCGCGCGCCCTTCGCCCTGTCCTGGTGGAGCTGGACCTTCCCGGTGGCCGGCTTCGTGACCGCGGTGCAGGTGGCCTGCGGCCATCACCCGGCGGCCTGGCACGCCCCGCTCCAATGGGCGCTGCTGCTGGCGCTCACGGGCATCGTGGCGGTGGTCGGCGCGGCCACGCTCCGTGCCGCGCTGGCGGGGGAGCTGCTGCGCCCGGAGGGGTGAGCGGCGCTCCCGCGCGGGCGTTACGCTTCCTCACGCGAGGTGGCATCCGCCTGTTACATCGGATGCGCATTCTCCCCCCATCGCCGGATCGGACCGGCGGAGACAGGAGACCACATGAGCACCTCTCGCATCGTGCTGATCGCCGGCGGCCTGCTGCTGGCCGTGGCCGGCCCGGCGCTGGCGCAGCCGCGCGGCGGCTTCGCCGCGGGCGAAGCCTTCGCCCGCGCCGACACCAACAACGACAACCGCGTCAGCCGCGAGGAGAGCGTGGCCTGGCTCGGCGCGCGCTTCGCCGAGGTGGACGCGAACCGCGACGGCGGCGTCACCATCGAGGAGTTCCGCGCCTGGGCGCAGGCCCGCATGGGCAACCGCCAGCCGCCGGCCGAGCTGCGCGAGCGCGCGGAGCAGCGCGGCCAGGGCATGTTCCGCATGCTCGACGCCAACAGCGACGGCCGCGTGACGCTCGAGGAGGCGCGCCCCTTCCTGGAGGCGATGTTCCGCGCGCGCGACACGGACAGCGACGGCTTCCTCTCCCGCGAGGAGGTGACGGCGCGGCGCGGCGGCATGCGCGGCCATGGCCATCACCATGGCATGGGCGGCTACGGCCCGGGCCGCGGGCCCGGCGCGCAGCCGGCCCCGCAGCAGCAGAACTGATGGCACAAGGGGCGGGGCGAGAGCCCCGCCCATCCTGAACGGAGCGCTCCAGCGCGATCCCGTGTGACGGGATCACGCTTCCGCGGCTTCCGAGAGGACGATGCACCGCTCCGGCGATGCCGCCTTCGCGGATCGTGCGCTCCAGCGTGATCCGCTGACGCGGGATCACGCTTCCGCAGCGTCTGAGAGGACGATTCACCGCTCAGGCGATGCCGCCTTCGCGGATCGTGCTCCACACCTCGCGCGATGCTCCCTGTTCACGGTCGTCTGGCCAGCATTCCTCGGTTCAGCCGCAGGAGCGGTCGAGCCTGGCCCCTGGCGTTGCTCCGGCGCCGCTTGCCCGACCTCCGCGACAGGCGACCATCGCACGCAGGAAGGAGGCGTCCGAGCCGGTCGCGGAGGGCCGTCTCGTCGTCGATCCGAGGCAAGGGGTTGGTCCCGGCAATCCGACCCCGCCAGGAATCGCCGTGATGAAAGCCTCGCATCCGGACCCCGCACCACGCCGAGGGGCACGCCCAGCGTCATCGCACACAATGAAACAGGGCGTCGCTCGATTCCGAGCGGCAGCGGCCTCCGGTAAGCGAAGCATCCGGCAGCGCTGCCGTCTTCGGCATCGCGACCGCCCCTGGGCGGAAAATCATTCGTTTACTTCGATCCGCTAGCCACGCCGGGCCGAAACCAAGAGGGCCCTGGTCTCATGAACTTCGTGATGCTGATGCCGCCCCCCGCGGTATATAACGCCGGCGATGCCCTGACCTTCCAGCTGTATTCCGGCCACGCGTTCTACATCGTGCCGACCGGCGCGCCGATCGAGCTCGCGCTCGTGATCGGCAGCCAGGCCCGCACCGCCACCCTCCAGTACATGACGACCGGTCCGGCGGATTTCATCGTCGAAACGCAGCTCATCTTCACCTACAGGGTGCAGGCCGGCGACAATGACAGCGACGGCGTCGCGGCCGTCGCGCTCAGCGACCCGGATGGCCGTCTGTTCGATCTGATAAACGGTGACCCGCCGACCTTCTACGGCTCCACCCTCGCCAACGTCACGGTGGACACGGTGGCCCCCACGGCGACGCTCGACGCGCCGGCCAACGGCACGCGCGTCGCCGGCGACGTCGTCAGCCTCGCCCTCGATCTCGACGAGGCCGTCACCATCGCCAACGCCGTCGATCCGGTCACCCTCGCGCTCACCGTCGGCAGCCAGGCCCGCACCGCCACCCTCAACGAGAGCGCCAGCACCGCGACCCGCCTCGTCTTCGAGTACACGGTGCAGTCGGGTGACAATGACGCCGACGGCATCGCGGTCGGGGCGCTGTCCGACGCTGGCGGCCGCGTGGCCGACGCCGCGGGCAACGCGCTGACCTTCACCGGTGGCTCGACCCTCGCCAACGTCACGGTGGACGCGGTGGCGCCCATGGCGACGCTGGACAGCGCCGCGAGCGGCACGCGCGTCGCCGGCGACGTCATCAGCGTCGCCCTCGACACCAGCGAGGCGGTCAGCATCCACACCGGCGCCGATCCCATCACCCTGGCGCTGACCGTCGGCAGCCAGGCCCGCACCGCCACCCTCAACGAGGCCGCCAGCACGGCCACCCATCTCGTCTTCGAGTACACGGTGCAGTCGGGCGACCACGATGCCGACGGCATCGTTGTCGGGGCGCTGTCCGACGCCGGCGGCCGCGTGACCGACGGCGCGGGCAACGCGCTCACCTTCGCCGGCGGCTCCACCCTCGCCAACGTCACGGTGGACGCGGTGGCGCCCTCCGCCACGCTCGACACGGTGGCGAACGGGCTGCGCGGGCCGGGCAACATCCTGGTCTTCGCGCTGAACCTGAGCGAG
>JAIEOO010000389.1 GCA_019750475.1 Acetobacteraceae bacterium | reverse complement strand
CCCGCCGTCGCCGAGGGACCGCCGGCCGGCGAGGCCTGCCCGAACCGCCGCCCCCGCCGCCGGCGGCGACCGTGGCGGCGCCGCTCCAGTTCCGCGGGGCCAACTACAACGAGACCCTCGGGCGGAGCGGCAGCCTCCTGCTCGTGATCACGCGTCGCCGGGGCGACGCGGTCACGGTCCGCTTCGAATCCTCCGGCGGGCTGATCGGTGCCGGGGAGCTGGAGGGACGCCTGACGGAAGACGGGCGCCTGACCGCGTCGGGCACGCTGCTCATGGGGCGCAACCCGTTCGTCACCGACCTCGAAGCCCTCGTCCTGGGCGATGTCATGAACGGGACCGCCCATTACGCCCGCCTGGTCGAGCCCGGCCTCCGGACGAGCGCCACGCGCAGCCAGTTCCGGCTCACGCGGTTCTGACGTCGGCGGACTTGCGCGACCGCCGAACTCCGGGCACTCCCGTCCGGAGGAGAGGGCCATGCGCGGTGGAGAGATGGCTGGGCTCGAGGACGCTCTCGCCCGGCAGTTGGTGACAGCCTTGTTCAAGTCGTTGCTGCTGCGGGAGCCTGATCCGCCGAGCCTGGAGGCGTTCTGCGACCTGCTCCGCGACGGCAAGATGGATGTGGAGGGGCTTGTCGCGGCCATCACGGGCTCTGTCGAGTTCCCGAGCGCCTTGCCGCGACTTCTGCCGCAGGACAACGACGCGCGCACGTTCTTCGGCGACCACTCCCAGCACGGGGAGGTGTCCTTCCTGATCCGGCAGATGGTCAACGAGGCCAGCCTCGGCCGCTTCGTCGTCGATGTCGGCGCCCGCGGCGTGGAGCGGTCGAATTCCTTCGACCTCCTCCGCGTCTTCGGATGGCGCGGGCTGCTGGTCGAGGCGAATCCGTCGCTCATCGACGGGATCCGTCAGGGTTTCGCCGGCCTGGCCATGACCTTGGTGAATTGCGCCGTTTCGGATTACGAGGGCGAGGCTCGCTTTTTCCTCGGGATCAACGCCGACGTCTCGTCCCTCAGCCGCGACGTGGCTGAGGGATGGGGGTCCACGACGGGCGAGATTTCCGTCCCCGTGCGGCGGTTGCCGACCATCCTGGCCGAGCACGGGGTTCCACACGCATTCGATCTCCTGTCCCTCGACATCGAGGGAGAGGACTTCAAGGTGATGAACGACCTGATCGCGAATTCGCCCTTCCGGCCTCGCTGGGCGCTGATCGAGGCGCCACCGTCCGACGGACGGCGGGTCGAGGATTTCCCCTTCGTGGCGGCCGTCGCCGAGGCGTATCAGATGGTGGACCGCGTCGGGCCGAACCTCGTGCTCCGGTGCCGGTGACGGAAGCAGTCCGCCGTATCCGACGGCGGTTCTGCCCCGGCTGTCGGCAGGCCGAAGCCGCTGTCGGCGTGGCGAGCGCAGGATTCACGCGCTGACCGATTCCGGTCGGGGCGATCCTGCGCTAAGGCGTTTCTGCTCGCTGCGACCGGTCGGTGAAGGGCGGGCAACGGGCGCGCGTCGCCTCTGCGGGGCCGAGGACCTTGCGTTCGTCGAATCACGATGCCTTTACCCGGCGGCACGGCCGGCATAGTTCCTATTTTGTGAGGCCTGACGGCCATGGATTTCAGGAGCCGCCCTCGGTGGATCTCTCACAGCACGTCCCATGCCGCCTCTTGTATTCGTCGGAGCGGCGAATGGAGATGCGGCGGCAGATCGGCCACGCGCACTATTCGTATCGGTTTCTCGAAAACAAATTCGTGGCCTTGTGGGAAGCGCGGGGGATGAACCCCCGCCTGGTGCAGATGCCGGAGAGCATCAAGCATCCAGGGGCGCTCCTTGCCGTGGCCGGGCCGGACGAGGGCAGGGTCGTGCATGTCGCGTTCCGTTCGACGGAGAATTTCCGCCTGGTCCCGGACGTCGTCAACATCGCCTACTTCGCCTGGGAATTTGACGTGCTCAAGGACACCAACTTGCCGCACGAGTCGATATTGCAGAACCAGGTGCGAATGCTGAACCTGGCCGACGAGGTCTGGGTGCCTTCGACCTATTCCCGCGACTCGCTGATCCGCAACGGGGTGCCGCGGGTGCACGTGGTGCCGCCGCCGATTTGCGGCTCGACGGGGAGCGAGCGCTTGTCGTTCGAGGATGCCAGGGCGTTGCTGGCGGAGGTGCCCTGCGTGCCGCTGACCGTCACGACGGGCGTCGGTATCGAGCCGATGTGCATCTTCACCGAGGCCGCCATCTCGTCCATCGGGGCGCAATCCGCCGTGGCGGACCGCACCGGGCGCATCTTCCTCCTCATCTGCAACCCGGGTGACGCGCGCAAGAACCTCCTCAACTCGATCGAGGGTTTCCTGCTCGGCGCCGGGCCGACGGACCTCTTCATCGTCAAGCTCCTGGTGCCCAACGAAGGCGACTATCTGGTCAGGGGCATCCCCGACCGCTTCGTGCAGCGGTACTTTGGCCCGGCGGCCAAATACGACCCGCGTGTTGTGTTCATCTTCGATTACGTGTCCGACGAACAAATGAAAGCCCTGTACTCGATCGCGGATTTCTACCTGTCCGTGCCGCACTGCGAAGGGAGCAATCTGCCGCTCCTGGAGGCCATGGCGTGCGGCACCGTGCCGGTGTCCAACCGCAACACCGCCATGCTCGATTACGTGGACGGGAGCGCGGCGGTCCTGGTCGATGAGGAGCGTTACGTGGGTCTCACGCGCACCGCGGGCGATGTGGCCGGTCGCGTCCACGCCATCCACGCGTCGACGCGCTTCGACGTCGGGCGTGCCGTCCGGGCGGCGCGCAACCTGACCGGCGAGGCGTACGCCTCCATGGCGCTCGCGGCGCGTCGCAACGTCGCTTCGATGTTCTCGATGGCCGCCGTGGACGCCTGCGCCCGGGCGCGCCTCACCGCGCTCACCAACGTCGAGAGGGCTTGAGGTGTCCGGTCCGAACGCTGCCGCGCCGATCTTCGCCATCGAGGTGTCCACGATGGCGGAACGGGAACCGACGGGCATTTCGAACGTCACGCGAAACCTGGTGCGCGAGGCGCTCGGCGACGCGTCGGTCGAGCCGGCTTTCTTCATGAACCGGCAGCGGCTTCCGACGGCCATCATGCCGAAGCTGCTCGACGGTGGCGGCGACATCCTCTGGTGGATCGCCGGCCGCGTGCCCGATCAGCCGTGGGAGAGCAGCGTGCTCGACCGCGACGTGATCGGGCTGTTCCCGTGGTACAAGTGGCATCGCCGCTTCTTTCCCTTCGAAATCAGCTTCGTCCACGACCTCACGCCCATTCTCGCCCCTCAATTCCATCTGGAGCACACGGTCGCCGAGATGCATGAGAAGTTGTTCGGCGACTTGATGTCTTCCGATCTGCTGGCGGCGCCTTCGGCCTCCACCATCGCCGACGTCCGCGCCTATTTCCCTGAACTGGCGGCGGTGCCGTCGGTGGTGGCGCCGCTCGCGCCCTGTTCCCGCCCGGTCGCCCGTCTGGCGGCGCCGGATGCGGTCGAGCCCTACGTCGTGGTTCTGGGCACGCTTGAGCCGCGCAAGAACGTGCGCTTTGTCCTGGAGCACCTGGCCGCGAACCAGGACCTGCTCGGACGCCTCGTGTTCGTGTTCGTCGGCCGCATGGGCTGGGGCGACGAGATGAGCGAGCTGGTGGCGACGCTCGGTCTCGAAGAACAGGTCGCGCGCGGGCGGATCCGCTTCACCGGCTTCGTCGCCGACGCCGTGCGCGATCGTCTCCTCGCGCACGCGGTCACGGTCGTCTACCCCTCGCTCTACGAAGGCTTCGGCCTTCCCGTGGTGGAGGCTCTGTCCTTCGGCGTCCCGGTCATCACCACCTGGAGCAGCAGCCTTCCGGAGGCCGGGGGTGACGTCGCCGTCTACTTCGATCCCAACCGTGTCGGCACCTTCGCGGAGGCCCTGGACCGGGTTCTCCGGGACGAGCGCGACCCCGAGCTCCGCGCGTCGGGCGCCGAGCGTCGGCGGGCCTGGGCGGCCTCCATGACATGGAAGCGAACCTACGAGACGATCCGGGACGCCGCCTTCGGCGTCCTCGCCGCCCGCCGCCGGCAGGCCGCATGAGCGCGCTCCCGCAGGGCACGAAGCCGCCCGCCCTCAAGTGGCAGGTCGAGGTGACCGGCCATCGGGTTCGTGGCTGGCTGGAATGGCCGGGCAACACGCTGTACCGCCCGCTCTTCGGCCTCTTCGTCAATGACAGGCTGGCGCGGGTCTATCGTTCGTCGGCGGTGGTCGGGCGGTCCTCCTCCCTGGCCGGCTGCTGGGCGTTCGCCGGTGAGCTGCCGTGCGACTGGCACGACGAGGCCGACGGCATCAAGAGCGTGACCTGCCTCGAGCTCGGCGTCGTCCTGAAGCGGTCATCCGGTCAGCGGGCAGGGGAGGGCACAGGGGGGCGCCTCACGCTCGATGACCTCCTGCGGGCGAACGAGGTCGCGCCGCCGCCGCCGGCCAATGACGGCTTCCTGGGCTTTCTCTCCCTGCCGCTGTGGGACCAGATCGACATCCTGTATCGCAGCATCCTGCAAAGGCCGGGCGACGAGGTCGGGCTGCGGGCACGCGCGGATGAGATCGCCGCCGGTCCGCGCACCGTGCTCGACGTGCGCGACGTGCTCGTCGAGAGCGAGGAGTTCCACGAGCTTCAGCACCTGCGGCCGACGCAGCCCCTCAACCTGTGGTGCTCCTGGGGCGGCCTGGTCGACATCCACCGGATGGTCCTCGATCCGGCGTCCGTCGGCGGCCCGTCGCCCTTCGGCCTCGGCTCCCGCGCCCGACCCTTCGAGCGCTATCTCGCGACGGTCTGCCGCCGCGAGCCTCTGGAGGCTCACGTGTTCAGGCTGCTGGCGGCCGACTCCGCGCCCGCCAGCGACCGGCTCAAGTGGCTGCGGGCCAACCGCGCGGCGATGCAGCGGCTGCGCCAGGCGCTGGAAGACGCGGGCACTCCGGGTGCGGCAAGGACGGCTTCGGTTCGTCCGTCTGCCGTCGTCAACCTGCTGCCCCTGATGACCGTCGGTGCTGCCGGCCGTCGCCGTGACGCGGCGATCGAAACGACGGGACAGCCGGGCTTGCTGGCGAGGAGCCGCCCGCTGCGGCTGAACGCCGGGCCCTTCCGCTTCGTCGTTTCCGGCGTCGCGGCCACTCCGCAAGCCGACGCATCGCCGGCCGCGGCGTTCGCGGCCGAGTTCGCCGCCGGGCCGGTGCTGCTCGCCCGGCAGCACTGCGTCGTTGATCGCCCCGGCCCGTTCGAGCTCCCGTTGTCCTTCGAGATCGCGCCGCAGGACGTCGCCCTGCTTCAGGCCTTGCCGCTGGAAGGGCGCGTGCTGGTGAACGGCCCGTGCGCCGCTTCGGTCACCGGCGCTCGGCTCGAACCGGGCACGTTCTCGGACACGCCGAGCTACCCCGCCGTGGATGACTGGCTCCCGCTGTGTCGCGTCGAGCCCGAATCGACGCGCCTGCCGGACGGGAGGATCGCCAGCCCGGCAGCCCCGGAGCCCCGGGCGGTGACGACGCTCGATGGGGTGGCCCTGCTGCCGGGAGCGTACCTGCTGGTGCTTCTGCTGGAGCGGCACGAAGGCGCGGCGGAGCTGCTGTGCGACGTGAGCGTCGGTCTGTCGGACGAGCCTCGGACGGGCAGCGTGCGGTGCCGGCTCGACCAGCCCACGAGCACGATCCGCTTGCCTTTCGTCGTCGAAGAAGGCGTGGGGCCCCGCGTGCTGCGCCTCGTGATCGGCAAGGCCGGGCTCGGTCAGTTCAGCGTTCGGTCGGTCCGGATCGGGCCTCCGCTGGTCTTCGCGGCGTTCGACGACGCTCCGGATGCCACCGTGCTGGAGGCGAGCCCGGCGCCTGGCGCAACCGACGATGCCGGATCGCCGGGCGGGCCCTCGCCATTCGGGAACGTCTCGATCCTCGCGCGCGCGCGGCGCTGGGTGCGCCAGGCCGTGGGCGTGCGGTGACGCGCAGGCGCGATCCTGTCCGGCTGACCCATCCCGCCGGACACCCACCGTGACCGAGGAGGTCCCATAGCCATGCCGCTCTCCCGCCGTGCCCTGCTCGGGGGGCTGTCGGCCCTCCCGTTGGTTCCGCGCGTGGCGTGGGCCGGGGTGGACATCCACGTCATCTCGTCCGGCGCCTTCACCGCGGCCTACCGCGCCCTCGGCCCACGCTTCGAGCAGCGCAGCGGGCACCGCCTCGTCAGCGCCTTCGGCGCGTCCATGGGGCAGGCGTCCGACGCCATCCCGCAGCGCCTGGCGCGGGGCGAGACGGCCGACGTCATCCTGCTCGCGGCCGACGCCTTCGAGGAGATGGTGCGGCGCGGCTTCGGCGTCCCGGGCTCGCGCGTGGACCTCGCCGAGAGCCGCATCGCCATCGCCGTCCGCGCCGGGGCGCCCAAGCCCGACATCGGCAGCGTGGACGCGCTGCGGCGCGCCCTGCTCGAGGCGCGCTCGATCGCCTATTCCGCGAGCGCGTCCGGCGTCTACTACGAGACGGAACTGGTCCAGCGCCTCGGCATCGCGGACCAGGTGCTGCCCAGGTCGCGCCGCATCTACTCGGAGCGCGTGGCCGCCGTGGTGGCACGCGGCGAGGCCGAACTCGGCATCCAGCAGCTCAGCGAGCACCTGCCCGTCGCCGGCATCGAGGTGGTGGGCTTCCTGCCGGACGAGGTGCAGCGCGTCACCGTGTTCTCGGCCGGGCTGATCCGGACGGCGCCGCAGCCGGCCGCGGCGCGGGAGCTGATCGCGTTCCTCGCCTCCGCCGAGGTGGCGGAGGTGGTGGCGGCGACCGGTCTCGACCCGATGTCGCGCCGGCGCTGAGGGTCAGCGGCCGACCGCCTCCGCGAGGTAGCGCCGGACGCCGGGGTGCAGCAGCGCCGGGTCGGGCGGGGCCGTCGCCGTGTTCCGCGCCGTGCTCTCCCCCGCCTGGTCGAGGGCCGCGGCGAACCGCGCTTCGCCGAGGTGCAGGGCGCGCGCGAGACGCCAGGCGACACCCTCGGACAGGTCGGCCCGCGCCATCACGAAGCTCCAGGAGCCGACGGAGGACACCGGCGCCGTGAGGCCCGGATACCCGCCGGCGGGAACGCTCATCGGGCGCAGGAAGGCGTGCCGCGCCACGATGCGCGCCGCCTCCTCGGGCGAGGGGGCGATGAAGCGCGCCCCGGCCGGCCCGCCGGCGATGGCGGTGAAGCCGGGCCACCCGGTCCCGGCGCCCCAGAGCGCGGCGGCGCGCCCATCGAGGACCATGGCGGGCCCGTCCCCGGCGCGATCGAGGAAGACCGCCTCGAAGTCACGCTCGAGGTCGAGGCCGAGGCTTCCCATCACCGCCCGCGCCAGCAGCACGAGGCCCGACCCGCGCGCGCCCCAGGCGATCCGCTGGCCGCGGAGATCCGCGATGCTCCGCTGCGGCGCGTCGCCGCGCAGCGCGAACAGGCCGGGCGAGCCGTACATGGCCCACAGGATCAGCGGGCGGTCCGGGCCCGGAGGGGCCGAGAACACCTCGGCCTGCAGGACTTCCCCCTGCACGAGGGCCAGGTCCACCTGCCGGCCGCGCAGCAGCGGCACGTTCTCGGTGCTGCCGCGGGTGTGGCGCGGCTCGATCAGCAGGGTGGGGTCGGCCGCACGCACGGTCGCGGCCAGAGCCTGGCCGTAGAGCGGAAAGCCGCCGCCCGGCGTCGCGGTGGCGAGGCTGATGGTCGAGAGCGCGGCGCTCATCCCGCCTGCCGATCGGGATCCAGGCGGCTGACCCGGGCCATGGGCGTCTCCTCGAAGCGGTCCGCTCGCCCGGGACGATAGGTGGGCCGGGCGCGCGCCAGCAAGGCCGGGCGCCGAGCGTGAAGATCCGGCGAAGTCCACGCGCGCGCGAACACCGAGCCAGGCCCTCGGGTTGCGTCCCGTATTCCATGCCCGTAAGACCCGAACGGGCCGAAACCTGGCCCGGGGCGTGGTGTCGGGGCCATGTCCGTGCCGTTCCGCCCGGGGTCCCGCGTCCCCCCGCGATCGAGGTCCGATGCCGAGTTTGCACGACGGCGCGAGGGACCCATGCCGGAGGAGGGCCGCGTGACGCCGCCTTCCCTCCAGGTGTTCGCCTGCGTGCGCGACGCGGATCGCGAGATCCTGGCGCAGAACCTCCACCGCTCGCCGGACATCGCCGCCGGCCGCGTCGCCTGCGACATCCTCTGGAACACGAGGAGCGCCGCGACGGCCTACAACGCCGCGCTCGACACGCGGGCGCAGGCCGATGTGATCGTCTTCACCCACTCGGATGTCTACTTCCCGGCGGGCTGGTTCGACGGCCTCGCGCGGGCGCTGGCCGCCCTGCCGGAGGACTGGGCCATCGCCGGGCTGATCGGGCGGGATGCCGCGGGCGCCTATGTCGGCCGCATCTGGGATGTCGGCATCAACCGGATGATCGGCTCGGCGCTGCCCGCGCCCGCGCCCGTCGTCGCCATCGACGAGTTCGTGCTGATCCTCCGCCGCGGCAGCGGGCTGCGCTTCGACGAGGGCGTGCCCGATTTCCACTGCTACGGCGCGGACCTGATCTTCGAGGCCGAGCGCCGCGGCCTCGGCACCTACGTGCTGGACCGCCCGGTCATTCACAATTCGAAGCCGATCGGGCGCCTGCCGGAGAGCTTCTTCGACGCCTATCGCTACGTCCGCGACAAGTGGCGCGACCGGCTGCCGCGCCACGGCATCGTGGTGGACCTGCGCCCCGGTCCCTGGATGCTGTGGTTCCGCGCGCTGCGCATCCGCTACAAGGGGACGCTGCGCCGCTCCACCCTGAACTTCGCCCGCCTGCAGGACCCGAGCCTGAAGGCGCGGGACCTCGGGCTCGAACCGCCGCCGGAAGCCAGCGCCGCATGACACCCGCCGACATCCCCGTCTTCATTCTCTGCGGCGGCCTCGGCACGCGGCTGCGCGAATGGACCGAGTTCCGGCCGAAGCCCATGGTGCCGATCGGGGAGCGCCCGATCCTCTGGCACATCATGAACCACTACAACCGCTTCGGCTTCCGCCGCTTCGTGCTGTGCATGGGCTACAAGTCCGAGGTGATCCGCGAGTATTTCCTCAACTACTACGCGATGAACGCCGACGTGACGGTGGACCTCGGCACCAACGGGCTGCGCGTCCACCGGCGGGAGCACACGCTCGATTGGGAAGTGACGCTCGCCTACACCGGCGAGAAGACCATGACGGGCGCGCGGATCGCCCGGGCGGCGGCGCTCTACCTCAACGGCGCCGAGCACTTCGCCGTGACCTATGGCGACGGCGTCACCGACGCGGACCTCGCGGCCGAGCTGCGCTACCACCTCGCGCATGACAGGCTCGGCACCGTGCTCGGCATCAACCCGCCCTCGCGCTTCGGCGAGCTGCGGATGAAGGGCGAGGAGCTGGAGAGCTTCGAGGAGAAGCCCGGGCTGCACGGCGTCTGGATCAATGGCGGCTTCTTCCTGTTCCGCCGCGGCTTCCTGCCGCGGCTCTCGCCCGGGGAAGACTGCGTGCTGGAGCAGGAGGCGCTGTCGGGCCTGGCGCGCGACGGGCAGCTCAAGGTCTTCACCCATGGCGGGTTCTGGGCCTGCATGGACACGCTGCGCGACCACGAGCACCTGAACGATTTGTGGAACACCGGCCGCGCGCCCTGGCGCCGGCCCGACATCGCCTGAGGGCATGCGCGTCCTCCTCACCGGCGCGTCCTCCTTCACCGGCCACTGGTTCGCGCGCCACCTGTCGGCGGCCGGGGCCACCGTCGTGGCCACCCTGTCGGGCGCCGCGGCCGGCTACGGCGGCGGCCATGCGCGGCGCCTCGCGCGGCTGCCCCCCGCGGTGGCGCGAATCCACGCCGCGCCCTTCGGCAGCGACGCCATGCTGGCCGCCATCCGCGCCGCGGCGCCGCTCGACGCGCTGTGCCACCACTGGGCCCACATGACCGGCTACACGCGGCCCGACTTCCCGGTCGAGGAGGCGGTCGCGGCCAACACCCGCAACCTCGGCGCCGTCCTCGACGCGCTGCGCGAGGCGGGCGGGACGCGCATCGTCGTGACCGGCAGCTACGGCGAGCCGGGGGAGGGGGCGGGCCCCGAGACGGAGCGCAGCTTCAGCCCCTACGCCACCTCCAAGGCCGTCACCTTCGCGCGGATCCGCGAGGCCGCCCTGGCGCGCGGCCTGCGCGTGGACAAGTTCGTCATCCCCAACCCCTTCGGCCCGGAGGAGGAGCCGCGCTTCACCGCCTATCTGATGCGCGAATGGGCCGCCGGCCGCGTGCCGGAGGTGCGGACGCCCGCCTATGTGCGGGACAACATCCCGGTCGGCCTCCTGGCGCGCGCCTATGCGCGCCTCGTGCTTGAGCGTCCCGCGTCCGGGCCCGAGGCGCGGCTGGCGCCCGGCTTCTACGCGGGCGCGCAGGGCGATTTCGCCGCGCGCGTGGCGCGCGAGGTGAGCGCGCGCACGGGCTGGCGCTGCGACCTCCGCCTCGCGGCGCAGACCGACTTCCCCGAGCCCCGCGCGCGCTGGAACCCGGACCGCGTGGACGCCGCGGCCCTCGGCTTCGACGAGGCGGCGGCCTGGGACGACTTCACCCGGTTTCACACATCCATGCCGGCTGCGGTATAGCGGCGCGATGCGAGGGGCACCGACATGATCGCCGGACAAGGGGCGGCCCCGGCCGCATCCTTCTGGTCGGGGCGGCGCGTCTTCCTGACCGGGCACACCGGCTTCAAGGGCGCCTGGCTCGCCGCCTGGCTCCGCTCCCTCGGCGCGAGCGTGCATGGCTACGCCCTGCCGCCGGAGCCGGGGCCGAGCCTCTTCCGCGACCTGTTTCCGCAGCCGGATGCCGTCGGCCGCTTCGGCGACATCCGCGACGCCGCGGCGACGCGCGCGGCGATGGAGGCGGCGCGGCCCGAGATCGTGCTGCACCTCGCGGCGCAGGCCCTGGTGCGGCGCTCCTACGCCGACCCGCTCGAGACCTTCGCGACGAACGTGATGGGCACGGCGCACGTGCTGGAGGCGGCGCGGGCCGTCGCCTCCGTCCGCGCGGTCGTCGTCGTCTCCTCCGACAAATGCTACGAGAACCGCGAATGGGTCTGGCCCTACCGCGAGGACGAGGCGCTCGGCGGGCATGATCCCTACAGCGCCTCCAAGGCCTGCACGGAGATCGCCGCCGCCGCCTGGCGCCGCTCCTTCGGCGCCGAGGGCAAGCTGATCGCCTCGGCCCGCGCGGGCAACGTGATCGGCGGCGGCGACTGGGCGGCGGACCGGCTGCTGCCCGACTGCGCCCGCGCCTTCGCCGCCGGCCAGCCGGTGCGGCTGCGGAACCCGCACGCGACGCGCCCCTGGCAGCACGTGCTGGAGCCGCTGTCGGGCTACCTCCGTCTCGCCGAGGTGCTGCTCGGGCCCGAGGGCGCGCGCTTCGCCGCCGCCTGGAACTTCGGCCCCGTGCCCGAGGATGCCGAGCCCGTCGGCCTCGTCGCGCGCCTCGCGGCGGAGGCCTGGGGGCCGGAGGCGGTCGTCGAGATCGCGCCAGATGGCGGACCGCACGAGGCCGGCTTCCTCTCGGTGGACGCGTCGCGCGCCCGCGCGCTGCTGGGCTGGCGGCCGCGCTGGCGCCTCGCCCAGGCCGTCGCGCGCACGCTGCGCTTCTACCGCGCGCAGCACGAAGGCGCGCGGCCGGCCGCGCTCGTCGCCGCCGACATCGCCGCCTACGCCACCCCATCCTGACATCCGGAGCGGACCACCATGGCCTCCCATTGCCGCTTCTGCGCGAAGCCGCTGACCACCAGCTTCGCCGATCTCGGGATGAGCCCGCTCAGCAACGCCTATGTGGCGCCGGAGAACGCCAAGGCGATGGAGCGCTTCTACCCGCTCCACGCCTATGTCTGCGACGGCTGCCACCTCGTGCAGCTCGAGGAGTTCGAGACGCCGGAGGCGATCTTCTCCGACTACCTGTACTTCTCCTCCTTCGCGGCGTCCTGGGTGGAGCATGCGCGGCGCTACGCCGCGGCGATGACGGAGCGCTTCGGTCTCACGCCCGCCTCCCGCGTCGTGGAGGTCGCGAGCAATGACGGCTACCTGCTGCAATGGTTCGTCCAGGCGGGCATCCCCGTCCTCGGCGTCGAGCCCGCGGCCAATGTCGCGGAGCACGCGCGGGCGAAGGGCGTCGAGAGCGTCCCGGCCTTCTTCGGCGAGGCGACGGCGCGCGAGCTGCGTGAGAAGGGCTTCGCCGCCGACCTGATGGCGGCGAACAACGTGCTCGCCCACGTCCCCGACATCCGCGACTTCACCAGGGGCTTCGCGGTGCTGCTGAAGCCCGAGGGTGTCGCGACCTTCGAGTTCCCGCACCTGCTGCAGCTGATGCGGCACAACCAGTTCGACACCATCTACCACGAGCACTTCTCCTACCTCTCGCTGCTGACGGCGCAGCAGGTGATGGCGGCGGCGGGGCTGCGCGTCTTCGACGTGGAGGAGCTGCCGACCCATGGCGGATCGCTGCGGCTCTACACCTGCCGCGCCGGGGCCTCCCATGCCGGGACGCCGGCCATCGCGCGCATCCTCGCCGAGGAGCGCGCGGCGGGCCTCGACGGCATGGCCGCCTACGCCGCCTTCGCGCGCCAGGTGGTGGACACCAAGGCGGCGGTGCTCGACTTCTTCGTCGCGGCGCATCGCGCGGGGAAGCGCGTCGTCGGCTACGGCGCGCCGGCCAAGGGCAACACGCTGCTGAACTACTGCGGCATCGGGCCGGAGTTCCTGCCCTTCACGGTGGACCGCAGCCCGCACAAGCAGGGCATGCTGCTGCCCGGGACCCACATCCCCATCCGCGCGCCGGAGGCGATCTTCGAGGCGAAGCCGGACTACGTCTTCATCCTGCCCTGGAACCTGGCGGACGAGATCACGCGGCAGATGGCCGGCATCCGCGACTGGGGCGGGCGCTTCGTCGTGCCCATCCCGCGCGTGACGATCCTGCCGTGATCTTCGCGCCGACGCCGCTGCCCGGCCTCATGCTGGTGCGGGCGGAGTGGCGCAACGACGCCCGCGGCGGCTTCGCGCGCGCCTTCTGCGAGGCGGAGTTCGCGGCAGCCGGGCTGCCCACGCGCTTCCCCCAGTGCAACCTCTCGGTCAACGCGCAGCGCGGCACGGTGCGGGGGATGCATCTCCAGGCCGATCCCTGGCCGGAGGGGAAGCTCGTGCGCTGCGTGGCCGGGGCCGTCTTCGACGTGGCGGTGGACCTGCGCCCGGGCAGCCCGACCCGCGGCCGCTGGCACGGGGTGGAGCTGACGGCCGAGGGCGGCGACGCGTTCTGGATCCCGCCCGGCTTCGCCCATGGCTTCCAGGCGCTGAGCGACGGCGCGACGCTGTTCTACATGATGACCGAGAGCTACCGCCCGGGGGCGGAGCGGGGCGTGCGCTTCGACGACCCGGCCTTCGGCATCGCCTGGCCGCTGCCGCCCGCGCATGTGGCCGAGAAGGACCGGAGCTGGCCCGACTTCGTGCCGTGAGGGCGGGCGGAGCGGCGGATGGACCCCGGATCAGCCGGGGCTGCGGTGCAGCACGATCCAGTCGGTGTCGGGGATGCCGCGGCAATCGGGCATCTCCCGCCATTCGAGCAGGGCGAAGCGGTCGCCGGCCCAGCCCCATGTGCCGGCGGTGCCGCAATCGCCGATGCCGCGCCCCTTGTTGAACTGCGTGAGGCGGTTCGTCCGGGCTTCGAAGGCGGCGTTCACCGGCAGGCCCGCGGGCCGCCCGGGCACGCCGGGCAGCGCGACGACGCGGGGCGAACCGCCGCGCGCATCGGTCAGCACGGGCAGGCTGGCGAAGTTGTAGGCGCCGGCGGCGCAGGGCAGCAGCCAGAACAGCAGGTCCGGGCCGAGGCGCGCGACGTCCGCCTCCCCGCGCGGCTGGTCGCATTCGCGGGACAGGGCCTCGGCGCGGAGCGAGGCGGGCCGGCGGGGCAGCGCCCCCTGCGAGGGCAGGCCGGCGAGGGCGATCCGCGGCGCG
>JAIEOO010000242.1 GCA_019750475.1 Acetobacteraceae bacterium | reverse complement strand
CGCGGGCGGCGGGCTCGCCTGCGAGGCGGCGGCGGGCGGGATGCCGGCGTGCGGGAAGCTCGCGCCGGCGAGCCAGGGGCCGAGCGGCGGCAGCAGGGCGACGAGCGAGAGGGCCTTCATCCCGCCCACGACGAGCGCGCCGAGGATGAGGGCGCGGAGGGAGGCGGTCGCGCTCATTCGCCGCGGGTCCGGCGCAGGGCCTGCATCAGCTGCGCTTCCGCCTTCGCCCGCGGCACCGGCGCCGCGGCGCCGGCGAGCGCCGGCTCGGCGGCGGGGCGGCTGGCCTTCACCCCGTCGTCGAGGCGGTCTGCGAGGCGTTCGGCCCGCTCGATGAGAAGCCGCAGGTCGTCGCGCAGCGCGCCTCCGGCGCGGAGCTGCTCGCCGAGCTGCCGGCCGGAGCCGTCGGCGGCGCCGCGGAGGCGCGCGATCGCGGCCTCCGCCTCGCGCGTGGCCTCGGCGAAGCCCTTGGCGCCGTCGAGGAGCTGCCCGCGGTCCCGCTTCAGCGCGGCGAGGGCCCGCTCGAGCCGGATGGCTGCCGGCACGCCCAGGGCGATCCCGATGAGCAGCAGCGCCTCGATGGCGAGCTGCGCGAGCTGGCCCGGCGGAAGGTCGAAGAGGATCATGGCGAGGTCTCCGGACTGCGCTGGCCCGCACGCGGCAGGCTTTCCTCGATGCGGACGGCGAGACGGCCGTTCCGGCGCCCGACCCGCCCCTGGAAGAGCGGCACGTTGCCGCAGGCGAGGGTGACGGGGGCGCCGGGCGGCACGGAGAGGGCGAGGCGGTCGCCCACCTTGAGCCGCAGCACGTCGGACAGGCGCATCGTCTGCTGGTCGAGCACGACGTTGAGCGCCACGCCGGTCTGGCGCAGCTCCTCCGCCAGGTGCAGCTCCCAGATGGAGTCGCGGCCGAAGCGCTCGCCCATGAATTGCTGCAGCAGCAGCTCGCGCACCGGCTCCAGCGTCGCGTAGGGCAGCAGGAGCTGCACCTCGCCGCCGCGGCTCTCCATGTCCACGCGCAGCCGGGCGAGCACGGCGGCGTTCGAGTTGCGCGAGATCACGGCGAAGCGCGGGTTCACCTCCAGGCGCTCGAAGCGGAAGTTCACCGGCGAGAGCGGCGAGAAGGCGTCCGACAGATCCTGCAGGATCACGTTGACGAGGCGCTCGACCAGGGCGCGCTCGATCGTGGTGTAGGGCCGGCCCTCGATCCGCATCGCCGAGGTGCCGCGGCGCCCGCCGAGCAGCACGTCCACCACGGCGTAGATGAGCGAGCTGTCCACGACGAGCAGCCCGTAATTGTCCCATTGCTCGGCCTTGAAGACCGCGAGCATCGCCGGCAGCGGGATGGAGTTGAGGTAGTCCCCGAAGCGGAGGGACGACATCCCGTCCATCGAGACCTCGACATTGTCGGAGGTGAAGTTGCGCAGGCTGGTGGACAGGATGCGCACGAGCCGGTCGAAGACGATCTCGAGCATCGGCAGGCGCTCGTAGGACACGAGCCCGCGCGAGATGATGCGCTCGATGCCGCTGCCGCCGCCTTCCTCGGCGCCGCCGTCGCCGCCGACGCCGAGCAGGCTGTCGATCTCGGCCTGGCTCAGCACCCGGGCCGCGTCGGCCGGCGGCGGGGGCTCCGCCAGCGCGGGCGCCACCGCCTCGGCGAGCGCCTCGCCCCAGCCGTCGTCCTCGCCCTCGCCGCTCATTGGATGACGAGCTCGACGAAGAGGATGTCGCTGACGGCGCCGGGGCGGACGGCGATGTTGGCGCGCGCCACCAGCTCCTCGCGCAGGCGCTGCGTCCCGGCGCTGCCGCGCAGCTCCTCCGGCCGCGTCTCGCGCAGGAAGGCGGTGAACATGTCCTGCAGGCGCGGCATGGCGGCCTGCACCGCGGCGGCGTCGGCCGGGCGCGGCGCTTCGACCTTGGCGCGGAGCCGGACGAAGACGGGGCGCCGGCCGGCCACGTTCAGGTTGGCGACCAGCTCGGGCATGTCCACCAGCACCGGCTGCGGCGGGCGCTCGGCTTCGGCGGCCGCGTCGCTCTTGTGCGCGAAGGGGCCGAGCTTGAGCACGAAAGCGGCCGCGGCGCCGCCGCCGAGCAGCAGGAAGAGGGAGGCGGCGGCGAGAAGCACGAGTTTCTTGCGCCCTCCCGGTGCCGGGGCCTCCGCTGCTGGTTCCGTCAACTGTGCCTCCATCCTGGATGACGCAGCCGATGTAGGAAGCAGCCGTTAACGCCCTCTTGCCCGGCAGGAAGGGCCGAAAGCATCCGGCAACAACTGCCGCCTAATCAGGCCGTCGCGGCGCAGGCGCGTCGCGAAAGCCACGGAATTCCTGGCCCCGCACCCTTGGCACGGCGGCTGCGATGACCGGGGCAGGACCTGTCCAGGAGGGGCCGAGCGATGGACACACCCGGCTACGTCATGCTGTCGCGCCTCGCGGCGCAGCGCCGCGCGACCGACGTCCTCGCCCAGAACGTGGCCAACGCGAACACGCCCGGCTTCAAGGCGAGCCAGTCCGTCTTCGCCGCGCATCTGTCGCGGCAGGAGGCGGCGGGCACGCCCGCCGGCGGGCGCGACCTCGCCTTCACCCTCGACCGCGCCACTTGGCGCGACTTCACGCCCGGCGGCGTGCAGACGACGGGCAATCCGCTGGACCTGGCGCTGCCGCAGGAAGGCTTCTTCGCGGTGCAGACGCCGGCCGGCGAGCGCTTCACCCGCGCGGGCCGGTTCACCCTCGACCAGGAGAGCCGCATCGTGGACTCGGCGGGCAACCCGGTCCTGGGCGAGGGCGGCCAACCCCTCTCCCTCCCCCCGGGCAACGTGCGCATCGAGGTGCGGGCCGACGGCACGGTCTCGTCGGAGGCGGGCCCGATCGGACGGCTGCGCGTCGTCCGCTTCGAGCGCCCGCAGGATCTCCTCGCGCAGGGCGACCGCCTCTTCACCGCCCCCGATGGCGTGCAGCCCCAGCCCGTCCCCCAGCCCGGGGTCGTCCAGGGCGCGGTCGAGGCCTCGAACGTGCAGCCGATCCAGGAGCTGACCCGGCTGACCGCCGGCCTGCGCGAGTTCGAGATGGCCGCGCAGTTCATCGAGAAGGAAGGCGAGCGGCTGGGCTCCGCCGTCGGGCGAATCCTCGGCCGCCGCTGACATCTGAAGGAAGGACGCATCCATGCGCGCTCTCGACATCGCCGCCACCGGGCTCCAGGCCCAGCAGACCAACGTCGAGGTCATCTCCAACAACATCGCGAACATGAGCACGACGGGCTTCCAGCGCCGCCGCGCCGAGTTCCAGGACCTGATCTACCAGAACATCCGCCGCGCCGGCTCGCAGTCCTCCGACAACGGCACCGTGCTGCCGGCGGGCGCGCAGATCGGCCTCGGCGTGCGGACGGCGGCCGTGTACCGCATCGCGGAGCAGGGCACGCTCACCCAGACCCAGAACAGCTTCGACCTCGCGATCCGCGGCAACGGCTATTTCCCCGTGACGCTGCCCAACGGCGACACCGCCTACACCCGCGCCGGCTCCTTCGGGCTGAGCCCCGAGGGCGTGATCGTCACCGCCGAGGGCTTCCCCGTCGCGGGCGGGATCACCGTCCCGCCCCAGGCCCGCGACGTGACGATCAACGCGGCGGGCGAGGTCCTGGTGAAGCTCGACGGGCAGGTGCAGCCGCAGAACGTCGGCCGCATCCAGATCGCGAGCTTCGCGAACCAGGGCGGGCTCGAGGCGATCGGCGACAACATGCTCCTGGCGACGCCGGCCTCCGGCCAGGCGCAGCTCGGCGTGCCCGGCGGCCCCGGCTACGGCCAGATCCAGCAGGGCTTCCTCGAGCAGAGCAACGTGAACGTCGTGCAGGAGATCACGAACCTCATCACGGCGCAGCGCGCCTACGAGATGAACAGCAAGGTCATCACCACCGGCGACGAGATGATGGCCGCGCTGTCGCGGCTGCGCTGATGACCCGTCGCGCGGCCCTCCTGCTCGCGGTGCTGCCCATCCTGCCGGCAGCGGCGCAGGCCCCCTCCCCGCGCAGCCGCGCGGTGGTGGACGCGGCGCATGTCACGCTCGGCGACCTGTTCGAGCATGCGGGGCCGCGGGCCGACACGGTGCTCGGCCCGGCGCCGGCGCCGGGCCGCCGCTTCGTCGTGGAAGGGCCTCAGCTCGCGGCCATCGCGCGCGACTTCGGTCTCGGCTGGCAGCCCTTCGGCGGCGAGGCGCGCGTCGTCGTGGAGCGCCCCGGCCGGGCGATGCGGCGCGAGGAGCTGCTCGACCCGCTGCGGGAGGAGCTGGCGACGCTCGGCGCCGACCCGGCGTTCGAACCCGATGTCCCGGGCTTCCAGCCGCCCGTGCTGCCGCTGCTGGCCGGGACGCCGCGGGTCGCGGTGGACGGCGCGCAGTACGACCCAGCCACGCAGCGCTTCGCCGCGACGCTGGTCGTGGTGGCGGAGGGGATGCCGACCTTCACCCAGCGCGTCGCGGGCCGGATGGTGGCGATGCGCGACGTCGTGCTCGCCGCCCGTGCGCTGCGCGCGGGCGAGGTGCTGCGCGACGGCGACCTCGAGCTGCAGCGCCAGCCGGCGGATCGGGTGCGCGCCGCGGCCGCCCAGGGTTTCGACGCCGTGCTGGGCCAGCGCCTGCGGCGCGCCGTGCCCGCGGGCCAGGCGCTCACCTCCGCCGACGTCACGCCGGTGGCGCTCGTCGCCCGCGACGCGCCCGTCCTGCTGCTGCACGAAGCGCCGGGCCTGACGCTGACCGCGCAAGGCCGCGCGCTCGAGGACGCGTTCCCGGGCCGCAGCTTCCCGGTCCTCAACCTCGCCAGCGGGACGGTGGTGCTCGCCGAGGCGCTCGACGGCCGCCACGCCCGCGCCATGGGCGCCGCGCCGCCCGGTTCCATCCCCAACCATGTCGCCGCGCGCGCGGCGCCCCGGAACATGCCATGAAGACCCGTCTCGCCCTGCTGGCCGTGCTCGGCCTCACCGCCTGCGGAACGGGCCAGCGCATCGCGGAGATCGGGCGCGGGCCGCAGCTCGCGCCGATCGAGAATCCGGGGGGCCGGCCCATCTCCATGCCGATGCCGGAGCCGCAGGTCGCATCGAACGAAGCGAATTCGCTCTGGCGGGCGGGCAGCCGCACCTTCCTGCGGGACCAGCGCGCCTCCGCGCCCGGGGACCTCGTCACCATCCTCGTGCAGATCGAGGACCGCGCGCAGCTTCAGAACCGCACCCAGCGCAGCCGCAACAACGCCGAGCAGCTGGGCTTCCCGCGCTTCTTCGGCGTGGACCGGCTGCTGCCCGCGGTGATCGATCCGGCCCGCCTGCTCGACGGGACCAGCACCAACTCCAGCGACGGCAACGGCCAGATCCAGCGGCAGGAGACGCTGACGTTGCGCGTCGCCGCGACCGTCACGCAGCTGTTCCCCAACGGCAACATGGCCGTGGCTGGGCGGCAGCAGGTGCGCGTCAACCAGGAGCTGCGGGACGTCCAGGTGAGCGGCGTGATCCGCCCGCAGGACATCGCGAGCGACAACACGATCCGCCACGACCGGCTGGCCGAGGCGCGGATCGCGCTCGGCGGGCGCGGCACGATCAGCGACGTGCAGCAGCCCCGCTACGGCCAGCAGTTCCTCGACGCCGTCCTGCCCTTCTGAGCCATGCGCCGCCTCCTCCTCGCGCTGCTGCTCCTCTGCCTCCCGGGCCTCGCCGCGGCGCAGGGGGTGCGCATCAAGGACATCGCCGACATCGAGGGCGTGCGGGACAACCAGCTCGTCGGCTACGGCCTCGTCGTCGGGCTGCCGGGCACGGGTGACCGCCTCCGCACCGCCATCTTCACCCGGCAGAGCCTGATCGGCATGCTGGAGCGCCTCGGCGTCAACACGCGCGACCAGGAGGCGCGGCTCGACACGCGCAACGTCGCGGCCGTCATGGTCACCGCGAACCTGCCCGCCTTCACCCGTTCGGGCACGCGGATCGACGTCACGGTCTCGGCCCTGGGCGATGCGACGAACCTCACCGGCGGGACGCTCGTGGTGACGCCGCTGCTCGGCGCCGATGGCGAGGTCTACGCCGTGGCGCAGGGCGCGCTTGCCACCGGGGCGGTCGCGGCGCGGGGCGCGGCGGCCTCCGTCACCCGCGGCGTGCCGACCGCGGGGCGCATCGCCAACGGCGCCATCGTCGAGCGCGAGCCGCGCTACACCTTCGGCGCCCGCAACCAGCTCCGCCTCTCGCTGCGCAACCCGGACCTGACGACGGCGCGGCGGATCGCGGCGGCCGTCGCGCGCGTGGCGCCGGGTGCGGCGGCGAGCGACCCGCGCACCGTCACGGTGCCGACCGGCGGGCGGGACGCGGTGGCGCTGGCGGCCGAGATCGAGCAGCTCCGCATCCAGCCGGACCAGGTGGCGCGCGTCGTGATCGAGGAGGCCTCGGGCACCATCGTCATGGGCGCCGATGTCCGGATCAGCACGGTCGCGATCGCCCAGGGCAACCTGACGATCCGCGTCACCGAGACGCCGCAGGTCTCGCAGCCCAACCCGCTGTCCGGCGGCCAGACCCAGGTCGTGCCCCGCACCAACATCGAGGTGGACGACCAGAACGAGCGGCGCATGGGCATCCTGCGCGGCGGCACGACGCTGCAGCAGCTCGTCAGCGGGCTGAACAGCCTCGGCGTCGGCCCGCGCGACATGATCTCGATCCTGCAGACCATCAAGGCGGCCGGGGCGCTCCAGGCCGAGCTGGAGGTGCGTTGACATGAGCAGTCCCGTCCAACTTCCCCCGCAGGCCAGCCTGCCCGAGGCGCCGTCCCGGCCGCGCGCCGCCGGCGACACGCCCGAGGCGCGGCGGCGCGCCGCCCAGGCCTTCGAGGGCCAGGTGCTCGGCGCGCTGCTGCAGCCGATGTTCCAGGGCCTCGCCACGCGGGGCCCCTTCACGGGCGGCGCCGGCGAGGAGCAATGGCGCCCGCTGCTGGTGCGCGAGATGGGGGACGCCATCTCCCGCGCCGGGGGCCTCGGCATCGCGCTCGCGGTGCAGCGCGAGATGGAGCGCATGCGATGAACCCCGCCTCCATCGCCCGCCTCGTCGAGATGCTGGAAGCCGAGACGGCGGCCCTCCGCGGCGGCGACCTCCGCCGCGCCACCGAGCTCGCCGCCGCCAAGACCGAGGAGGTGCGCGCCTTCGCCGCCGCGGCCGGCCAGCCGCCGACGCGGGAGCTCGCCCTTCCCCTC
This sequence comes from Acetobacteraceae bacterium, assembly GCA_019750475.1. Lineage (GTDB taxonomy): Bacteria > Pseudomonadota > Alphaproteobacteria > Acetobacterales > Acetobacteraceae > Roseococcus. The sequence goes on along the minus strand of JAIEOO010000242.1, from coordinate 6,496 downwards.
GACCGCCTGCGCGAGGCGCTGGCCGCGAACCGCGACGCGCTCCGCGACGCGGTCGCCTTGCAATCCCGCGTGGTCGAGACGGTCGCGCAGGCGGTGAACCGCGCGCGGGCCTCGGCGATGCCGGGCTACGGGCGCGGCATCCGCGCGGGCGGGAGCCTGGCTGTCTCCGTGCGCGCCTGACGCGCGGCGGCACGGAAACCGCCCGGCGCGGCCCGCTCCGGGAGGATTAACACCCGGTCAACATCGCCGGCGTGTCCTGCGAGCGGCCGGCAGGATGCCGGTGAGCCAACCGGCACTGGCAGGACGCCTTCCATGGATCTCCCCACGCTCGGCACGGCGCTGGGCTCGCTCGCCGCGGTCATCGCACTGATCGTCGGGCTGTCGCACCTGGCCCGGCGCACCGGGCGCCTGCCCGCCGCGGGCAGCCGCCGCCTCGAAGTGCAGGAGGCGCTGCCGCTCGGGTCGCGGCGCCGGCTGCTCCTGCTGCGCTGCGACGGGCACGCCGTCCTGGCGCTCACCGGCGGGGGGCAGGACGCGCTGCTCCTGCTGCCGCGGGAGCCGCGCTGATGCGCCGTCTCCTGCTTCCGGCGCTCGTGCTCTTCCTCGCCCTCCCCGCCTCCGCGCTGTCGCAGAGCGTCAGCATCGACATGGGGGCGGGCACGGGGTCCACCTCGCGCCTCGTGCAGCTCACCGCGCTCATCGGCATGCTGTCGCTCGCGCCGTCCGTCCTCGTGATGGTGACGGCCTTCGCCCGCATCGTGATCGTGCTGTCGCTGCTGCGGAGCGCCATCGGCGCGCCGGGCGTGCCGCCCAACCAGGTGCTGATCGGCCTCGCCCTGTTCCTCACCTGGTTCGTCATGCAGCCGGTGCTCGAGCAGTCCTGGGTGCAGGGCCTGCAGCCGCTGTCGGAGGGCCGCGTGGGCGAGATCGAGGGGCTGCGCGCCGCCGCCGAGCCCTTCCGCGCCTTCATGACCGCGCATGTCCGCGACGGCGACCTGAAGCTGTTCCTCGACATGGCGAACCTGCCGATGCCCGCGGCGGGCGAGGCCGCGCCGTGGCGCGCCCTGCTGCCGGCCTTCATGGTGGGCGAGCTGCGCCGCGCCTTCGAGATCGGCTTCCTGCTGTTCCTGCCCTTCCTCGTCATCGACCTCGTGGTGGCGAGCGTGCTGATGGGGCTCGGCATGATGATGCTGCCGCCGCCGGCCATCTCGCTCCCGTTCAAGCTCGTCTTCTTCGTGCTGGTGGATGGCTGGCAGCTGCTCTCCGGCAGTCTGATGCAGGGCTTCCAGCTTCCGGGCGGATAGCCACAGCCGCGCTGAAGCGATCGCGGCCGGCGGAAAAGCTCAGCGCGCGATCGCGGGCCCGGCGTCCGGGGCCGGAGCAACAACCCGGCAACTCATCCCTGAGAACCGAAGGGCGAAGAAGGAAGAACCTATGAAGCTCCTGACGTTGCCCGCGCGGATGTTCCTCAACCTGTCCGTGGGACTGAAGCTCGCCCTCAGTGCGGGGCTCGCCCTCGCCCTGCTGAGCGTCCTCATCACGATCGCGACGCTCCAGGCCGGCGAGGCGTCGCGCCAGCGCGAGGTGGAGGAAGCGGCGCTGGCCGCCCGGCAGGCCTCGGGCGAAGCGGCCGGCGCCGTCGCGCGGGCGACGGCGGCTGCCCGCGCCGTGCTGCTCAGCAACGCGGCCGACGCCCTGGCCCTGGAGGGCGCCGCCACGCAGGAGGCGATGGCCGCGGCGATCGCGGCGACGGCCCGCGCCCTCGGCCTCGCCACCGGCAGCGAGGCCAGGGACCGTCTGCAGGCGGCCGCGGCGGAACTGCCGGCCCTCGGCACCTCCTACGACGAGACGACGGCGCTGCGGACCGAACTCGTCATGCGCCGCGACCAGGAGCTGTTCCCCCGCTTCGCCGAGCTCGACCAGGCGCTCGAGGCGGCGAACGCCAACCTGCAATTCGCCGTGTCGGGCGACGCGCGGGAAGAGATGCGCGACGTGCTGACCACCTTCACCAACGTCGTGGCCGATGTGCGGCTGTCGCTTCAGCGCTACCTGGCCACGGGCGAGGCCGCCGCGCAGCAACGCGTCCGCCGCGCGGCCGCGCAGCAGCGCGTTCACGCCCGGCGGCTGATCGCGTCCGCCAATGACGAGCTCCGGCCCGACATGCAGCGCCTCGTCACCGTCGCCGACGCCATGACGGCCCAGGCGGAGCGCATCCTGGCCCTGGCCGTCGAGATCGAGGAGATCCGGACGCAGCGCAACCGCCCGATCCGCGACCGCGTCTTCGCCGCCGTGTCCGAGGCGGATGCGGCGCTGATCCGCGATGCCGCCGCCGCCGCCCAGGCGGCGCAGCAGGCGGCGCGGAACATCAACGGCTCGATCTGGATCGTCGGCGCGGTCGTCGCGGTGCTGCTGGCGCTGTCCGCGCTGCTCGCGGCGCGGGCGATCGGCGCGCCGCTCCGGCGGCTCGCCGGCGCCGTGCAGGCGATCTCGGGCGGCGCGACCGAGACGGTCGTTCCCGACCGCGGCCGTCGGGACGAGATCGGGCGCATCGCCGACGCGCTCGAGGACCTGCGCGGCGGCGTGGCCGAGGCCTTCGCCCGGCGGCAGATGCTGGAGCAGCTCGGCGTCGGCCTGCTGATGGCAGATCCGGCCGACGGCTTCCGCATCAGCTACATGAACCCCAAGGCGATCGAGCAGCTCCGCCTCGTGGAGGCCGTGCTGCCGGCGCCGGCGGCGCAACTCGCCGGGCGGCCGCTCGGCCAGCTCCATGCCGGATTCGCCGCCATGCAGGATCGGCTGGCCGAGCCGGAGCGCCTGCCGCACAGCGCGCGGATCGCCATCGGCGGCGAGGTCTTCGACGTGACGGCGATGCCCATCCGGGACCGCGCGGGCCGCTACGCGGGGCCGATGCTCATGCTCGAGCTGGCGACCGCCGAGGCGCGGCTCGCCACGCAGTTCGAGGCCGAGGTCGGCGGCGTGGTGCAGGCCGTGGTCGCCGCCTCGGCGCAGCTGCGCGGCTCCGCCCAGTCGCTGAGCGACGGCGCCCGCGTCTCCCGCGAGGAAGCGGACGCTGTCGCCGAGGCCTCGGCCCGGGCCGGCACCGATGTGCAGGCCGTGGCCGCGAGCGCCGAGGAACTCGCCGCGTCCGTCTCCGAGATCACGCGGCAGGTGGCGGAGGGCGCCTCCGTCGCGCGGGCCGCGACCGGGGAAGCCGAGGCGGCGGACGCGACCGTCCAGGGCCTGGCCCAGGCGGCGCAGAAGATCGGCGAGGTGGTGCGCCTGATCAGCGACATCGCCGGCCAGACCAACCTGCTCGCGCTCAACGCCACGATCGAGGCGGCCCGCGCCGGCGAGGCCGGCAAGGGCTTCGCCGTCGTTGCCTCCGAGGTGAAGTCCCTCGCCACCCAGACGGCGAAGGCGACCGAGGACATCGCCGCCCAGATCTCCGCCGTGCAGGGCGCGACCGACCGGGCCGTGGGGGCGTTGCGCTCCATCGGCGGGACGATCGGACGCCTCAACGAGGTGACCTCCGCCATCGCCGCCGCGGTGGAGGAACAGGGCGCGGCGACGCGGGACATCGCGCGGAACGCCTCCCTCGTGGCCGACAGCACGGGGTCGATGACCCGCCGGATCGCGGATGTCAGGGGCGCCGCGTCCCGCACCGGCGAATCCGCCGGCGAGGTGCTCTCGGCGGCGGGGCGCCTGGCCGCCCAGGCCGAGGAGCTGCGGGGCAAGTCCGACGCGTTCCTCGCGGAGATGCGCGGCTGAAGCGGCGGGCCTGCGGCCATCGGGCGCCGGCCGCAGGCGTTCAGCCGTCGAGGAGGCCCGCTCCCGCGCGCGCGAGCCGCGGCGGCATCGCCTTGACCTCGGCGGCAGGACCCGCACAGCTGGCGCCTCGGCCACGGAAGGAGCCAGGACCATGCAGCATCCCGCGGCCGACGCGGCACACGTTCCGGGAGCCGGCGACGGTCCCCTCGCCGGGATCGCCCGGCTCGCGGCGTCGGCGCTGGCGGCCGACACGGCCGCCATCTGGCGCCGCGAACCCGGCGGGCCGCGCCTCGCCGCCGCCGCGGGCTTCGTCGCCGGGGGGCTGCCGCCGCGCTCCGCCCTGCCCGCCCTCGCCTTCGAGGGGGAACTCGCGGTCGGCGACCTGACGGACGACGCGCGCTTCGCGGCCGACGCGCTCACCCGCGAGCCCTGGCGCTTCCGCGCGGTGGCGAGCGCGCCCATCCGCGACGAGGACGGGGCGCCGCTCGGCGCGCTGGCGATCCTGGACCGCGTCGCCGGCCGGGTGGAGCGCGCGCCCATGCTGATCGAGCTGGCGGAACTGGCCGGCTCGGTCATGCGCCTCGCCGACGCGCTGCGCCTGGCGCAGGAGGGCGCGATGGCCGACCCCGAGACGGGGCTGCTGACGCGGGTGGCGTTCCTCGCGATGCTGTCCCAGGCCATCGTCCGCCAGGAGCGGCGGCCGCAATCCATGGCGCTGCTCCACGTGGCCATCGCGGGGGATGACGAGTCCCCGCAGGAGACCGCACACTCGCTCCATCTCTGCATCCGCGGCGGGGACGTGCTCGCCCGCATGGCGCCCAGGGAATACGCGGCGCTGCTGCTCGACGGCGATGGCACGGAGGCCACGGTGGTGGGCGCGCGGGTGTGCCGCGTGGTCGCCGAGCGTGCGGCGGCGCGCGGGTGTGCGGTGACGGCGGCCGTCGGGGCCCTCGTGATCCCGGGCCCGGTCGCCGATGCCTGGGAGGCGCTGGACGAGGCCGCCGGCCTCAGCCGCGCGGCGCCCCCCGGCGGCCTGGCCGAGGGCATCCACGGCGGCGGGTAGGCGCCGGCCCGCGCAGGGTCAGCGCGCGCGCTCGATGCAGAAGCGCACCACCTCGGCGAGGGCCTCGCGCGCCTCGCCGGGCGGGAAGCCGCGCAGGGCAGCGAGTGCCGCGTCGCCGTATTGCTGGGCCCGGTCGATGGTGGCGCGCAGCGTCCCGTGGCGCGCGATCAGCGCCTGCGCCTCGGCCAGGTCCTGGTCGGTCTGGTCGCGCTCTTCCAGCGTGCGGCGCCAGAAGCCGCGCTCGGCCTCGCTGCCATGCCGGAAGGCCAGCAGCACCGGCAGCGTGATCTTCCCTTCGCGGAAATCGTCGCCGACCGTCTTGCCGAGGCGCTCCTGCTCGGCGCTGTAGTCGAGGGCGTCGTCCACCAGCTGGAACGCGATGCCGAGGTTGCGGCCATAGGCCTCGAGCGCGTCGGCCTCCTTCGCGGGGCGGTCGGCGACCAGCGCGCCGACGCGGGTCGCGGCGGCGAAGAGCGCGGCGGTCTTGCCCTCGATGACCTCGAGATACTGGGCTTCCGTCGTGGCGGTGTCGTTCTGCGTGACGAGCTGCAGCACCTCGCCCTCGGCGATGGTGGCCGCGGCGCTGGAGAGGACGGCCAGCACCTCGAGGCTGCCATCCTCGACCATCAGCTGGAAGGCGCGGGCGAAGAGGAAATCGCCCACCAGGACCGAGGGCTTGTTGCCGAACAGGGCGTTGGCCGAGGCCCGCCCGCGGCGCAGCGCGCTCTCGTCCACGACGTCATCGTGCAGCAGCGTCGCGGTGTGGATGAACTCCACGCAGGCGGCGAGGGCCACGTGGCGCGCGCCCTCGTAGCCGCAGAGCCGGGCGGCGGCGAGCGTCAGCAAGGGGCGGAGGCGCTTGCCGCCGGCCGCGACGATGTGCGCCGCGAGCTGGGGAATGAGCGCCACGGGCGAATGCATCCGCTCGACGATCAGCCGGTTGCAGCTCTCGAGATCGGCGGCGACGAGGCGCGTCAGCCGGGCGAGCGCGTCCTCCGCTCCGCCCAGATCTCCCACCGGTTCCTCCCGCAACTGCGCCACGCCCAAGCTGTTCTACCCCCTTGCCCCGGCGGGTCGCTTGACCGGACGCCGCAGCCCGGCACGATACCGGGCCACCGACATGGCGGCAAGGCAAGGGAAAACAAGGGTTTCCCCATGCGAGGGAGCGGATGCGCATCATTGCCGAGGAAAGCTGCCCCATCCGTGCCGGGTTCCTGCTGGCCCTGCTGCGCGATGCCGGCATCGCAGCGGAACTCCTCGACGCCCACTGGTCGGCGCTGACGCCGGGCGTGTTCCCGTTGCGGCTCGCCGTCCGCACCGAGGACGAGATCCGCGCCCGCCGGATTCTGACCGAGGCCGGCGAGGGGTGACGCTGACGGAGGACATGCTGCTCGGCGGGCGGGTGCGGCTGCGCCAGCCCGTGGACGGGTTCCGGGCCGCGCTGGACCCGGTGCTGCTCGCCGCCGCCATCCCCGCCCGATCCGGCGAGCGGGTGCTGGAGGCGGGATGCGGAACGGGGGCGGCGTTCCTCTGCCTCGCCGCGCGAGTCCCGGGTCTCGCGATCGTCGCGGTCGAGCGGGACCCGGCCATCGCGGCGCTGGCGGCCGGCAACGCCGCGCTCAACGGCGCGCCGGCCGAGGTGACGGCGGGCGACGTGCGCGGCCG
>JAIEOO010000028.1 GCA_019750475.1 Acetobacteraceae bacterium | reverse complement strand
GCCGGAACTCGAACCGCTCGCCGAGGCGCTGGCCTCGGGCGCCGTCGCGCCCGACCGCGCCGAAGCGGCGTTCGAGCGCGCGGCGATGGAATCGCTGCTGCGCGCGGCGATGCGCGACAACCCCGCCCTCGCCGCCTTCGACGGGGCGGCGATGGACCGCCTGGTGGAGGAGTTCCGCCGCGCCGACGCCGCGCGCGTGCAGCTGACGCGCGACCTGGCCCGCGCCGCCCATGCCGCGCAGGTGGCCCGCGTGCGCGCGGGGGAGGTGCCGGGCCTCAACATCCTGCGCGGCGAATTCGAGAAGAAGCGCGGGCACATGCCCGTCCGCACCCTGCTGACCGCGGTGGGGCCGGCGCTGAAGGCGGCGAAGCCCATCCTGATGATGAGCCCGCTGTCGGTCGCGCAGTTCCTGGCACCCACGACCGGGCTCAAGCCCGGGATCTCCTTCGACCTGCTGGTGATGGACGAGGCCTCGCAGATCGAGCCGGTGGACGCGCTCGGCGCCATCGCGCGGGCGCGGCAGATGGTGGTGGTGGGCGACGACAAGCAGATGCCGCCCACGCGCTTCTTCCAGCGCATGACGAGCGAGGAGGACGCGTCGGAGGAGGAGGTCACCGACGCGCCGGTCGCCGCGCGGGAGGTGGAGAGCATCCTCGGCCTCGCCAACGCGCGCGGCGTGCCGAACGCCATGCTGCGCTGGCACTACCGCAGCCGGCACGAGAGCCTGATCGCCACCTCCAACGCCGAGTTCTACGGCAACCGCCTGCTGGTCCTGCCCTCGCCGCGGCCGCGCTCGGCCCTGCTCGGCCTCTCGCTCGTCCGGGTGGATGGCCGCTTCGACACGGGCGCCAGCGGCACCAACGCGGAGGAGGCGCGCGCCGTGGCCGAAGCGGTGCTGCGCCACGCGCGCGAGACGCCGAAGGACACGCTGGGCGTCGCCGCCTTCTCGATCCGGCAGCGCGACGCCATCGCCGACGCCGTGGAGGCGCTGCGGCGCGAGAGCCCCGAGACGGAAGCGTTCTTCTCGGCCCACGAGGCGGAGCCCTTCTTCGTCAAGAACCTCGAGAACGTGCAGGGCGACGAGCGCGACGCCATCTTCATCTCGGTGGGCTATGGCCGGGGTGCCGACGGCAAGGTGGCGATGCGCTTCGGCCCGCTCTCGGCCGAGGGCGGCGAGCGGCGGCTGAACGTGCTGATCACGCGCGCCAAGAAGCGCTGCGTCGTGTTTTCCGGGATCGGCGCCGAGGAGGTGGACCTCGCCCGCGCCTCCGGGCGGGGCGTCGCGGCGCTCAAGACCTTCCTCGGCTTCGCCGCCGGGCGCGACGCGGCGTTGCGGGGCGGGGAGGGGGCCGCCTCGCCGCTGGCGGACAGCATCGCCGCCATCGTCGCCGAAGCGGGGCTGGAGCCGGTGAAGCGCGTGGGCCTCGCCGGGCTGTTCCTCGACGTCGGCGCGCGCGACGCGGAGGGGTATCGCCTCGGCATCGAGGCCGACGGCGCCGACTGGGCCGCGCTGCGCTGCGCGCGCGACCGGGACCGGGGGCGGCAGATGGCGCTCTCCGGCATGGGGTGGACGCTGGCGCGCTCCTGGTCGCTCGACTGGCTGAACCGCCCGCGCGCCGCCGAGGATGCGCTGCGCGGGGCCCTCGGCGCGACGCCCGAGCCTGTGCGGGAGGCCGCGCCGCCGGCCGACCCCGGCCTGGCCGAGCCCTATCGCGAGACCGTGCCGGAGGCCGCGCCGGCCCCGGGCCGGGCCGGGCTGACGGACCTGTTCGTGGCGATCATCCGGACCGAGGCGCCGGTGCACCGCGATGCCGCGATCGAGCGGGCGCGGGCCTTGCTCGGCCCGGCCGCGCCGGACGGCAAGGAGATGGCCGCCGCGCTCAACGAGGCCCGGCTGCTGCACGGCGCCGTCGAGGAGCGGAATTTCTGGCGGATGGAGGACAGCCCGCCGGCTGTCCCGCGGGATCGCCGCGCCGCCGCGCCCTGGCTGCGCAAGGCGGCGATGGTCGCGCCCGAGGAGATCGCCGCCGCCGCCCGCAAGCTGCGCGAGGTGCAGCCCCGCGCGACCGAGGAGGAGCTGGCGGCGGGCATCGTGCGCATGCTGGGGCTGGAGCCCGCCGCCGTCACCGCCGTCGCGGCGCGCCTCGCCATCCTGTCCGCCTGAGGGAAAACCGATGCAGCGACCGAAGCTCGATCAACAGGTGACCTTCCTCTACGCCGAGGACCCGGCACCGTCCTGGCGGTTCTACGAGGAGGTGATGGAACTGCCGCTGGTGCAGGACCAGGGGACCTGCCGCATCTACGCAGTGGCCGGCAGCCGCGCCTTCCTCGGTGTCTGCAAGGCGCGCGCGCCGCGCGTCACCGACAACCCGCGGGTCCAGGGCGGCGTCGTCTTCACCTTCGTGACGGACGACGTGGATGGCTGGCACGGCTTCCTGAGCGCCAGGGGCGTCGAGATCCCGCAGCCGCCGGCGCTCTCCGAGACGTTCCGGGTCTATCACTTCTTCTTCCGCGACCCGGCGGGCTACACGATGGAGATCCAGCGCTTCGAGCGGCCGGACTGGCCTTCATCCGATTGAGAGGCGGGCGAGAAGGGCCATCAGCTGCTGGCGCTCGGGCTCGGAGAGGGGGTCGAGCAGCATCTCGTGGGCGCGCGCGCCGGCGAGGCGGGCCTCCTCCAGCACGGTGTCGCCCTCTTCGGTGAGGGTCAGGACGAGCGTCCGGCGGTCCATCGGGTCCTGGGAGGAGCGGACGAAGCCGCGGGCGATCAGCCGCCGCACGACGCCCTGGGCGGTTGCCGGATCCATGGCCACGGCGCGGCCGAGCTGGTTCTGGGTGGCGCGGCCGAGTTCGGAGAGCTTCAGCAGCGCCGCGAATTGCGGACCGGTGAGGCCGAGGCCGGCGGCGTGCTCCTGGAACAGGGCCTGGTAGCGCTGATGGGCGCGACGCAGGAGGTGGCCGGTCGAGGCGTCGAGCCGATAGGGACGCGAGACGCGCCGGGCCACCACGGACCGGAGGGTGGCCGCGCGCGGGTTGTCCGCGAGGGTCTGGGCGACGTCGTCCATCTTGTACCCGGCAAGCCTTCCTCGCAGGTGCGCCTCCGTTCCGTGTGAGTCAAGCTTGGTCTCGACCGTCCGACAAGCGAGACAGCCGTTGCGAACGTCTTGCAGTTTGTTTAAGGGGCCTGGAGCCCGACCGGCGAAACCGGGACGGGGAGAGGGAGCGAATCCATGAACCAGTCCACCGCCGGCAGCCGCCGCGGGTTCTTCAAGGTCGCCGCCGCCGGCGCCGCCGCGACCGCCGTCCTCGCCACGCCGCAGGTCAGCCGGGCGCAGACCGTGACGCTGCGCTTCCAATCCACCTGGCCGCAGCGCGACATCTTCCACGAATTCGCGCAGGACTACGTCAGCCGCGTCAACGCGCTCGCGGGCGGGCGCCTGCGGCTGGAGCTGCTGGCGGCCGGCGCCGTGGTCGGCGCCTTCCAGCTGCTCGACGCCGTGCACGCCGGCACGCTCGACGGCGGCCATGGCGTGTCCGCCTACTGGTTCGGCCGCAACCGCGCCTTCTCGCTCTTCGGCACGACGCCGCCCTGGTTCGGCGATGCCAACCAGTTCCTCGGCTGGTTCTACTATGGCGGCGGCGAGGCCCTGTACCGCGAGCTGATGCACGACATCCTGCGGATGAACGCGGTCGGCTTCCAGTCGGGTCCGATGCCGACGCAGCCGCTCGGCTGGTTCCGCAACCCGATCGAGCGCGCCGAGCAGATCCGCGGCCTGCGCTACCGCACCGTCGGGCTGGCGACCGACCTGTTCCAGGAGATGGGCGCGGCCGTCGTCGCCCTGCCGAGCGGCGAGATCGTCCCGGCGCTGGAGCGCGGCGTCATCGACGCGGCCGAGTTCAACAACCCCTCCTCCGACCGCGTGCTCGGCTTCCCGGACGTCGCCAAGAACTACTACATCCAGTCCTATCACCAGGCGGTCGAGACCTTCGAGATCCTGTTCAACCGCCAGCGTTTCGAGGCGCTGCCGGAAGAGCAGCGCGCGATCCTGCGCCACGGCGCCGAGTCCGCGTCGGCCGACATGTCCTGGAAGCTGCAGGACCGCTACTCGCGCGACCTGCTGGCGATGCAGCAGCAGCAGGGCGTGAACGTGCGCGCGACGCCGCGCTCCATCCTGGAAGCCCAGCTCCAGGCCTGGGACCGCGTGATCGCGCGGCAGGAGGGCGACAACTCCAGCCCGGCCGCCGGGCCCTTCTTCAAGAAGGTCTGCGACAGCCAGCGTGACTGGTGCCGTCGGGTCGGCAACTTCATGCTGCGCTACGAAGTCAGCCCGGTGCTGTCCTTCAACCACTTCTTCGCGCGCGGCTGACCCGAATCACCGCGTGACGACTTGATCTCGCCGGCCCGGCAGTCCATTGCCGGGCCGGAGTTTTGTCCGGGGGAAGGATGACGGACAGCATCGTGGTCGGCGGCCTCGCGGGGCTCGTCGTGGCGGCCCTGATCGTGGGGATCGCCTTTTCGGAGCGGGCCTTCGTGCAGCGCGCGCTCCTCCAGGTGGACCGATTCTCGACGCTGATCGGCCAGGCCTTCTCCTGGTGCATCCTTCTGCTGACCGCCGCCATCGTGTACGAGGTGTTCGCGCGGCGCTTCTTCAGCGCGCCCACGAACTGGGGCTATGACGCGCAGTACATGCTGTACGGCACGCTGTTCATGTTCGCCGGCGCCTACGCGCTGAGCCGGAACGGCCATGTCCGCGGCGATTTCCTGTACCGCATGATGCCGCCGCGGCGGCAGGCGGTGCTCGACTGCCTGCTCTACATCCTGTTCTTCTTTCCCGCGATCTTCGCCTTCATGGTGGCCGGCTTCCACTTCTTCGAGCTGAGCTACATCCAGAACGAGCGCTCGATGTTCAGCCCGTCGGGCCCGATCATCTGGCCGTTCAAGGGCATCATCCCCATCGTCGGCTTCATCATGCTGCTGCAGGGCCTCGTGGAGACGGTGCGCTGCGTCCGCTGCATCCGCGAGGGCGAGTGGCCGAAGCGCCTGTCCGACGTCGAGGAGCTGGACCAGATCATCCTCGCCAAGGCCGCCGAGACCGACCCCGAGAAGCTCGCCCGCGAGATCGCCGAGGGCGGCGACCGCGCGCTGACCAGCAAGAGCACCTGAGCCCGCCATGATCTCCGACGCCGCGCTGGGGCTCACGCAGCTCCTCCTGTTCCTGTTCTTCATCCTGCTGGGCTTCCCGATCGCCTTCACGCTGATGGCGATGGGGCTGTTCTTCGGCTACCTCGGGATGGGCGACCGCATCTTCGACCTGCTCATCCAGCGGACCTACGCGGTGATGAGCTCGGACGTGCTGATCTCGGTGCCGCTCTTCGTCTTCATGGGCTACATCATCGAGCGCGCGAACATCCTCGACCGGCTGTTCCGCTCGCTCCAGATGGCCTCGGGCAACATCCCGGGCAGCCTCGCCGTCGCGACGCTGGCCACCTGCGCGCTCTTCGCCACCGCCACCGGCATCGTCGGCGCCGTCGTCACGCTGATGGGTCTGCTCGCTTTCCCGGCGATGCTGCGCGCGGGCTACGACGTGAAGCTGGCCGCGGGCGTGGTCTGCGCCGGCGGGTGCCTCGGCATCCTCATCCCGCCCTCCATCATGCTGATCCTGTACGGCGCGACGGCGGGCGTCTCGGTCGTGCAGCTCTACGCCGCGGCCTTCATCCCGGGCGTCACGCTCGCGGGCCTCTACATCCTGTACGCGATCGGCATCGCCATCGTGAAGCCGTCGGTGGCGCCGCGGCTGCCGCCCGACGCGGTGAAGGTGCCGTTCGGCAAGCTCGTCTGGGCCCTGCTGACCAGCTTCTTCCCGCTCGCGATGCTCATCGCCATGGTGCTGGGCGCGATCCTGCTGGGCCTCGCGACGCCGTCTGAGGCCGCGGCGATGGGCTCGCTCGGCTCCATCATCCTCGCCATCGCCTACCGCGCCTTCACCTGGGACAAGCTGAAGGAGAGCGTGTTTCTGACGGCCCGCACCTCGGCGATGGTCTGCTGGCTCTTCGTCGGCTCCTACATCTTCTCGTCGGTGTTCGGCTATCTCGGCGGCCAGAGCGTCGTCGAGAACTTCGTGAAGTCGCTGCCGCTCAACACCTTCACCTTCATGCTGCTGGCGCAGGCCATCATCTTCGTCCTCGGCTGGCCGCTGGAATGGACCGAGATCATCGTGATCTTCGTGCCGATCTTCCTGCCGCTGCTGGATGATTTCGGCGTGGACCCGCTCTTCTTCGGCATCCTGATCGCGCTGAACCTGCAGACGAGCTTCCTCTCGCCGCCCGTCGCCATGGCCGCCTTCTACCTGAAGGGCGTGGCGCCGAAGCACGTGAAGATCGAGGACATCTTCAAGGGCTGCATGCCCTTCATCTACATCGTCGTGTTCACGATGCTGATGGTCTACGCCTTCCCGGGCCTCGTCACCTGGCTGCCGGACCAGCTCTATGGCGGCCAGTCCGGTCCGCCGCCCGTCTCCATCGAGGCGCCGCCCGCCGGCGGCTTCCAGGAGGAGGAGATCGGCGAACTGCCGCCGCTGCGATGAGCGACACCGCCGCCGAGGCCGCGGGCTGGCTCGCCGAGGCGTGGGAGACGGGCAACCCGCTCGCCCCCCTCCCCACGGAACTCGCGCCGCCGGACGAGGCGGCCGGCGACGGGATCGCCGCGGCGCTCGCCGAGAAGCTGGCGCTGCCCGTCTGCGGGCTGCGCCTGGCCCCCGGGCCCGGGGGCGGCTGGCTCGCCGGTCCGATGCTCGAGCCGCGGATGGTGCGCGCGGGCACGCCCATCGCCCTGGCGGCGCTGCGGCACCCGCGCCTCTCCGCCGCCGTGCTGGCGGTCCTCGGCGAGGAGCTGGGCGAGGAGGGAGAGCCGGTCTTCTCCGCCATCCACCCCGCCCTCGACGTCGCGGCCCAACGCTGGCGGGACCCGGCGCCGGACGCCGCGCGACAGCTCGCGGACCTCAACGCGCTCGGCCTCGTGCTCGTGGGCAAGCGCAGCGCCGCCCCCCTGCCCGAGAAGGCCGAGGCCCGGCTCGGGCCGACGGGGACGCGGCCCCGCCCGATCCAGGAGAACCTCTCCGACCTGCTGGCGCAGGCCGTCGCGGCGGCGCGGCGCTGGGGCGGGCTGCCGGCGGGCAGCGTGATCGTGCTCGCGGGCCTCGGCGGGTCGCTCCCGCCGCAGCCCGGCCAGAAATGGTCCGCCGCCATCGCCGGCGTCGGGCGCATCAACGCCGTCATGGGATGAGCCTGCCGGCGGAATTCGCGCTGATCGCGCGCCATTTCCGCCGCCTCGCCGGGCCCGGCGCGCTGGACCTGCAGGACGACGCGGCGCTGCTGGCGCCGCCCGCGGGGCGGGAGCTGGTGCTGGCGGCCGACGCCATGGTGGCGGGCGTGCACTTCCTGCCGGACGATCCGCCCGAGACCATCGGGCGCAAGCTGCTGCGGGTGAACCTCTCCGACCTCGCGGCGATGGGGGCCGATGCCCTCGGCTACCTCATGACCGTCGCCCTGCCGCAGGGCACGCCCGATGCCTGGCTGGAGGGCTTCGTCGCCGGCCTGGCGGAGGACCAGGCGCTGTTCGGCCTGTCGGTGCTCGGCGGGGACACGGTCTCCATCCCCGGCCCGGTGACGCTCTCGCTCACCATCCTCGGCGCGGTCGAGCCGGGAACGGCGCTGCGGCGGGTCGGCGCCCGGCCGGGCGACGAGCTCTGGGTGTCCGGGACCATCGGCGACGGGGCGTTGGGCCTGCGCGCGCTGCGCGGCGGGTTCCCCGACCCGTCCGGCTTCCTCGCCCGTCGCTACCGCCTGCCCGAGCCGCGCCTCGCGCTCGGCGCGGCGCTGCGCGGCATCGCGCGCGCCTGCATGGACGTGTCGGACGGGTTGCTGCAGGACGCGGGGCACCTCGCCCGTGCCGCGGGCGCGGCCGTGGAGATCGAGGCGGCGCGCGTGCCGCTCTCGGCGCCCGGCAACCCGTTGGCGCTCTGCGTGACCGGCGGCGACGACTACGAGTTGCTCTTCGCCGCCGCGCCCGAGGATGCCCCGCGCGTCGAAGCCGCGTCCCGCGCCGCGGGCACGGCCGTCACGCGCATCGGCCGCTTCACGCCCGGACCGGCGGCCGTCACCTTGCGGGACGAGACGGGGCGGCCGATGGACCTCCCGCGCGAGGGCTGGAGCCACTTCTGATGGATGCTTCCGAGCGCGCCATGCGCGCCACCGTCACCCGCCTGTTCTTCTGCCAGGCGCTGATGAACGCCTCCGTCGTCGGCCAGGTGGCCATGGGCGCCGTGATCGGCCACAGCCTGGCCGGGGACAAGGCGCTGGCGACCCTCCCCATGGCGATCCAGATGACGGCGACCATGGCGGCGTCGATCCCGGCGGCGGCGATCTTCTCGCGGCTCGGGCGGCGGCCGGGCTTCATGGTCGGCGCGGCCGGCGCCTTCCTGGGCAGCCTCACCTTCGCCCTGGGCGTCTGGCTCGGCGATTTCCTGGTCTATTGCCTGGGCGCCGCCTTCGCCGGCGTCGGCTTCGGCATCTCCCAGCACTACCGCTTCGCCGCGGCCGAGGCCTCGACGCCCGAGTACCGCCCGCGCGCCATCGCCCTCGTCATGGCGGCGCCCATCCTCTCGGCCATCTTCGGGCCGGAGCTGGTGAAGCACACCTACACGAGCCTCGCGCCCTATCTCTATCTCGGCACCTACCTCGTGCTGGCGATGCTGCCGCTGCTGTGCATGTTCCTGCTGACCGGGCTGCGGCTGCCGCCGCCGCCGCCCCGCGCCCGCGTGGTGACGCCGGTCGCCGAGATCATCCGGCGCCCGGCCTTCGTCACCGCGGTGGTCGCGGGCCTCGTCGCCTACGGAACCATGAACCTCGCGATGACGGCGACGCCGCTCGAGATGATGCTCTGCGGCTTCTCGGTCTCGGCGGGGGCGACGGTCATCCAGGCCCACGCCATCTCCATGTTCGCGCCGGGCTTCGTCACCGGCCACCTGATCGCGCGCTGGGGATCGCGCCCGATCATCGTCGCGGGCGCGGTGCTGACCGCATGCTGCGCGCTGGTCGCGCTGACCGGGGAGACGTTCTGGCACTTCGTCGCCGGCCTCTCGCTGCTCGGTATCGGGTGGAACTTCATGTTCACCGGCGCCACCACCCTGCTGGCGACGAGTTACGCGCCCGAGGAGCGGGTGCGGGCCCAGGCGGCCAACGACTTCATCGTGTTCGGCACCGTGGCCTGCACCGCCTTCCTGTCCGGCTTCGTGCACGCGCAGTTCGGCTGGAGCGTGCTGAACCTGACGCTCATCCCGCCGCTGGTCGCCGCGCTCGCGCTGCTCGCCTGGCAGCGCGGCCGCGCCGCGCCGCAGCCGGCGCGGGCCTGACCGGCCGCTTCAGATCGGGCGGAGCTGGTTCGGCTTGCGGGGCTGGGCGGCGAGCGCGGCCCGGATGGCGCCGTCGGCGCGGGCCATCGCCAGGCTCTCCAGCACGTCGAGCAGCTTGCCGCCGGCCGCGACCCGCTGACCTTCGGCGTCGAGCGCGGCGAAGCCCGCGGCCTCGCGGATGACGAGGCCGATCGTGATCCGCGGATCCTCCCGGTCGGAGAGGCGGAGCCAGGGGCGCCCGGTGTCGGCGCGGTGCACCTCGGCAGCCCAGCCGTGCCGGCGCTCGGCCCATTCGCTGGCGAGCCGCAGGTCGCGCGGACCGATCCACATGAAGATCGACATGCTTCGGCTCCCCCGGGGCCGTTCGGGGGGACAAAGACACAAGATGCCGACGCGACCAAGCGGGAGCCTGGCCGGGCGGCCGGCCCGGCTCGGGTCCGATGCCGGCCCGCTGACCAATCCGAACAGAGGGACGGGGTGCCCGCGGCGGCCGGCTCAGGCCGCGAAGCAGGCGAAGTCCCGGGCCAGCGCCTCGTAGATCGGCCGTTTGAACGCTACGGCAAGGCCGGGCAGTTCCGCCAGCCTGGCCCAGCGCCACGCGTCGAATTCCGGATGCGGGTCGAGATCGAGCCGGATCTCCGCGTCCTCGCCGAGGAAGCGCAGCGCGAACCATTTCTGTGTCTGGCCGCGCCACTTGCCGCCGAGCGCCTTGCCGATGAGGTGCTCGGGCAGGTCGTAGGAGAGCCATGCCGGGTGCTCGGCCAGGATCTCGGCGTTGCGCGTGCCGATCTCCTCCTCCAGCTCGCGCAGCACGGCGACGGCCGGATCCTCGCCGGGATCCATTCCGCCCTGCGGCAACTGCCAGCCGCCGGCGGCGCCTTCCGCATTGGGGAAGTCGGCGCGGCGCGCGACGAGGACGAAGCCCGCGCGGTTGAACAGCACGGCCCCGACATTGGGACGGTAAGGAAGTGTCATCTTTCCTGTGCAGCCTCCGGGCGCGGCGGCGCACCCCCGGAGATGATCGCGCGATCCCCGGCGCGCGTCACCACGGCGCGGCCTCCGCGCCTCATCGCTGCGCGGCCTCCGGGCGTCATCGCTGCGCGGCCTCCGGGTGTCATCGCTGCGCGGCCTCCGGGTGTCATCGCTGCGCGGCCTCCGGCCGACGGATCAGCGCCGAAGGGGGGGCCAGCACCACGCCACGCCCCTCGATGCCGGCGGCCCAGGAGGCGAGGCGCTCGAGCGTCACCGGGGCCGCCTCCCCGGCATAGCCGAGCGCGGCGCCGCGCTCCCGCGCCAGGCGCTCGAGCAGGATCAGCGCGCGCTCGATGGAATCGCGGGTCGGCGGGTCGTCCACCACCACGTCCACCGCGCGGCCCCAGACGCGGGTGGGGGAGGGGGCGCCAGGCCGGGCGTCGAGGTAGAGCAGGCCGCGGCGGGACAGGACCTCCTGCATCTGCAGGAAGAAATCGGTCTGGGCGGCGAAGCGCTCGCCCCGCATCGGCCCCGTGGCGCCGATGGCCCCGACATAGCCCGCCACGCGGCTGAGCGACCAGTCGAGACGGTCGGCGTTGCGCGCCCAGGGCAGGCCGGTGAGGAGCGCCTGCTCCCCGGGGTCGTTCATCGGGAAGCCGCTGGGCTCCAGCGGCAGGGCGACCAGCACCTCGAAGCCCCGTTCGCGGGCCCGCTCGACCAGCGGCAGCGGGCGCTGGGCGTAGGGGCTGAAGGCGAGGCCGATCTCCGCCGGCAGACGCTGGATCGCCTGCTCGGACAGGGCGGCGTTCATCCCGAGATTGCCGAGGACGAGCGCCACGCGCGGGCGCGGGTCGGCGCGGTCGAAGGCGCGGCCATAGGCGCGGATGGGCGTGCGCCCGTCCGGCCCGATCCGGGGCAGCGGGCCGTGGCGCGACGCTTCGAGCAGCGCGGGGTCGGCCAGGGCGGCGAAGGCGACCGGCAGGTCCGCGCGCGGCCCTTCCGTCCGGCCGGCTTCCGGGCGCGACGCGGTCTGCGACGGCATGGCCGCGCTGACGGCGGGGTCCTCGGCGACGGGAGACGGCGGGCCGAGCCAGGCGAGGGTGGCGATGCCGGTCAGCAGCAGGACGCCGACGGCTCCCCAGAAGCGCCGGAGCCAGACCCAGCCGGGATGCCGGGGGGGCTCGTCCCGGTGCTCCATGGCCGAGGGCGCCGGGCCGCCGGCCTCCCCTGCCGTTTCCCCCCCGGCGGTCATGTCGGGACTAGCGCTGGGCGCGCCGCTGCTGCGGACCCTGGCCGGCCATGGCACGGATGAGCGTCAGGCCCTGCTGGAGCTGGAAGTCGGTTTCCGGCCGCGCGGGATCGAGCGTCGGGAAGCCTTCCGGCGGCTGGCGCTGGACGCGGTCCGTGATGGCGGCGGGCAGGTTGAGCGGCGGCGGCGGGACGACGGCGGGCTGGTTGCCGCCTTCGCTGCGCAGCGCCCGGCGCAGGTCCTGCTCGCGCTCGCGCGGTGGGGTGGCGTTGGCCTGCTGGGGATCCTGCCGGCTCGCGCGGACCTCGATGTCGGGCTCGATGCCGGTGGATTGGATCGAGCGGCCCGAGGGCGTGTAGTACCGCGCCGTGGTCAGGCGGATCGCGCCGTTGTTGCCGCCGAGCGGCATCACCGTCTGCACCGAGCCCTTGCCGAAGCTGCGCGTGCCGAGGACGACGGCGCGGCGGTGGTCCTGCAGGGCACCGGCCACGATCTCGGAGGCCGAGGCCGAGCCGCCATTGATCAGCACGACCAGCGGCAGGCCGCCCGTGATGTCGCCGCCGCGCGCGTTCCAGCGCTGCGCGTCCTCGGGCCGGCGGGCGCGGGTGGAGACGATCTCGCCCTGCTCCAGCAGGTCGTCGGTCACCTGGACGGCCTGATCGAGCAGGCCGCCCGGGTTGTTGCGCAGGTCGAGCACGATGCCGCGAAGGTTGGCGCCAGCCTGGCTGCGGATGCTCTGCACCGCGCGGCGCAGCCCGGTCTCGGTCTGCTCGTTGAAGGAGGTGATCCGGATGTAGCCGACATCGCCGCCCTCGACGCGGAAGCGCACGACCTGCGGGCGGATCACGTCGCGCGTGATGGCGAGTTCGATCGGCCGCGGCTCGCCCTCGCGGCGGATGGTGATGCGGATCGAGGTGCCACGCTCGCCGCGCATCTGCTCGACCGCTTCCTGCAGCGTGAGCCCCTGGGTGGAGGTGCCGTTGAGCGCCGTGATGAGGTCCCCCGGGCGGATGCCGGCGCGGGCGGCGGGCGTCTCGTCGATCGGCGAGATGACGCGGATATAGCCGCCTTCCTGCGTCACCTCGATGCCGAGGCCGCCGAACTCGCCGCGGGTCTGCACCTGCATGTCGCGGAAGTTGCGCGGCGAGAGATAGGCGCTGTGCGGATCGAGGCCCGAGAGCATGCCGTTCAGCGCGTTCTCGACCAGGTCGCGGTCCTGCACCGGCTCGACATACTCGGCCCGCACGCGGGAGAAGACGTCGCCGAAGAGCTGGAGCAGCCGGTAGGTCTCCGCCCGGCCGCCATCCTGGGCCCAGGCCGCCACCAGCGGACCGACCACGATGCCGGCGGCGAAGGCACCGGCGACGGCGGCGGTCGTTCCGATCCTGAGCTTCATCCTGACAACCTTCCTGGCAGAGGCACGAACCATCCTACACGCTGGCGCTCCGGCAGGGGAAACGCAACCTGCGTCGCGGCCACGACAGGCTGGCCCCCCGACCGTGAACCGACGCTGAAGCGTCAGGATCGCAGCCCCAGCCAGGGGCGGGGGTCAACCGGTGCCCCCCCGCGGCGCAACTCCATGTAGAGGCGGGCCGGCGCGTTGCCAGGGAGGGTCCCCACCGGCTCCCCTGCCAGCACCCGCTGACCGCCCTGGGCGTCCAGCCGGTCGAGGCCGGCCAGCACCACGTGCTCCCCGCCGCCGCAATCCACGATCACGAGGCGGCCGTAGGAGCGGAACGGCCCGGCATAGGCGACGCGGCCGGCGCAGGGCGTCACGACCCGCGCCTGGGCCGTGGCGCCGAGGGTCAGCCCCTGCGCTGGCCCGCCATCCCCCGGGCTGCCGAAGCCGCGGAGAACCTGGCCCGCGACGGGAAGGGGGCGGGTCCCATCCGGCGCGCGCGGCTCGGGCGGGCGGGCCTCGGGCGGCCTGGCTTCCGCGGGGCGGGCCGCGGCCTGGCGGGCCCGGCGGGATTCGGCCTCCGCCTCGCGC
>JAIEOO010000249.1 GCA_019750475.1 Acetobacteraceae bacterium | reverse complement strand
GGGGGTCGCGGCGCGGGCGTCCGTGGATGGTCCGACGCGGCGGGCTCGGCGCCGCCTGGCCCGGCTGCGCCGCGCGCGGGGCGTCCTGGTGTTCGGGTGCCTCAACCACGTGCCGACCGCGTTCGCCTCCCGTGGCGGCCTCCCGGCCCGCTTCGGCGTCCGTCGGGACGGCGCCGGCCGGGCCGTCGCGGCCGGATGCGAGCCCTGGCGGGATGCCCGATCTCGCGCCCGGTCTAGCCCGGTTCCCCGGGCCTGCAAACCGGCCGCCGCAGGAGCCGCGCCTGGGGCGCCGGCACGCCGCCGCCGTCACGGCGCGACGGCAAGCTCCGCCACATCCACCCCCACCGCGCGCGCCGGCGGCAGCAACGCGAAGTGCCGCCGCGTGACACGGTCGGACAGGGCGCGGATGCCCTGGGCGATCCCGCGCAGCAGCGGCGGCAGCGAAGCCGCCTCCCGCGCCTGGTCCGGCGCGGCGAGCAGTCGCGCCGGCAGCCCTTCGACCTGCGCCAGCAGCGCCGCTGCCTCCTCCGCCAGGTCGGTGTCCTCCTCGCCGGCGACCTCGCGCAGGGCGCGCTCGATGGCGGTGAGCTGGAAGGCGAGGCCGCGCGGGTTGGAGGGGTCCGCCAGCACCAGGTCGAGCGCCGGCGCGGGCTGCAGGACCGAGAGATAGCGGCTGCGATAGGTGATGACGCTGTCGCAGAGCTCGAGCGTGAGCCGCAGCCCGCCCTCGATGCGGGGGGGCGGGACGTCCAGCGCGGCGGCGACCTCCGCCGCGACCGCCTGGGCGCGCTCGATGCGCCGCCCGAGTTCCAGGAAGAGGCGGGCGCCCGACTGCACCATGTTCTCGGCGGCGACGCCCGCGACCGCCGTCGCCAGCCGCAGCGACGGGACGAGGGCGCGCGCGATCTCGGCGAGGTCCTCGCCCTGCGCGCCGAGCCCGCCCTCGGCGAGGCGGAGCGACTGGGTGAAGGTCGCGTGCATGTCGGCCGTCAGCCGGTCCCGGACGCTGTCGGTGAGCTGCGCGATCCGCTCGTGCAGGCCCCGGACGGCGGGCACCGCCTCGCGCCGCAAGCCCTCCGCCAGCGGGCCGAGCGTGCCGCCCGAGGGGTGCGCCTCGGCCGGGATCAGCCCCGCCTCCGCGAGCGCCACGGCGAGGGTGGCGAGCTCCGCCAGTTCGAGCGGGGACGGGCTGCCCCGCCGCATCCGCGCGATGGTCGCGCGCATGAGCCGCGCCGCGCGGTCGAGCCGCTCGACGTAGCGGCCGAGCCAGAACACGTTGTCGGCGACGCGCGAGGGGATGGCGCCGCCCGTCCGCCGGATCGGCAGGGGTGGGCCGGCCTGGGCCGCCGGCCCGAGCCGGGGCGAGGAATCGTCGTCGCCCACCCAGACATCCTTGCAGCGCCCGCCGGCCGGAAGCCGGCCGACCAGCGGCGCGCCGGGCTCCATCACCCGGGAGAGGCCGCCGGGCAGCACCTCCCAGCGATGCCCGTCCGAGACGGCGAAGAGGCGCAGCACGATGCCCTGCGGCGCGAAGCCGCCGGCGCCGAGGCTGGGCGCGGCGGGCAGCGGGGGCAGGGCCGTGGCGGCGAGGCCGGCGCCGTCCCAGGGGAGCGTGCCCTGAAGCTCGCCCCGATGCGTGCCGTCGCTCGCCGGGCGGCGCAGCCAGGCGGCGTGGCCCTCGGGCAGCCGGGGCAGTTCCTCCCCGCGGCGAAGATGCCAGGTCGGCAGGGAGGGCAGGGCGAGCGCCTCCCCGATCAGGCGCGGCGCGAGGCTGTGGAGGTGGGCCGAGAGGGCCGGGGCCTCCGCGAGCGCCGCGCCGGGCGCGTTGACGATGGTCAGCGCGCCGTGCCGGGCGGCGTCGAACAGCCCGGGAATCCCGGTCGCCGCATCGGCCTCGGGCTGGTCGAGCGGGTCGAGCGCGCCGGAGGGCAGCCGGGAGAGCAGCACCTCGATGGATTGCAG
The DNA here is from genome assembly GCA_019750475.1 of Acetobacteraceae bacterium. Classification (GTDB taxonomy): domain Bacteria; phylum Pseudomonadota; class Alphaproteobacteria; order Acetobacterales; family Acetobacteraceae; genus Roseococcus. Next base: position 11,497 of record JAIEOO010000249.1, on the reverse strand, counting down.
CCCGCCCAGCGTCTTGAGCCACAGCGCGCCGCCGCGGACGGTGAGGTCGCCCGGTTCGACCAGGGCGCAGCCCAGCTCCCGCGAGAGGACCACATGCTCGAACCAGTGCGGATCCCGCGTGCCGCCGGAGAGCAGGGCGACGGCGGGGTCGGGCCGGCCCCGCGGCGCGAGCCGCCCGAGCGCCTGCTGCCAGAGGTCGAAGAAGGGCGTGACGTGGCGCGGCGGCGCGGCGCGGAACGCCTCCGGCAGGGCGGCGGTCAGCAGCCGGCGGTTCTCCCGCACCTGGCCGAGGCCGGTGGCGAGGGTGGTGCGGTCCTGCAGCACGGCCCAGCGTCCCGCGGCGTCGCGCACCAGGTCCGCGGCGTAGAGATGCAGGAAGGGCCGGCGGGGCGGCCCGTTGGCGCGCCGCGCGGCGCGCAGGAAGGCCCCGCCGCCATAGACGAGATCGGGCGGCAGGAGCCCGTCCGCCAGCACCTGCTGCGGCCCGTAGAGATCGGCGAGAAGCGTCTCGAGCAGCCCGGCGCGCTGCGCGATCCCGGCGGCCAGCGCCTCGAACTCGGCGGGTGCGAGGGCGAGGGGCAGCGGGTCGAGCCGCCAGCCGGTCGGCACCGCGCCGGGCAGGAGGGAGGCGGGGCCTTCCTCGGCCTGGGCGCGTGAGAGCCGCTCGGCCCGCTCGACCAGGGCCGGGCGGCCGAGGCTGCCGATCAGCCCCATCAGCCCGCGCCAGTGCGGCCGGATGCGCCCGTCCCCGGACACCATCTCGTCCAGGCCGCCGGCCAGCAGACCGTCAGGCATGGGCGCGCAGGTCGAGGGTGCAGGGGTGCTCGTGGCTGATGCGGCCCTGGGGCTCCGGCAGGGGGCCGGGCGGGTGGCCGAAGGGCATGAAGCGGGCGCGGCGCCGCGCCTCCGCCTCGTTCGCGTTGACCGGGAAGGTCGCGTAGTTGCGCCCGCCGGGATGCGCCACGTGATGCGTCAGCCCGCCGAGCGAACGGCCGCTCCAGCGGTCATGGACCGAGAGGGTCAGCGGCGACTGGGCGCGGACGGTCGGATGCAGGGCCGAGGGCGGATCCCACGCCTTGAAGCGGATGCCGGCGACGTACTCGCCCACGCGGCCGGTGGGCTGCAAGGGCACGGCGCGGCCGTTGCACGCCAGCATGTGGCGCTCCGGCGCCCAGTTGGAGACGCGGGCCTGCACGCGCTCCGCGCTGCTGTCCACGTAGCGCGCGGTGCCGCCGGCGGCGCTCTCCTCGCCCAGCACGTGCCAGGGCTCGAGCGCGTGCCGCAGTTCGAGCCGCGTGCCCCCGGCCTCGACCTCGCCGATCCGGGGGAAGCGGAACTCGTGATGCGGCTCGAACCAGGCGGCGTCGAGCGGCGCGCCCAGCATGCGCAGCTCCTCGATGGCGCCCTCGAAATCGGCGCGGTTGTAGTGCGGCAGCAGGAAGCGGTCGTGCAGGGCCGTGCCCCAGCGGACCAGGCCGCGGCGGTAGGGCGCCTGCCAGAAGGCGGCGATGGCCGCGCGCATCAGCAGCATCTGCGCGGCCGACATCTCGGCATGCGGGGGCATCTCGAAGGCGCGGAACTCGACCAGGCCGCGGCGGCCCGAGGCGCTGCCCGGGTCGTACATCTTGTCGATGCAGAACTCGGTGCGGTGCGTGTTGCCCGTCATGTCCGCGAGGATGTTGCGGAACAGCCGGTCGGTCAGCCAGGGCGGCACGGGGCCGTGCGCCGCCTGGCGGTCCAGTTCCCCGAAGGCGATCTCGAGCTCGCGCAGCGCGTCCATGCGCGCCTCGTCCACCCGCGGATGCTGCGAGGTGGGCCCGATGAAGAGGCCGCTGAACAGGAAGCTGAGCGAGGGGTGGTTGTGCCAGAAGCCGACGAGCGAGCGCAGCAGGTCCGGCCGCTGGAGGAAGGGGCTGTCCTCCGCCCGGGACGCCCCCATGACCACGTGGTTGCCGCCGCCGGTGCCGACATGGCGGCCGTCGAGCATGAACTTCTCCGCGGCCAGCCCGACCTGGCGCGCCTCCTCGTAGAGCTGGGTGGTGCGGCCCACCATCTCGTCCCAGCTGTGGGCCGGGTGGATGTTCACCTCGATCACGCCGGGGTCGGGCGTCACGGAGAAATGCGGGATGCGGTCGTCGGCGGGCGGCAGGTAGCCCTCGATGACGATCCTGCGCCCGGTCTCGGCCGCCGTGCCCTCGATGGCGGCGATCAGGTCCAGCCAGTCCTCGGCGGCGAAGAGCGGCGGCAGGAAGACGTGCAGCTTGCCGTCGCGCGGCTCGACGCAGAGGGCGGTGCGCACGAGGGCGGGGTCGGTCGCGCCGACGATGGCGTCGGGCTGCGGCACCGGGCGGAAGCCCTCGATGCCCTCGTGCAGGCCGAAGCCCTGATCCGGCCGAACGGGCGCGCGCGGAGCGGCGGGGCCGCGCCGGAGCGCCAGCTGCGCGCCGTCGGGCAAGGGCGCGCGCGGCGCGAAGGGATCGGCCTCCCGGTCCGCCTCGGCCGCCAGCGTCGCGGGGTCGAGCCAGGGGAGGGATTGCAGCGGCAGGCGCAGCCCCATCGGGCTGTCCCCGGGGATCAGGAACATCGCGTCGTCGCGGAAGAACCACCGCCCCGACTGCCAGCGCCGCGTCCCGTCCATCACCACGCGCCGCAGCGGCAGCACGCTGCCCACGGGGTCGGCGAGGTTGCCGGCGAAGAGCCGCGCCATCCGCGCCCGCTCCAGCGGGTCGGCGAGGCGGTTGCGCTCGGCCACGACATTGGCGGGCAGCCGCTTCTCCCGCCACAGATGGTAGTGGATGTCCTCGTGCCCCGGGCGCACGAGCGCCGGGTCCACCTGCAGCCGCTCGGCCAGGAGGGCGGCGAAGCGCGCGGCATCGGCGGGCGTCGCGTCGTCCGCGTCGTCGTCGGAGGCGAGCAGCGACATGTCGCGCCAGACGGGCTCGCCATCGGCGCGCCAATGGGCGGAGAGCGCGAAGCGGGGCAGGGGCTCGCCCGGATACTGCTTGCCCATGCCGGTGTGGATGACGGCGCCCTGCGACCAGAGCGGGATCAGCCGCCGCAGCAGCCGCCCGGCATAGGCGCGCTTGGTGGGGCCGAGGGCGTCGGTGTTCCACTCCGGCGCGTCGCGGTCGGACGCGGCGACGAAGGTGGGCTCCCCGCCCATGGTCAGCCCGATCCGCAGCGCGCGGAGCTGGCGGTCCACCGCCTGGCCGGCGGCCTGGATCGCCTCCCACTGCTCGGGCGCGTAGGGCCTGGTGACGCGCGGCGTCTCCTTGATGCGCGTCACCGCCATCTCGAAGCCGAACGCCACCTCCGCCTGCTCGACCAGGCCGGTGATGGGCGCGGCCGATTGCGGCTCGGGCGTCGCGGCGAGCGGGATGTGGCCTTCCCCGGCGAACAGGCCCGATGTCGCGTCGAGCCCGACCCAGCCGGCGCCGGGCAGGTAGACCTCGGCCCAGGCGTGCAGGTCGGTGAAGTCGGCCGCCGGGCCCTCCGGCCCCTCGACCGGCTTCTGGTCGGCGACGAGCTGGATGAGGTAGCCCGAGCAGAAGCGCGCGGCGAAGCCCAGGTGGCGAAGCGCCTGCACCAGCAGCCAGGCGGAATCCCGGCAGGAGCCGCGGCCCTCCTCCAGCGTCCGCTCCGGCTCCCACACGCCGGGCTCCATCCGCACGATGTAGGAGATGCGGCTCTGGATCTCGCTGTTGAGCTTCACCAGCATGGGGACCGTCGCCTGCTCCTCCCGGGGCCAGGCGTCGAGCAGCGCGCGCAGGCGCGGGCCCGCCGGCTCCAGCTTGCGGAAGGGCGCGAGCTCCTGGTCGAGCACGTGGTCGTACTCGAACGGCCAGGTCTCGGCCTCGGGCTCGAGGAAGAAATCGAAGGGGTTGATCGTCGCCATGTCGGCGACGAGGTCCACCGTGACGTCGAAATGCGTCACGCGCCCGGGGAAGACGACCCGGGCCTGGAAATTCCCCTGCGGGTCCTGCTGCCAGTTCAGGAAGTGCGGTTGGGGTTCCACCTTGAGGGAGTAGGCCAGGATGGGCGTCCGCGCATGCGGGGCCGGACGCAGGCGGATGACCTGCGGCCCCAAGCTCACCGGCCGCTCGTAGCGGTAGGTGGTGCGGTGGGTGAGGGCGACGTGGATGCTCATCGGGGAGGGTTATAGCCCCCCGGCCGGGCCCGCCCCATAGTCGCGGCCATGACGATTGCAGCACCGCCGGGGGCCCCGCTCTTCGATCCTGCCGCTTTCCTGATCGAACCGGGCATCGCGCATGTCTGCGCCGGCGGCAAATCCGCGCCGCTGCGGACCACGCTGCCCGCCATGGGGCGCAGCCTCATGGACAAGGCCGGCGGTGTCGCGGGCGACGTCCGGCAGGAGGCGGAGGTGCACCGGCTGCTGCCCCGGCTCGACGCCTTCTGGGGCGCCGCGCCGGGCGAGATGGGCCTTTGCGCCTCGGTGGCCGAGGGCGTCGCCATGCTGGCCGAGAGCTGGGACTGGCGGGAGGGGGACAACGTCGTCGTCGCCGGGCACGAATACCCCTCCCTCGCCGCGCCCTTCGCCCGGATCCCGGGGGTCGAGCTGCGCGCCGCGCCGGGCCTCGACGGCATCGCCGGCGCGGTGGATGGCCGCACCCGCATCCTCGCCGCGAGCAGCGTGAGCTTCCTCTCGGGCGAGCGCGCCGACATCCCCGCGCTGCGCGCGGTGGCCGACCGGGTGGGGGCGGCGCTCGTGCTCGACCACACCCAGGCCGCGGGGTGGATGCCGCTGGACGCCGGCCTTCAGGATTTCGGCTTCGCCAACAGCTACAAGTGGATGCTCGGCATCACCGGCACCTGCGCGGCGCATTGGAACCGCGGCCGACAGCCCGGCTGGGCGCCGCGCAGCGCCGGCTGGCATTCGCTGGGCACGGAATGGCGGCCCGACGACGGCACGCGGCCGCTGGTCGAGGGCGGCATGCGCTTCAACCGCGGCAACCCGAACCATGCCGGTGTCTATGCGCTGCACGCGGCGCTCGACCATTTCGAGCTCTTCCCCCGCGGCGCGGTGGCAGCGCATGTGACGGCGCTCGCCGGCTGGCTCCGCGCGCGCTGCGCCGAGGCGGGGCTGCCGCTGCTGACGCCGGCACAGGTCGGCGCGAGCATCTGCCTGCCGCATCCCGACAGCAGGGCGGCGGTCGCCGCCATGGCCGAGCGCGGCGTCTGGGCCTGGGGCGGGCGCGGCCGCATCCGCGTGAGCTTCCACGGCTACAACGATGCCGCGGACGCGGCGCGCAGCTTCGACGCGCTGCGCGCGGTGTTCGGCTGACAGGCGACGCTCAGAGCGCGGGCCGGGCCAGCATCAGCCAGATGATCGCGAGCACGGCGAAGAAGGCCGGGAAGCCGCAGAGGAACCAGATCCGGAACAGGCGATGGTATTCGGGCGGCAGCGGCGCCCCCGCCGCGGCCGCACCCCGCGCCAGGTCGCGCAGGCGCAGCTGGATCCACACCACCGGCAGCCAGAACAGCCCGGTGACGACGTAGAGGCCGAGGGAGAGCAGGATCCACCCCTCCGCCAGGGACCAGCCCAGGCCCCAGGCCAACAGCGCGCCGGTGACGGGCTGCGCCACCACGGCCGTCGCCGTGAACACCGCGTCGGCGACCACCACCGTGCCCGCCACATGGGCGATCATCCGCGCATCCCGGCTGCGATGCGCCATCAGCATGAAGAAGGCGATGCCCGCCCCGGTGCCGAGCAGGACCGCCGCGCCGATGACATGCAGCCAGCGGAGCGCGAGGAGGAGGTCAGGGTCGTTCACCGCTCCTCCAGGATCGCGAGTGCGAGCAGCGCCGCCAGCATCGCCGGCAGCACCTTCACGAGCGGTCCGAGCGGATCGGCCCAGAGATCGGGCGCGACGAGGCTGGCCCCGACCAGATAGGCGCCCGACAGCCCGAGCATCCCGAGCAGCGCGACCCGTGCCCGACGGCGAAGCAGGACCAGCGCGCCGAGCCCGATGTCCGCCGCGGCCCCGCCCGCAACGGCCAGCGCCGCGAAGCCGTGGCCGATGCCGCGCTCCGTCAGGACGGCCATGGCGGCGGGAAAGCGCCACAGCCCGACCAGACCCGAGGCCACCCAGAACAGCGCGAGACCGAGGATGAGCAGGGGCTTCAGCGGCCAGATCCGCGAGAACCAGCGCTCCTGGATCGTGGCGGGAAGATCCCGCAGCGACTGCGCGAGGGGGCGCGGCGTCCAGCCCGCGGCGCGGTGCCAGGCCGAAGGATCGCCGGCGACGCCGCGTCGGGCCTCGGCCCAGCCGGTCCGCCGCAGCGGGCTGCGCCAGCCGAGCCGGCCGGCGAGGTCGGCCGCCGCGACCAGGGGCATGGCGGTCCAGGCCGGCAGGTGCAGGCGCCGGGCGGGCGGCCAGCCCTGCCAGGCCCGCAGCGCCAGGAGGATGTCGGCGACGTCGTGCGCCTCCGCCTCGACCAGGTCATAGGCCACGCGGGATGGCACGGCACCTTCGATGCAGAGCCGCACCGCGTCTGCCACATCCTCGACGTGAACCGTCCGGATGCGCCCGAGCCCCGCGACGATCGGGACCGCGAGCGGCACGGCGGCCAGCCCGCGCAGCAGGGCCGTCCCGCCATAGGCCTGCGGCGCGAGCACGAGCCCCGGCCGCAGCACGAACCATTCGAGCGGCGATGCGCGCAGCCCGGCGTCGGCCGCCGCCTTGGTCCGCATGAAGGCGGTCGGCGCGTCCGGCGCGGCGCCGGCGGCCGAAATCTGGACGATGCGCCTGACGCCGCCCGCCGCGCAGGCCGCGAACAGCGCCAGGGGCGCGTCGCGCTGGACGGAGGCGACATCATCCCGCGCGCCGTCCTGCAACGCGCCCGCCGCGTTCACCACCGTATCCACGCCCTCCAGGAGCGAACTCCACCGCTCCGGCGTGGTCAGGCGCGCGATGTCGCAGGACAGCCACCGCACCTCCGGCCAGCGGCGCTCCGGCGCGCCCACGTCGCGCGCCACGGCCCTCACCTCATGGCCCGCACGCAGTAGCCGCGCCAGGATCGCCTCTCCGACCAGGCCCGACGCGCCGAGCAGCAGGACCCGCTGCGGCGCGGCGCCCATGGTTCAGCGCCCCTGGAACACCGGCGGGCGCTTCTCCCGGAACGCCGCGAGCCCTTCCCTCAGATCCTCGCTCGCCTGCGTCGCGGCGGCGCGCGTCAGCGCCCCCTCCACGTCGAAACGGCCATGGGCGATCTCGTTGAGGCTGCGCTTCATCCCTTGCACCGCGAGCGGCGCCATCGCGGACAGGCGCTCGGCCAGCGCATCCGTCGCCGCCGCCAGCTCGTCCTTGGGAACGAGCTCGGTCAGGTAGCCGATGGAGAGCAGCTCCTCCGCGCCGAGCGTCTCGGCCGTCAGGAACAGGCGCTTCGCGGCGTTGAGCCCGAGCCGCGAGACATAGCGCACCATGCCCGAGGGATAATACGCGATGCCGAGCCGCGCCGCCGGCATGAACATCTCCATCCCCATCACGCCGATGCGGAAGTCGCAGGCGAGCGCCAGGTCGGTCGAGCCGCCGTAGACGCCGCCATTGAGGGCGCAGATCACCGGCAGGCGGCAATTCTCGACCGCATCCACCATCGCCTCGAAGGACGGCTTCTCGCCGGCATCGGCGACCTCGCCCCCGTTGCCGAGATCGCCCAGGTGATAGCCGGCCGAAAACGACTTTCCCGTGCCGGTGATCACGACGACGCGCAGATCGGGTTCGGCCTCGATCGCCTTCATGTGCGCGATCAGCGCGGCGAGGTCCGCGGGCTCGATCCGGTTGTGCTGCTTCGGGCGGTTGAGGCGGATGGTCGCGCGGCGCCCCTCGATCGTCAGGATGGGGGGCGTCGCTTCCGTCATCGTCTCCATGTCGCTTCCTCGTTGGCCCTGCGGGCTCTGGCGTGGGGCCAGTATCGCCCAAAGCGGCGCGGCCGGAAGCCGGGGCGATGCCCCCGCGCCCCCTTGGGGCAGCCCCGGCCCCCCCGCCGGGACGGATGGGCGTCGCGGGGGCGGGGGGGGGGGGCGACGCCCCTCGGGACCCGGCCATCCGGATGGACGCCACGGCCGAGCCATGCATCCTCCGCCGCCATGCCGATCCGCGACGCGCGAGCCGAGGACATCCCCGCCATCACGGCGATCTACGCCCATTGGGTCCGGCACGGCCGCGCCAGCTTCGAACTCGATCCGCCCGACGAACGCGAGATGAGGCTGCGCCACGAAGCCATCATCAGCCGCGGCTACCCTTACCTCGTGGCCGAGAACGCCGGCCGCATCCTGGGCTACGCCTATGCCAGTGCCTTCCGCACCCGGCCGGCCTACCGCTTCACCGTCGAAGACAGCGTTTACGTCGCCCCCGACGCCCACCGCGGCGGCACCGGCCGCGCCCTCCTCGGCCACCTCATCCCCGCCTGCGAGACACGGGGGTTCCGGCTGATGGTCGCGGTCATCGGCGACAGCAACAACACGCCCTCCATCCGCCTCCACAGCGCCCTCGGCTTCACCCACGCCGGAACCCTGCCCGGCACGGGCTGGAAACACGAAGGCTGGGTGGACACCGTGCTGATGACGCGCCCGCTCGGGCCCGGCCAGGGCTCGGCGCCAGGGTAGGGAGCGCGGCTCGCGGGGGCTCTGCCCCCGCGCTCCCGTTGGGGAGCCACGGGCTCCCCAGACCCCTGCCGGGACTGATGGGTGTCGAGGGAGGGGCGTCGGGCCCGGCGCTCGCGCAGGCCCCTCCCTCGACACCCATCACGCGTTCTCCGCCGGGGTCCGGGGGCCCCGCAGGCCCCTGGCGGGGGTGCAGGGGGCAAAGCCCCCGCACGCGCCGCACTCGACGGCCGGGCGTGGCGCGGGTAACGGAGCGGTCACGCAATTCCTTGTCCAGGCCGGTTTTCCCATGAGCAGCAGCAACGACATCCGTGCCACCTTCCTCGGGTATTTCGCGCGGAACGGTCACACGATCGTGGACAGCTCTCCGCTGGTGCCGCGCAACGACCCGACGCTGATGTTCGCCAATTCGGGCATGGTGCAGTTCAAGAACGTGTTCACCGCGCAGGAGAAGCGGCCCTACAGCACGGCGACGACGGCGCAGAAATGCGTGCGCGCGGGCGGCAAGCACAATGACCTGGACAATGTCGGCTACACCGCCCGGCATCACACCTTCTTCGAGATGCTCGGGAATTTCTCCTTCGGCGACTACTTCAAGGAGCGCGCGATCGGCCACGCGTGGGAGCTGATCACGAAGGACTTCGCGCTGCCGAAGGACAAGCTGATGGTCACGGTCTATTCCGAGGACGAGGAGGCGGCAGGCTTCTGGCGCAAGATCGCGGGCCTGCCGGACAGCCGGATCATCCGCATCCCGACCGACGACAATTTCTGGCGGATGGGCGACACCGGGCCCTGCGGCCCGTGCTCCGAGATCTTCTACGACCACGGGGACACGATTCCGGGCGGCCCGCCGGGATCCGAGGATGCGGATGGCGACCGCTTCATCGAGATCTGGAACCTCGTCTTCATGCAGTTCCTGGAGGAGCCCAAGGGCACGCGGAACCCGCTGCCCCGGCCCTCGATCGACACCGGCATGGGGCTGGAGCGCTTCGCCGCGATCCTGCAGGGCAAGCACGACAACTACGACACCGACACCTTCCGCGCGATCATCCTGGAGAGCGCGCAGCTGACCGGGCAGGAGCCCGACGGCGCCTTCAAGGCGAGCCACCGCGTGGTGGCGGACCATCTGCGCGCCGGGTCCTTCCTGGTGGCGGATGGCGTGCTGCCCTCGAATGAGGGGCGCGGCTACGTGCTGCGCCGCATCCTGCGCCGCGCCATGCGCCACGCCCACATGATGGGCGCGCGGGAGCCGCTGCTGCACCGCCTCTTCCCCGTGCTGGAGCGGCAGATGGCCGCCGCCTATCCGGAGCTGTCGCGCGCGGCCGCGCTGATCACCGAGACGCTGAAGCTCGAGGAGACGCGCTTCCGCTCCCTGCTGGAGCGCGGGCTGCACCTGCTGGAGGCCGAGAAGGCGAAGCTCGGGTCGAGCGAGGCGCTGCCCGGCGACGTCGCGTTCCGCCTCTACGACACCTACGGCTTCCCGCTGGACCTGACGCAGGACGCGCTGCGCGCCGAGGGCCGCGCCGTGGACGTGGCGGGCTTCGAGGCCGCCATGGCCGAGCAGAAGAAGCGCGCCCGCGCCGCCTGGGCCGGCAGCGGCGAGGCCGCGACCGAGACGCTGTGGTTCGACCTGAAGGAGAAGGTCGGCGCGACCGAGTTCCTCGGCTATTCCACCGAGAGCGCCGAGGGGACGATCGCGGCGCTGGTCGCGGAGGGCGCTTCCATCACTTCGGCGGCGCAGGGCCGCGAGGTCGCCGTCATCCTGAACCAGACGCCCTTCTACGGGGAGAGCGGCGGCCAGCAGGGCGATGCCGGCGTGATCCGCGTGGGGGATGCGCTGATCCGCGTGCGCGACACGCAAAAGAAGCTCGGCGACCTCTTCGTGCATCTCGGCGTGGTCGAGCGGGGGGACGTGGCGGTGGGCCAGGCCGTGGTGGCGGAGGTGGACCACACCCGCCGCTCCGCCATCCGCGCCCATCACTCGGCGACGCACCTGCTGCACGAGGCGCTGCGGCGCCGGCTCGGCACGCATGTCGCGCAGAAGGGCAGCCTGGTGGCGCCCGACCGGCTGCGCTTCGACGTCAGCCAGCCGACGCCCATGTCGCCCGAGGACCTCGCGGTGGTCGAGGCCGAGGTGAATGCGCGCATCCGCGAGAATGCCGAGGTGACGACGCGGCTGATGACGCCGGATGCCGCCGTCGCCGAGGGCGCCATGGCCCTGTTCGGCGAGAAGTATGGCGAGGAAGTGCGCGTCGTCGCCATGGGCCGCGACGAGGCGGCGGTGGAGCGCAAGGGCAACTACTCCATCGAGCTGTGCGGCGGCACGCATGTCCGGCGCACGGGCGATATCGGCCTGTTCCGCATCCTGTCGGAGGGCGCGGTCTCGGCTGGCGTGCGCCGCGTGGAGGCGGTGACGGGGGCGGCGGCGCTCGCGGTCATCGAGGAGGAGGCGCGGCTGCTGCGCGAGTCGGCCGCGGCGCTGAAGGTCAGCGCGGCGGAGCTGCCGGGCCGCGTCGCCGCCCTGCTCGAGGAGCGCCGCAAGCTCGAGCGCGATCTGGCGGAAACCCGGAAGAAGCTCGCCACCGGCGGGGCGGGCGCCGAGATGGAGGAGGTCGCGGGGCTGAAGCTGGCGCTGCGCGACCTGGGCGAGGTGCCGGCGCGCGACCTGAAGGGGCTGGCCGAGGCCATCCTGAAGTCCGGCGCCGATGTGGCGGCGCTGGTCTCGACCGAGGGCGGCAAGGCCTCGATCGTGGTGGGGGTGGGCGAGGCGGCGAAGGGCCGGGCGGACGCGGTGGCGCTGGTGCGCGCGGCCGCGGCGGCGGTGGGCGGCAAGGGCGGCGGCGGGAGGCCGGACATGGCCCAGGCCGGCGGGCC
>JAIEOO010000123.1 GCA_019750475.1 Acetobacteraceae bacterium | reverse complement strand
GCCGCCGTCTTGCCCTTCGTCGTCATAGCTCCATCCTCTCAAGGTCTGGGGCCTTCGACAAACCCGGGGCGGTTCAGAGCGAAGGCAGGCCGAGGGCTTGGTGCGCTGGCCGTTTGCGGCCCTTGGGTATCGGCTCGACGAGGCCGTCGTCTCTCGCATCCTGGCCTTTGCGAACTACTATCCCAGCTTGATCCAGGTGGTCTGCCAGCGTCTGCTGCGCTCCCTCCGCCAGCAGAGCGGTGGCAGCGGACCGCCCTGGACCGTCCGTATGGAGGATGTTGAACGCGTACTCGAAACTCCCGAGGTGCGCACGGCGGCCTTCGAGCGCTTCCGCATAACTCTGGAACTCGACCCCCGATACAACCTCCTTACGCTTTTGGTTGCCAATTTCAGTATGGACGAGCCTGAGCTGCTGGCCAGCGGAATGGACCGAGGCATGCTGCGCAGCTTCGCCGCCGACGCGTGGCCCGCGGGTTTCCCTCCATCCTTCGCCGACGATGCCTTTGAGGCGCTGCTCGACGAGATGGTCGGCCTTGGTTTGCTGCGGGCAGTGGATGGCACCCACTATGCCTTGCGCAGCGCAAACCTTGCTCACCTCATCGGCAGCCTGGGCGAGATCCGGCGGCAGCTGGACGGCTTCGCCGGACGCCCGGCGCCATCATCCAGCGATCCGCTTGAGATGCGGAGAATGATCGGCGGCAGGCCGAGCCTGCTCACAGCGCGTCAGGAGGGCCATTTGCTGACGCCGGGCAGCGGCGTAGCGATCCTAGCCGGCACGGCCCTGTCCGGGATCGAAAACTGGCGCCTTGCCGTCGACTCCGCCTGCAGCTTCGCGCGCGACCGCCACGGTCTGAAGGTGGCGGGCCGGGTGCTGGGCGGGCCATTCGACTTGGAGCGCTTCCGACGCGCGCTCCTCAGCCGGCAAGCCGCGACCACCGTGCTGCATGTGGTCCCACCGGCTGCGCCCTGGGATGCGGCTTGGGTGGAGGAGGCCCTGAGTCGTGTACGGAGTGCGGCGAAGGACGCACCATCTCTGCGAATCCTGTTCGTTGCGGATGCAGCGCGCGCTTGGCACTGGGTTGCGGACCCGCGTCGTGCCGCGGTGCTTGAGGAAGGTGGCCCGACGCATCGTGTGGTCGAGCTCACCGCTGGCGCTTGGAGTGCGGACGACGTCAGCCTCTGGGCCGATGGGAATGCGATGGGCCTGCCCGGCGGCACCATCCTGAGCGCGACGGGTGGCTGGGACCACCTAATCCAGCGCCTCGAACGGCTGCCTGCCGCAGAGCGGACGGCGGCGCCCAAGGACCTCGCCGAGCGCCTGATGGCGTCCGGACCCGATGGTGATCCGCTGGCGGACCTGCGGACCTTGCCCGGCGTCGTACCGACGCTGACCGCGCTCGCTGATTGCGAGGCCGGACGGCTAGACGACGAGATCGTGGATGCGGCCGTTGTCTCAGCCTATTCCGGCCTAGACGAGATGGAGGTCGCCCAGACCCTAGCCTGGGCGGAGCTGACGGGACTCGTAACGCGCGGGCCGCACGGCTTTGTACTGGCGAGAGAGCCGCGTCTCGGTCTTGCCACCCCGGTTCCGGCCGACGCAGCGTGATCGACGTCTGGTCGCTGCCGGGACCCGCTAATCTGGTCGCGTGCGTCGTGGCGGAATTGATCGATGGTCGGCAGTGCGTACTCGCCGGGGATAAGCCCCCAGGCTTCCGCCGTGCGGTCGAAGACTCGCTTTCGGCTCGGCAGGTCAGGCTCCGTGTCCTCTATGATGACGCCGAGCTCGAGCCTACTGCGCTTCTGCGGCGAGAGATCGGGCTCCAGCACCTGGATGCGCAGCGACCTCACGGCGTCTGGTGGGTCGACGGCGTCACGCGAGACCGTGCCGAGGCTTGGGGCATGGCCGTCCGCACGGTGGGCGAAGAGATGCGGCACGACCCACCGCATAAACGCGCATTGCTTGCCGTCCCGCTGCCGGCTGGGGTGGCGGAGCTTGCCGGGCTCGGTGTCGCTTGGCTGCGTGCCGAGCCGCTCGGCCGCTTGGACCTTGAGGTGGCTGCGCGGTACGCGGCGGCCAGCGCGGAGAACCGAGGCATCCGCCAGAGGCTTCGGCTAGAACTTGCCGTGAACATGGCAAGCGCAGTGCTGCCCAGCCCTGACGCGCTCCGCGCGCTCGAGCACTGGATGTCCGCCCCAGACGCAGCGCTCTGCGATCCCGCGGCCTTCGCAGCTCACGCACGCGAGATCGATGTGGAGCCGGTTCTTGCCGAATTCGATCTGTGGCGCGTGCACCACGCCGTGCTTCTTGCGGAGATTGAACGCGAGCGGCTGGAGATCGTTCGCAGCAACCTTGGCCGTTGGCGGATCCCCTATGACTTGCCGGAGGCGGATGGGCAGCCGTCGAAGCGCGTCCGCGCGGCCGAATTTCTGGAGTTGAAGCACCTCTGCAAGCAGCTTCGTCAGGCGGGAGAACCGCTTCATTCGCCTTTGTTGAACCGGTTGGAGGCGCTGCGCGGAATGCGCAACGCGCTCAGCCATCTTGAGCATGCCTCGTGGTCGGACATATCGGCGCTGGAAACGCGTGCTCGATGACTGGATTGCGTCGCATCGGTGATGCTTGCGGCCTGATCGCGATTTGCGCTTCGAGCGAGCGGCTGGTCCCGGTCGACCGTGTCGCGTTTTTCGCGCTGCGCGGGTTAGAAGAGCGAGGCCGAGCGTCTCTGACCCGTTCCGCGGGACCACCACGCCCCGTCGGGAACCTTGGTCCGTCATACCTCAGTGTCCGTTCCCCACAGGCTGCAGCGGCACTGGACCCCGCTGTGTCCTCCCCATCCGTAACGCTGCGTAACCGCTTCGCTCGCCTGCGCCGCGCGGGCATGCTCAGGGTAAACGCGGATCTTGGCCCCTTGGCGAGCCGATGGGGCAGACGCCTACCCTCGCCTGCCGGTCGACCCAGTGATTCGCGGCCTTGCAGCCGCGGCCGGCACGGTACCGGCCGGATGACCTTCCGCCCTGGCCGAGGCGCAACTGCCTCGGCGCGCTTGAGGGCGCCCTCGGCGCCTGCCGCTACAAACGGGGGGCTTGCGGTACTGAGATCTTGGCAAACGGACGGTGGTACAGGGAGATGACATGGCCTTGAGCGAGCTTGGGCAGCGGTTCAAGCGGTTTGCGATGCGGACGATCCTCGATCGCGTCCGGATCGACGGGCCGGAACTCGGCAAGGACGAGACATATCGGCTAATTCGCCAGCGGTTCGACGCTGGCGCCGCGTCGGCGATCGAGCTCGACGCCGCCCGGGACAGCGGCATCGCGCAGTGGCTCACGTGGACGCAGGAAGCCGTTGCCGAGCTCGTCCAGGCCGGGATCCTCGCTCCGGCCAAGGACTCCGGCCGACTGCACGCGACGGAGCTGGGCATCGACCTTTCGCGGCTGCCGGCCGGCTTCCGCGACACCCAGAAAACGCGCGAGCTCTCGGCGGCCCTTCGGGACGCGCAGCCCGACACTGCGTTCGAGGCCGAAGCGCGGGAGAAGCTCGACGAGTTCCGTCGGCGGTTCCCGCCCGGCCGGCTGGCGTCCATGACGCTCGACGAGTACGCGATGGGCCGCGGCGATCAGGACAACCTGTCTTGGTGGCTGGAACGGGGTTTGCAAAGGCTAGGCAAGTTCTCGCCGGGCAGCGCGCTCCGGCATCTGATCTACCTCCAGAAGGGCGGCGCGCTGTATCTGGCCCCGCAGCTTAGGCACCTCACGGTCGACGAAGCCGTCGCCGAGGTCGCCGGTTGGCACGCGGAGGCCGTTGATGCCGCCGCGCGCGATCCGGACGGCGTCGATCTGGACGCGCGCGGGGTGCCGGCCCGCTTCCTCAAGCTGGCGAACAGCTACTTTCCAGACAGCTTTCTGCCCGTGAACAGCCGTCAGCACCTCGAGCGGTTCCTGATCGATTTTGGCGTCGCGGAAGCTGAAATCCCGAGCGGCTCCGCGCAGCGCAACAGGCTACTTCGCCGCCTGTACGAGGCGATCGCCCGGCCCAGGGGTTTGGGGCCCTGGGATTTCGTCCGAATCCTGTACTCGCGCTTTGACCCACGGCAGATCAAGCTGGATCCGGTCCGGCTCCGAGGTGCGATCAGACTGTTCCGATGGACGGTCGGTGATGGCTTCGGCGGGGAGCAGTACCTTGAGGACGAGCGGAACTACAAAAAGGCGATTTCGGTCCGGTGGCAGAACGCAGCAACCCTTGCTTCGCTCAATGCTGCGATTGTCGAGGGGAACTGCGTTGCGAAGGCACACGAGCTCTACCGCGCCCTGACCGACAGCCCAAGCAATTTGCTACCTTACCATTACCACGCGCCACTCGCGAAACTGACAGCAGAGGAGGATGCGCGCCTGTTGGTAGTCGCGGTCCGCGATCTGCTCCAGAGCGGGTCTGGCGAAGACGCCATTCCGGACGTCGGGGGCTTCAACGCACGGGTGGCACCTCTCTACGCGCGTCTCGACGAGGCGTTGAGGAAGGCCGCTTCGCGGTCGATCCCGACGCTGATGCTTTGGCTCGCCTATCCGGAGCGCGAGGTTTTCGTGAGGTCGGAGCTTTTCAACCGCGCTCGCTCGGCGCTGGGCGCCAAAGCCACGTCGGGTGACGACGCGCTCCTGTCGACCACGGGCTACGCCGACCTGCGCGGGTTCGCCGAAAGCGTGCGCGACGGTATCGCCGAGCTTGAGCCGGCGGACATGATCGACGTGCAGAGCTTTCTGTGGTGCGTGTTCCAGCACCCCGATGTGTGGTTCGGGGGAGCGACATACGACGCCAAGGACATGCTTCCGACCTTCCGGGACCGTGGGATCTACGCGGTCGGCTATGGCGGGTCCGACGCGCTGCGACCGCTGCTTGCTGGTGCCGAGAAGCTGAACGCAGAGGAGCGAAAGGCGCGGACCGCGACGATCGCCACGCTTGGTACCTCGAAGCCCGAGGTGCAAGCCCTCTCCGCCATGATGGAGCTGGCCGCGAGACCAGGCGCCATCATCGTCGCGAAGGCGTCGTTCTTTCATGCGGGCGCCAAGGAGAGCGTGATCCGCATCAAGGGCATCGCGACGAAGTCGGAGGGCGCAGGCTACGACGCGGAGCTCGGGCACTTCGTCAACGTCGCTTGGCGTGCACCGGTCTTCGCTGACATCAACGCGGGCAAGTTCTACCCGCTCGTCGGCGGCACGCTAGCAAGCCTGAAGCTCGCCGAGGCGCTGAGCCTGCTGGGGGGAGACGAGCTGGCGCCCATCCAGAAGCCGCCGGTTTCGAAGGTCGCAGAGCCGCCCGAAGCAGCCAACTGCGAGCAGCCCCTGTCCGTGGCGCCGGCTGCGCCGTCGCTCGACCTGCCGAAGAACCTGATCCTTTACGGACCACCCGGGACGGGGAAGACGTGGCACGCCCTCCAGACCGTCGCCCCGCGCTTCGGCCGGAACTGGCGCATGGTGACGTTCCATCCGAATTTTGCCTACGAGGAGTTCGTCGAAGGGCTTCGCCCGGTCAGCGAGGAAGGCAAGCCGATCCGCTACGAGGTCGTGCCTGGGGTCTTCCGCGCGATCTGCGAGGAAGCTGGAAGCAATTCGGAGCAGCCCTTCCTGCTGATCATCGACGAGATCAACCGTGCGAACCTCGCCTCCGTCTTCGGCGAGCTGATCACGCTTGTCGAGGAGGACAAGCGGGATGGCGCGCCGGTCGTGCTCCCATACTCCAAGAAGGAGTTTCGGGTGCCCGGCAATCTCTGGATCGTGGGCACCATGAACACGGCGGACAGGTCGATAGCGCTGATGGACGTCGCGCTGCGGCGCCGCTTCGTTTTTCGCGAGACGCCCGTGGAGTATGCGGTGCTTGCCGACGACTTCGCGAAGGCCGCGGACCCTGCACTCGCCGGCCTCGATCTCACGGACGTGCTGGGTGCGATGAATCGCCGGCTTCGCGTGCTGCTGGGCCGTGACCACCAGATCGGCCACGCCTGGCTCCTCGGCGTCCGGACGCTGGACGAGCTCCGCCGCCGGTTCGCCGAGCGCGTGCTGCCCCTGTTGGCCGAGTACTTCCACGACGACTGGAGCCGCGCCTGCCTGGTTCTCGGCGAGGATCCACGGAAGCCGTCGGCGTCGGGCCTGATCCGCCGGACCGTCGCCAAGATGGATGACGTGTTCGGAGCCGTCGCGGACCATCTCGGCGAGGACATGATGCTCTTCGACATCGGCGATCCGGAGAGTTGGACAGGGGCAACCTTCGCCGCAATCACCGGTGGAGACGCCGCTCCCGATGCTGAGGACGGTGGCGGCGCGTGAACGGGGGCGTCCTGCCCTGCCGCGAACACACCGATTTCCCGGTGGGCGGTGCCGGTGGTCTCACAGTCTCTGAACTGGACTACTTGGTGCGCCTCCGCGAGGGCGGGACTCCATTTTTTGCGGAGCGGCGGGCGGGCGGCGCTTGGACCTGCAGGTTTGGCGGCTATGTGGGCGCGATTGCCTTGCCCAGTGGCCGCACCCTGGAGGTGCTGCCCAAGACCGCCGGCGACAAGCCCCAAGCGGCCCGTGCCGCGGTGATGCGCATGCTCGCGGCCACCGGCATGGCGCCGTCGGTGGAGGGGGACCTCGGGCAATACGCGGCGTGCCCGCACCTGATCGAGGCTTACCTGCGGGTCGCGGCCCAGCTGGCCTACGATGCGATGCGGTTTGGCTTAGTGCGGTCCTACCGTCGGGAACACCTGCGCGCACCCGCCATCCGAGGCCGCTGGCGGATAGGAGCCCAGCTCGCGCGGTTGCCGGAGCGTGTCGACGCCCATCTGCTCAACGCGGACGTCTTCACGGCGGACACCATCGTAAACCAGGCGCTGAAGGCCGGCATCCTGTGGGTCGAACGGCTCACGGCATCGCAGCCGACGCTTGCTTTATGCCGATCGGTGCTGGCCCGGATGGACACGGTCCGGGCCCTGCCGCTGTCGCGGCCGACCGTGGCGGCGGCTTTGGCCGGACTGACCCTGGACCGCCGCCACGCTCACCTGGAGCGGCCGCTGGCCGCGCTCCGGCTCGTTGTGCGCGGCGATGGGAGTGCGATAGCCTCTGGGGATGGCGCACCTGGGCCCGCGTGGCTGTTTTCGAGCGAGAGGTTGTTCGAGGCCTACATCGCCCAAAGAATGCGGCGCGTCGTTCCCGAGTTCAGGATCGTCGCGCAAGGCCCGTCGCGGCCGTTCGATACGGCGGGCCGCTTCCTGCTGGTGCCGGACATGACGGCGCAAGTGGACGGGAGGCCGCTCGTTGTCTTCGATACCAAGTGGAAGCAGGCCGAAGAGGCCCAGCATATATCGCAGCACGACATTCGGCAGATCTACGCCTACGCGCGCGTCTATCGGACGGCGTCCGCCGTGCTGCTGTACCCGGCCTTGGAAGGGAAGGCTGGGAAGCTCGCGGACATCACCGTGCAGGACGACGCGAAGACCCGCCTTGCGGCGTGGCGTGTACCCCTGCCGGAGACGACGGCAGCCGACGGCGACGGAACACTGAGGGCGTTGCTGGCGGACGTGAGCCACTACGCCTCGCTCTAGGCGCGCTGCGGTGCGAGCCTTCGTGGCGCCAATCGCGAGTGGACGACGTTGGCCCCATTTTCCACGTTTCCGAACGGCAGACGCGACGTGCTTGAACCGGGCTTCATGTTGCGAGCCAGAACGCTGTCTTTGGCCGGCAGGCTAGATCTGAAGCGTCGGAGCCGGCTCATGTGGCGCAATCAGACGTTCGCCGCCGAGGCGCCCGAACGGCGCGCCGTATCCCGCTCTATCGCCTTGCGAAGGCGGGGGACCGATGTTGAGACAGGTCCACCACAGCCCGATTCCGTGTGCCGCATCCAAAGATGGCGGAGCAAAGCGACCTTACTGAGCCGTTCGTTTGGCAGCTCCCGAGCGGCGGCCCGCGCCACAGCGTTTCCCGCCTCTCTCACGCGGCGATAGACTGCAGGCTGGATAGGTCCGGCGAATGGAACCAGAGGACTATTCCCCCTCGTTGACGCACCGCGGCGGCACGCTGCTGAAGACACCACACGGCCGAGATCAAGGAGGATCCCCTGCCTGCCCCGCGCGTTCGCTGCGGCTCTTTCGCAACCCGGCAGTGACCAACCGCTGGCTCATCCTGGCCGACGACCTCACGGGGGCGGCCGACAGCGGCATTGCCTTCGCGCGGCGCGGCCTGCCCACGCTTGTCGCCTGGGGGCTCGCGCCCGTCCCGGGCGAGGCGCCGGTCGTCGCGCTGGACGCGGGCAGCCGCTCCCTTCCGGCGGGGCAGGCGGCCGACCGCCACGCCGCGCTGCTGCGCGCCCACGGGCGCCCCAGCACGGCGCTCTTCAAGAAGATGGACTCCACGCTGCGGGGCCAGCCGGCGGCGGAGATCGCCGCGATGCTGTCCGCTTTGCGGACGGGGGGACAACCCGCATTGGCGGTCGTCGCGCCGGCCTTTCCTGCAACGGGTCGCACCACGGAGGGCGGGAGGGTGCGCCTAGCGGGCGCACCGCTCGAAGAGTCCGCTCTCTGGGAACGCGACCACTCCTATCCCAGCGCGGACGTCCCGGCGGTGCTGGCTTCCGCCGGCATCGCCGCGCGCCTCGTCGGCCTCGTCACCCTGCGCAACGACGCCGCCGGGGCGCTGCAGGGGGCCATCGCCGACGGTGTCGCCGCGGTGGTGTGCGACGCCGTGGAGCAAGGAGATCTCGAAGCGCTTGCGCATGCCGGGCTTGGGCTAGGCGAGCGCCTGCTGTGGGCGGGCTCCGGCGGGCTGGCCGCCGCCATTGCGTCCGCCTTGCCGCGACGCCCGGCTGCGCGCCTTGCCGTTTCGCCGCCGCGCGGCGGAGCGCTCGTCGTGGTCGGCAGCCGCGCGGCCTCCTCCCGTGCGGCGGTGGCCGCGGTCGAGCGAGATGGCGTGGCCACCTGGGACCTGCCGCCCGCCTGGCTGGAGGGTCGTGACGCGCGCATCGGCGCGATCGCGCGTGAGGTGAGCAACGCCCTTGCCGCGGGGCAGGACGTGCTGGTCCGGCTCGGCGAAGGGCCGCAGCCGGATAGCGCCGCGCTCGCGGTTTCGCTGGCGGCGGCCCTCGCGCCTGCGCTGGAGCCTATGGGGTCGCTCTTCGCCACGGGCGGCGACACGGCGCGCGCCCTGCTGGACCAACTCGGGGCGCGGTCGCTTCGCCTCGTCGAGGAGGTGGAGCCCGGCGTCCCGCTGGCCCTCGCCGAGGGTGCGCGCCGCGTGCTGGTCGTCACTAAGGCCGGCGCCTTCGGCGACGCCGGCACCATCCGCCGCAGCCTCGGCCGGCTGCGCGAACTGACCCAGGAGCATCACCCATGAGCAGCGACGCCCGGCCCATCGTGGCCATCACCATGGGCGATCCCTCGGGCGTGGGCCCCGAGATCATCATGAAGGCGCTGCGCCGCCCCGACGTGCACGCCGCCTGCCGGCCGCTCGTGGTCGGGGACGCGGCGCGGCTGCGGGAGGCGGGCGCGATAGTCAGCGCTGGGCTGGGGGTGGCTTCGCTCGGCGAAGCCGCGCAAGCGCGGTTCCGGCGCGAAGCGGTGGACTGCCTCGACCTCCGCCTGGTGCCCGCCGGCCATCCCTATGGGCGGGTGCTGCCGCTGTCGGGCGAGGTCGCCTATCGGTGCATCGAGCGCGCGACGCGGCTGGTGCAGGCCGGAGAGGCCCAGGCGATCTGCACCGCGCCCCTCTCGAAGGAGGCGCTGCACGCCGCCGGGCACCGCTACCCCGGCCATACGGAGCTGCTGGCGGAGCTCACGGGCACGCCGGAGGTGTCGATGATGCTGGTGGCGCCGAAGCTCCGGGTGATTCACGTCACGACCCATGTGGGGCTGCTCGACGCGATCCGCCTCATCGAGCCGCGGCTGGTGGAGCGCGTCGTCGCGCGCGGTCGCGAGACGCTGGAGCGGTCGGGCATCGCCGACCCGCGCATCGGCGTGTGCGGCATCAACCCGCATGCCGGGGAGAATGGGCTGTTCGGCCATGGCGAGGAGGAGGAGAAGATCATCCCCGCCGTCCTGCGCTGCCGGGAACGGGGCTGGCGCGTCGAGGGGCCGCTGCCAGCCGACACCCTGTTCTTCCGGGCCACGCGGGGCGACTTCGACCTGGTGGTGGCGATGTACCACGACCAGGGGCACGGCCCGGTGAAGGTGCTGGGCCTGGAAGCCGGGGTGAACATCACCGTGGGCCTGCCCGTCGTGCGCACCTCCGTGGACCACGGCACGGCCTTCGACATCGCGGGGACCGGCGTGGCCGACGAGGGATCGCTTGTGGAGGCCTTGCGGCAGGCGGCCGAGCTCGCCCCACGGCGAGCAAGTGAGCGCAACTCCGGTGCATGATTGGTTCAGCACTGACTTCTCGAGCTTTGGGCCGTCGAGACCATAAGCTGCAACAGGTTGCATGCGATTTGCGCGGCTCATCGGCCACAGCCTGCCAGGATGGGCTGTAGCCGTTAGTCTGACGCGCCTTCGCGCCCCTGACGGCTCGATGCGGTGGGCAAATCGTTCATCCCTGACTTTGGGAAAGCAGGTGGCGCCCGCCGGGACGAAACCGTCCCGATACGGTCGCCACACACTATCCGACGAGCAGCGCTGCTCGCCGAGCCTGCCGGACCGCGTGCCGGCTCCATGATGCCAGTTGATCCCTATGACTCAGCTCAGGAAAACCTGTGGCTCCGTCAGGAAAGCCGTGGCAAAGCTATAGCTGAGCGTTTCACGGCCAACTCTAGTGTCAAGTAACGGTTTTTATTGACTAAACAAGGTAATGCTATGGACTGGCTAACAACACGATCCGCGACGGCGGCATCGCCGGGGCGGTGAAGCGTCCTCCCGGAAGCGGCGGAGGCGTGATCCCGCGTGACGGGATCACGCGGGAGCGGACCGACCCGGCCTCGGCGGCCGGTCTCGTTCGCGGCTCGCGGGCGCTCCGAGCCGGCGCCCGTGCCCCGCGCCGGGACGAATTCAAGATCGGTCCGGCAGCTTTCGCCGATGAACTTGCCCACCTGGAAACCTCCGCGCAACAGGCCGATGCGAGACCCCTGAGCCTGGGACAAGAAGGCCGCGCGCGGCGCGGCCGGCGGAGGACCCCATGCTCGACCTGTTCCAATCGGCGGCCAAGGCGAAGCTTGCGGCCGTCGCGGGCGCTCACGCCATCATCGAGTTCACGCCCGACGGGCGGATCGTGGACGCGAACGCGGCTTTCCTCGACACCATGGGCTACCGGCTCGACGAGATCCGCGGCCGCCACCACAGCCTCTTCCTGGCGCCGGGCAGCGCCGAGACCGAGGAGTACCGCCGCTTCTGGGCCGAGCTTCGCGCCGGCGAGCACAAGACGGCCGAGTTCCGGCGCATCGCCAAGGGCGGGCGGGACGTCTGGATCCAGGGTTCCTATTGCCCTGTGCGCTCCCGCAGCGGCGCGGTGACCGGCATCATCAAGATCGCGACCGACATCACCGAGCGGACGCTGCGCGCCGCGGACTATGCCGGGCAGGTCGCGGCCATCGGCCGCTCCCAGGCCGTCATCGAGTTCACCCTCGCGGGCGAGGTCATCACGGCGAACGAGAATTTCCTCCACGCCCTGGGCTACTCGCTCGCGGAGATTCAGGGGAAGCACCACCGCCTGTTCGTCGCGGCCGAGGACGTCGCCGCCCCTGGCTACGCGGTGTTCTGGGAAACGCTGCGCGCCGGACGGTTCCAGTCCGGCGAGTTCCGGCGCCTCGGCAAGGGCGGACGGGAGGTCTGGATCGAGGCGACCTACAACCCGATCCTCGATCCCGACGGACGCCCCTGGAAGATCGTCAAATACGCCATGGACGTCACCGCCAAGGTGCAGGAGCGCATGCGGCGGACGGAGCTCGGCCAGGTGGTGGACGCCCAGCTGCGCGCCGTGGTCGAGGCCGTCTCGACGACCAGCGCCCAGACCGAGGGCGCCGTGGCCAACGCGCAGGCCACGTCATCCAGCGTGCAGGCCGTCGCCGCCGCGGCCGAGGAGCTGGCGAGCTCCGTGGCGGAGATCACGCGCCAGGTGATGGATGCGAGCCGCGCCACCTCCGGCGCCAAGGCCGAGGCCGATGCGGCGCAGCAGACCGTCACCGCCCTGGTCACGGCGGCCGACCGCATCAGCGCCGTCGCCGGGCTGATCGCCGACATCGCGGGACAGACCAACCTTCTCTCCCTCAACGCGACGATCGAGGCCGCGCGCGCCGGCGAGGCGGGCAAGGGCTTCGCCGTGGTCGCGGGCGAGGTGAAGGGGCTCGCCAGCCAGACGGCCAAGGCGACGGAGGAGATCGCCTCCCAGCTGCGGCAGATGCAGGCGGCGGTGGACGGTGCGGTCCGCGCCATCTCCTCCATCGGGGCGGCGATCCAGCAGGTGGAGGCGGTGTCCACCGCCATCGCCGGCGCCGTGGAGGAACAGAGCGCGGTGACGCGCGACGTCTCGCGCAACATGCAGGCCGCCGCCGGCGCGGTGGAGGACGTCAGGACGGGCCTCGGCCGCATCTCCGCCCTCGCGCGGGAGGTGGCGGGCAAGACGCACGAGGCCGCGGAGACCTCGCGCGCGATGGCCACCTGAGCACCCGGCCGGGGCGGCCCCGGGCAGCGCGCTCGGTCGGCGCGGCCGCCTTCGTCGCCCGATGGCGGGCGGTGAAGCCGCCCGCGTGAGTCCGTGCTGGCGCGCCGCCGCCACGGCTTGTTCCCGTCGCGGCGCTGGGTGGCGGCCAACCCCGCGCGCCCGGGACGAACGGTCCCGGCACCATCTCCGCCCCTTGGCGGGCGTCTCGTCACACCCGTCCGCATCGGGCGGCGCGGCCGCCGCCGCCCGCGCCGGGGCGGCGATGCCGGCTCACGCCGCCGGCGTCAGCACATGGATCACCCGGCTGGCCAGCATCTCCCGCACCCGCGCGGCGTAGGCCGCCATGTGCGGCGCCGCCGCGTGCGCCTTGAGGGCCTCCAGGCTCGCCCACTTCTCCACCACGACGAAGCTGTCGGGCCCGACCGGCGTCTGGGCCGCCCCGGCGCCCTCCGCGTCCACCACGGGCACGTATTCGATGCAGCCGTCCTCGGCGTGGACGGCCGGCATGTTGGCCCGGAACTCCCGCAGCACCGCTTCCCGCAGGCCGGGCTTCGCGGTGATGATGGCGAGCACGTGGATCATGCGCCCGGTCCTCCCTCGTTCCGGCGGCCAGGGTAGGCGGGCGTGGCCCGGACGCAAGCGCGGGGCGCGGCCCGCAGTCGAGGCCAAGGCTTGACGGTGACGCTGCGCTGCGGCGCCGGATGGGCGAGGAGGCCGACCGCTTGCCCGCCCCTCGCCGCGCCGCCGCCCGGCCCCGGGTCGGCCCGG
>JAIEOO010000152.1 GCA_019750475.1 Acetobacteraceae bacterium | reverse complement strand
CCTCCCCGCCGCGCCGGAGCTGGCGGCGGAGCTGGAGCGCGCCCTCGCCCCCGAGCCCCCGGCGCGGCTCGACGACCCCGGGGTGATCGCGGCCGGCTACGACGGGCAGCTCGACGCGCTGCGGCGGCTGCGGGACGACGCCCGCGGCGCCATCGCCGCCCTGCAGATGGAGCTGGCCCAGGCCTGGGGCGTGGCCGCGCTCAAGATCCGCCACCACCAGCAGTTCGGCTACCTGGCCGAGCTGCCCGCGGCCGCCGCGGAGGCGCTGCGCTCGAAGCCCCCCGCGCGCGCGACCGGGGATTTCGCGCCGATCCACCGCCAGACCATGGCCAACGCGGTGCGCTTCACCTGCGCCGCGCTCGCCGCGCTCGACCGCCGTCTGGCGGAGGCCGCCGAGCAGGCCGCGAAGCGCGAGGCCGCGATCATCCGGCACCTGCGCGGCCGGATCCTCGAACAGGCCGACGCCGTCGCCGAGGCCGCCCGCGCCATGGCGGAGCTGGACGTCCACGCGGCCGCCGCCGAACTCGCGGCCTCGGGCGCCTGGTGCCGGCCGGAGGTCACGGAGCGGCCCGATTTCCGCGTCGTCTCGGGCCGCCATCCGGTCGTGGAGGCCGCGCTGCGCCGCGCCCGGGGCCCCGCCTTCGTGCCGAACGACTGCGACCTGTCCCCGGGGCGGCGGCTCTGCCTGCTGACCGGCCCGAACATGGCCGGCAAGTCCACCTTCCTCCGCCAGAACGCGCTCTTCGTCATCCTCGCCCAGGCCGGCCTCTTCGTCCCGGCCGAGAGCGCCGTGATCGGCGTGGCCGACCGGCTGTTCAGCCGGGTCGGCGCGCAGGACGATCTCGCCGGCGGCCGCTCGACCTTCATGGTCGAGATGACCGAGACCGCCGCCATCCTGAACCAGGCCGGGCCGCGGAGCTTCGTCGTGCTGGACGAGGTCGGGCGCGGCACCTCCACCTGGGACGGCCTCGCCATCGCCTGGGCCGTGCTGGAGGCGCTGCACGACCGCATCCGCTGCCGGACCCTCTTCGCCACGCACTTCCAGGAGCTGACGCAGCTGGAGGGCCGGCTGCCGGAGCTTCGTTGCGCGGCCATGCAGGTGCGGGAATGGAAGGGCGACGTCGTGTTCCTGCACAGCGTGGCCCCCGGCATCGCGGCACGGAGCTGGGGGGTGCACGTCGCGCGCCTCGCCGGCGTGCCCAGGCCCATCACGGCGCGGGCTGCCGCCGTCCTCGCGGCGCTCGAGGCCCGGGGGGCCGGGCAGGCGGCCCTGCCGGACGAATTGCCGCTCTTCGCCGGGCCGGTCCCGGCGCCGTCGCCCATCGCCGTCCATCCCGCGTTGGAAGCGTTGCGGGACCTCGACCTCGACTCGCTGTCTCCGCGAGACGCGCAGGAGTTTCTCTATCGATTGAAGGCTATCGCGGAAGGAGGGCAAAGCGATTAGGCTGGGCGGCATGAGGGATGCCTTGCTGGAGGCGGCGGAAGCGCCGCTTCCCGTGGAGTTGGCGCCGGAAGGGCGGCCTGTGGCGCGCGACGTCGCGCTCACCCTGCTGCGCGGCCAGCTCGGGCGCATCCAGGCCGAGGTGCAGCTCGCCTTCGAGAACCGGGAAACCTCGGGCCTCGGCGCCGCGCGGCGACTGGGCGGCCAGATGGACCGCGTGATGCGCGCGATCCATGGCTACGCCCTCCTGATGGTGCCCGCCGCGCGGGAGGAACCGGCCTTCGCCCTCGTCGCCACCGGCGGCTACGGGCGCGGCGTCCTCGCGCCCCACTCGGACATTGATCTGCTCTTCCTCACGCATGGCGCGGCCTCGGCCCGCACGCGGCGCCTCGTCGAGTTCATGCTCTACTTCCTGTGGGATCTCGGGCTGAAGGTCGGCCACGCGACGCGCGGCGTCGAGGATTGCCTGAACGAGGCCGCCAAGGACGCGACGGTGCTGACCGCCCTGGTGGACAGCCGCTTCCTGGCCGGGGATGGCGAGACCTTCCGCCGCTTCACCGAGGCCTTCGCGAAGCTCCGCGCGGATCGCGGCCTCGCCTCCTTCGTCGCCGCCAAGCGGGCCGAGCGCAGCGCGCGCCACGCCCGCTACGGCGAGAGCCCCTTCCTGGTCGAGCCGCACATCAAGGAGGGCCGCGGCGGCCTGCGCGACCTGCAGACCCTCTACTGGCTCGCGCGCTACGCCTTCGGCACCTCCCGCATGCCGGAGCTGGTCGGGCCGGAGAGCCCGGGTGGCGGGCTGCTGACCGAGGGCGAGGCGCGGGCCATCCGCCGGGCCTGGAACTTCCTCTGGGCGCTGCGCTTCCACCTCCACTACGTCACCGGACGGGCCGAGGAACGCCTGACCTTCGACCTCCAGCCGGTGGTCGCCGCCCGCATGGGCTACACCCGCCACGGCGCGCAGGACGGCGCCGAGCGGCTGATGAAGCACCTCTTCCTCACCGC
This sequence comes from Acetobacteraceae bacterium, assembly GCA_019750475.1. Lineage (GTDB taxonomy): Bacteria > Pseudomonadota > Alphaproteobacteria > Acetobacterales > Acetobacteraceae > Roseococcus. The sequence continues at coordinate 10,909 of JAIEOO010000152.1, read as the reverse complement.
CCGCGACGTGACGCGCCTGACGCGCGTGCTGGAGCCCGCGATCGAGCGCGCCGCCCTCGGCCCGCCGGCCACGCGGCGGGAGGGCGACGCCTCCATCGCGGCCCTGGGCCTGGCGTTCGCCGACGGCAAGCTGGTCGCGGCCCCGCCGGACCGGGACTTCTCGCGCGAGCCGGTGCTGATGCTTCGGATCGTGAAGGCGGCGCGGGATCGCGTGCTCGAGATCCACCCGCTCGCGATCCGGGCGATGATCCGCCACGCCCGCCGCGCCGAGGAGCTGCGCGGCGACGCCGAGGCGAACGCCCTCTTCCTCGACCTCATCTCGGGCAAGGACGCGGCCAAATGGCTGCGCTTCCTGAACGAGACCGGCTTCCTGCAGCGCTTCATCCCGGAATGGCAGCGCATCGTCGGGCTGATGCAGTTCGACACCTACCACGTCTTCACCGTGGACGAGCACACGATCGAGGCGATCGGCGTCCTCCAGCAGATCGAGCGCGGCGAGCTGAGCGAGGTCGCGCCCGTCGCCACCGAGCTCGCGGGACAGCTGCAATCCCGCCGCGCGCTCTACGTGGCGACGCTGCTGCACGACATCGCCAAGGGGCGCGGCGGCGACCACAGCGAACTCGGCGCGCGGCTCGCGCAGGACATCTGCCCGCGCCTCGGCATGAGCGCGGAGGAGACCGAGACCGTCTCCTGGCTCGTGCTGCATCACCTGCTGGTCAGCCAGACCGCCTTCAAGCGCGACATCGAGGACCCGAAGACCGTCCTCGACATCGCCGACACGGTGCAATCGCCGGAGCGGCTGCGCCTGCTGCTCGTGCTGACGGTGGCCGACATGCGCGCCGTCGGCCCGCGCGTGTGGAACGCGTGGAAGGCGACCCTGCTGCGGGAGGTGTACTGGCGGGTTTCCGAGGTCCTCGCGGGCGGCATGACCGTGCCCGAGCGCGACGTGCGCGTGGCCCGCGCCAAGGAGGCCGCCGGCCACATGCTGCCGGCCTGGACGCGCGAGGAGACGGAGCGCTTCCTCGCCCTCGGCTATCCCGGCTACTGGCTCTCCTTCGACGCCGAGACGCACGCCCGCCACGCCGGGATCATCCGCGAGGCGGAGGAGACCAACCAGCCGCTCACCGTCCGCTCGCGCGTGCTGGCCGACCGCGGCGTGACGGAAGTCACGGTCTACTGCACCGACCATCCGGGCCTGTTCAGCCGCATCAGCGGGGCGCTCGCGGTCGCCGGCGCCTCGATCGTGGATGCGCGCATCCACACCCTGACAAACGGCATGGCCCTCGACACCTTCTGGGTGCAGGACAGCGCCGGCGGCGCCTTCGACAGCCCGCATCGCCTGGCGAAGCTCGCCGTGCTAATCGAGCAGGCGCTGTCCGGCCATCTCCGCCTCGCGGCCGAGATCGGCAAGGTGCGGCGCGAACCCGCGCGGCTGCGCGCGGTCACCGTCCCGCCGCGCGTCGTCGTGGACAACCACGCGAGCAACACCCACACCGTGATCGAGGTGAACGGCCGTGACCGGCCGGGCCTGCTGCACGACGTGACCGCCGCGATCAGCGAGCAGGGGTTGCAGATCGCCTCGGCCCACATCACGACCTACGGCGTGCGGGCGGTGGACGTCTTCTACGTGAAGGACGTGTTCGGCCTGAAGGTCGAGAACGAGCGCAAGCTGCGCGCCCTCAAGGACGCGCTGGTGGAGGCGCTGGCCCCGCCGGACCTGCCGGGCGGCGGCGGCGCCCCGCTGCGCGAGGCCGCCGCGCCGAGCTGAGGGCCCCGCCGCGCGGCCGCGTCAGGTGACCTCCACCACGGCATCCGCCGCGAAGGCGCCATGGCCCTCCGGCAGCACCAGCACCGGGTTCACGTCCACCGCCGCCAGCCGCTCCCCGGCGGCGGCCGCGAAGGCCGAGAGCGCCGACAGCGCGGCGGCCAGCGCCGCCACATCCGCCCCGGGCCGACCCCGCGCGCCGTCGAGCAGCGGGAAGCCGCGCAGGGAGCGGATCATCCGCTCGGCCTCCGCCGCGTCGAAGGGGCAGCGGCGGAAGGCCACGTCCTTCAGCACCTCGATGAAGATGCCGCCGAGCCCCACCATGGCGACGGGGCCGAAGACGGGGTCGCGCACGATGCCCATGGCCATCTCGACGGCCCCGGTGATCTGCTTCGCGACCAGCACGCCCTCGATCCGCGCGCCCGGCGCGCGTTCGGCCGCGCGCGCGAGCAGCGTCGCGAAGCCCTCCCGCAGCGCCGCCTCGTCGCCGATGTTCAGCAGCACGCCGCCGATCTCGCTCTTGTGCAGGATGTCGGGCGACAGGATCTTGAGCACGACGGGATAGCCGATCCCGCGCGCGGCCTGCGCCGCGGCATCGGGCGTGGCGCAGGCGCGCTCCGGCACGGCGGGCACGCCCGCTTCGGCGAGGATGCGCTTCGCCTCGGCCTCGGTCGGCGTCGTGGCGGGCAGCGTCACACGCGGCAGGGCAGGGGAGGCGGCGGGCATCCCGGAAAAGGCTTCGCCGAAGCGGCCCATGGCATGCAGCGCGGCGACGGCGCGCGTCGGGTCCTCGAACACGAGGAACCCGTCCTCCTCGTATTCGCGGACCATCTCCGGGCTCGCGATGACGGAGAGCACCCAGAGGCGGTCGGGGTGCTCCGCCATCACCTGCTTCATCTGGGCGCGCATCTTGGGGGCGACGGTCTTGCTGCCCCCCACCTGCGTGAAGAAGCCGAGGCAGCTCGTGTAGCCGCCGTCGCGCGCCATGCTGCGGGCGAAGTCGCCCATGGCGGAGGGCAGGTTGAAGGCCTGGGCCGTGCAGTCCACAGGGTTGCGCGGCGCGCAGAAGGGGATGATGTCGCGCAGCGCCTTCTGGGCCTCCTCCGGCATGGCCGGCATCGGGAAGCCCAGCGCATCCGCCGCGTCGGAGATCAGCACGCCCGCCCCGCCCGAGACGGTGATGACGCCGAGCGTGTTGTTCGCCGGGTAGATCCTCTTCTGCGCGGCATAGGCGATGTCGAGCAGCTCCTCCGTCGTCCGCGCCCGCACCACGCCGAATTCGCGCAGCACGGCGTCGGTCACGGCGTCGTCGCCGGCGATCGAGGCGGTGTGGGACTTCGCCGCCTCGCCGCCCAGCTCGCTGCGGCCGACCTTCATCATCACGATGGGCTTGCGGTTGCGCCGCGCCAGCTCCAGCGCCTTCAGGAAGCGGTCGCTCTCGCGGATCCCTTCGGCGTAGGTGCAGATCACGTCCACCTCCGGCGCCTCGGCCATCCAGCCGATGACGTCGCCGAGCGTGACCTCCCCCTCATTGCCGGTGGTGACGCAGATGGAGGTGCCCATGCCGCGGTTGCGCGCCACCGCGAACACATGGGTGCCGTAGGCGCCCGACTGGGAGGCGATGCCGATGCGGCCCTGGATCGGCCAGCCGCTCTCGAAGCTCGAGGAGAAGATGGGATAGAAGCCGACCGCCGCGTTGAACAGCCCGAGGCAGTTGGGGCCGAGCAGCCGCACGCCATGCCGGCGCGCGGCCTCCACCATCCGCTCCTGCGCGGCGGCGCCGGCCTCGTCCACCTCGGCGAAGCCCGCGGTGAAGACGATGGCGGCGCGGGTGCCGCGGGCGCCCAGCGCCTCGATGGCGTCCACCGCGGCCTCGCCCGGCACGGCGACCAGGCCGACATCGGGCACTTCGGGCAGGGACGCCACGTCGGGGAAGGCGCGCAAACCCTGCACCGTGTCGCGCTTGGGGTTCACGGGGTAGAGGCCCCCGGCGAAGCCCTGCTGCCGCATGTAGGCGATGGGGCGCCCGCCGATGCGCGTCGCGTCGTCCGACGCGCCGATGACGGCGATGGAGCGCGGGCGGATGAGCGGGTTCAGGCTCTCGAACATCAGGAATCCAGCATCTTCAGGAAGAGGGGAATGGCGGCTTCGAGGTCGGCCAGCCGCACGCATTCGCGGGGCGTGTGCGCCGTCCCGATCCCGCCGGGGCCGAGCACGACGCAGGGCGCGATCCCTTGCAGTTCGGACGCGTCGGTCCCGTAGGGGACGACCTGGGCGGGGCGTCCGGTCGCGGCGGTGGCGCGCCGCACCAGGGGATGATCGGCGGGCAGCTCGGGCGGCTCGCCCTCCGCGTCCTCGCGCAGCTCCATGCCGGCGCGATGGGCGGCGTCGCGCACGGCCCGGACGATGGACGCGCTGTCCATGCCCGCCGTGCGGCGGAACTTGATGCGGCAGGTGGCCTCGGCGACGGTGACGTTCACCGCCGTGCCGTGGTTGTCCACCACCAGGTTGAAGTCGGAGAAGGGCGGGTCATAGGCGGGGTTCTGCAAAGCGGGCTCGCTGCGCAGCCGCTCGTGGATCGCGCGCATCTCCGCCAGGAATCCGATCATCGCCCAGTTGGCGTTCACGCCCTGGCCGGTGGAGGAATGCGCCTGCACCCCGCGCGCGGTGGCGACGAAATGGACCGAGGACCGATGGCCCCGCACCGGCGCCAGCCCGGTCGGCTCCGCGACGACGATGCCCTCGAGGCCGCGGGCCAGGATGGAGGTCTCCGCGATGATGCGGGCGCCGAGCTTCGTCGTCTCCTCGTCGGTGGTGATCAGCAGCGTCGCGCGCCTCGCCCGCCGCGCGGCGACGATGCAGGCGGCGACCGCCCCCTTCATGTCCACGGCGCCGAGGCCGTGCAGCACGCCCTCCGCGATCCGTCCGGACCAGGGGTCGTCCGTCCAGCCCGTCGCCGGCACCGTGTCCATGTGGCCGGAGAGGGCGATGCCGCCCGGCCCGCCCTTCCGCGCGACGAGCGCCCGCTTCGGCACGCCCGCAGCGTCGGTGTAGTCGAGGCGCTCCACGTCGAAGCCCGCGAGCTCCGCCTCGATCCGCTCGGCGACCGCGATGTTCGAGACGGAGGAGCGGCTGTCGATCCGGACCAGCTCGGCCGCCAATTGCGGGAGGGGCGTTTCCCCGGGGGGCGTTTCCATGCGGCGCAGGCTTGCCCGGTGCGGCGCGGCGCGCAACCCTGCCGCCCCCATGACGATGCCCGCCTATCTCGACCCCCGCAGCGGCCGCACCTGGCCGCTCGACACGCCGCGCTGGTGCGGCCCCTCCCGCGAGCCGCTGCTGCTGACGGACCTGCCCGGCATCGGCCGCGGCGACATCGCCGGTGGGGTCCGCAGCATCTGGCGCTACGCCGCCGCCCTGCCGTTCCAGCCGAAATCGCCCATCACCATGGGCGAGGGCTGCACGCCGCTGGTCGAGCGGGAGATCGCGGGCGCCACCGCGCTGCTGAAATGCGAGTGGTTCATGCCGACCGGCTCCTTCAAGGACCGAGGCGCCTCCGTGATGCTCTCCCTGCTGCGGGACCAGGGCGTGACCGAGGTGCTGGAGGATTCCTCCGGCAATGGCGGCGCGGCGGTCAGCGCCTATGCGGCGGCGGGCGGCCTGGCCGCGACGATCTTCGTCCCGGCCAGCACCAGCCCGGCCAAGACCGTGCAGTCCCGCGCCTCGGGCGCCGCCATCACCCTCGTTCCCGGCACGCGGCAGGATTGCGCCGACGCCGCCGAGCGCGAGGCCGAGCGCATCTTCTACGCCAGCCACAACTGGCACCCCTTCTTTCTCCAGGGCACCAAGACGCTCGCCTATGAGCTGTGGGAGGATCTGGGCTTCGCGATCCCCGACGCGGTGATCGTGCCCTGCGGCGCGGGGTCCAACGTGCTCGGCCTGTGGATCGGCTTCTCGGAGCTGCTGCGCGCCGGGCAGATCGCGAAGCTGCCCCGCATCTACGCCGCGCAGCCGGCGAATTGCGGGCCGATCGCGCGCGCGGCCCTCGGGCTGGAGGCGGTTGCGGCGCGGCCCACCATCGCCGAGGGCACGGCGATCGCCGCGCCCATCCGCGTGCCGGAATGCCTGCGCGCCCTGACGCAGAGCGGCGGCGGCGCGGTGCTGCTGGCGGAGGAGGAGATCGCCGCCGCCTCCCTCGCGCTCGCGAAGTCGGGCGTCTATGTCGAGCCGACCTGCGCCCAGGCGGCCGCCGCCTTCGGCAAGCTGCTGGCGGCGGGCGTGCTCGACCCGAAGGGCCGCAACGTCGTGGTGCTGACGGGCACGGGGCTGAAATCCACGCCGCGCTACGCCGAGCTGATGGGGGTGGCGATATGACCCCGCATCGGATCGCCGAAGGGCGCGGCGAAGCGAGCACCGGAGGCGTGAATCCGATGCGCAGCAACCCCCGCGTCGCCCTGCTCGGCTTCTCCATCGAGTGCAACCGCTTCGCCCCCGTGGCGACGGAGCCGGATTTCCGCGAGCGCTGCTGGCTGGAAGGAGAGGACATCGTCACCGATGCGCGCAGCCCGTCCTCCGCCGCGCTCGGCGAGATGCCGGGCTTCGTGACGGACATGGACGCCGCCGGCCCCTGGCAGCCGCGCCCCATCCTGCTCGCCATGGCGGAGCCGAACGGCCCGGTGGACCACGCGCTGTTCGAGCGCATGATGGAGACGTGGCGCGAAGGCCTGCGCGCGCTGAAGGGCCAGGTGGATGGCGCCTATTGCGTGATGCACGGCGCCGGGCTGACCACCGCGCTGGATGACCCCGAGGGCGCGGTGCAGGCGCTGGTCCGCGCGGAGCTGGGGGAAATCCCCTTCGTCTGCTCCTACGACCTGCACGCCAACGTGTCGGACGCCAATGTCGCGCTGAACGACGCCTATGTGGGCTACCTCACGAACCCGCACCTCGACATGCGGGAGCGCGGCGCCGAATCCGCGCAGATCCTGCGGCGGCTGCTGGCGGGCGAGCGCATGTTCCGCGCCCATCGGCGCCTGCCCATCGTGGCGCCCACCGTCTCCCTGCTGACGGCCCAGGGACCCTATGCCGAAGTGATCGAGCTCGGCCAGCAGCGGCGGCGGGAGAACCCGCGCATCGTCAACGTCTCCATCATGGCGGGCTTCGCCTATGGCGACACGCCCTTCAACGGCATGACCGCCATCGTCACGGCCACCACCCAGGCCGCGGCCGACACGCTGGCCGACGAACTCGCGCGGGAGTGCTGGGCGCGGCGGGACCGCTTCGTGGCGCGGCTGACCGCGCTGGACGACGCCGTGCGGCGGGCCAAGGATTCGCCCGTCCCGCTCGCCTTCGCCGATGTCGCGGACAACCCCGGCGGCGGCGGGCGCGGCAACACCATGTGGATCCTCCAGGCCTTCCACGAGGCGGGGGTGGAGGGCGCGATCTTCGGCGTCATCCACGACCCCGAGCTGGCGCGGGAAGCCCATGCCAGGGGCGTCGGCGCGCGGTTCGAGGCGCGGTTCAACCGCGCCTCCGGCCAGGATCCCTTCTCCCGCCCCTTCGCCGCCGAGGCGGAGGTGAAGGCGCTGTCGGACGGCCGCGTCACCGGGCGGCGCGGCATCTTCCAGGGGACCAACATGCAGCTCGGCAAGACGGCCTGGCTGCAACTGGGCGGCATCGCCGTCGTGGTGATCGAGGGCCGCACGCAATGCGCGGACCCCGCCTTCCTCGAGCATCTCGGCCTCGACATCGGCGCGGCGAAGGCGGTGGTGGTGAAGTCGCGCGGGCATTTCCGCGGCGGCTTCGACGAGTTCTTCGACCATGACCGCATCGTGGAGGTGGACGCGCCCGGCCTCACCTCCCCCGTGCTGACCCGCTTCGACTGGACGAAGCTCCCCCGGCCCGTGCTGCCCATCGATCAGGAAGCGGAGTGGCGCTGATGACCCTCGACGACCTGCCCACCCCCTGCCTGGTGCTCGACCTGGGCGTGCTGAAGCGCAACCTCGCGCTGATGGATCGCGCCATGGCCCGGCATCCGGGCGTGGTGTTCCGCCCCCATCTCAAGACGGCGAAGTCCCGCGCCGTGGCGGAACTCGCGGCGCCGAACCACGGGCCCATCACCGTCTCGACGCTCGCCGAGGCGCGCCACTTCGCGGAGGGCGGCTGGCACGACCAGATCTACGCCGTCGGCATCACGCCGCAGAAGCTGGACCTCGTCGCCGCCATCGGCCCCGGCGTGAAGGTCATCACCGATGACCCGGACGTGGCCTCCGCCATCGCCGCCCATCCGGCGCCGATCCAGACGCTGATCGAGGTGGATGTGGGCGAGCATCGCGGCGGCCTCTCGCCCGACGATCCCGCGCTGCTGGCCGTGGCGCGGAACCTCGGCTCGAAGCTCGCCGGCGTCTTCACCCATGCCGGGCATTCCTATGCCGGCCGCAGCCCCGCCCAGATGGCCGCGATCGCGGAGAGCGAGCGCGCCGGCGCCGTCCGCGCCGCCGAGGCGCTGCGCGCGGCGGGGCACCGGGTGGACATCGTCTCGCTCGGCTCCTCGCCCACGGCGCTGCACGCCGAGCACCTGACCGGCATCACCGAGGTTCGCGCCGGCGTCTACATGTTCGGGGACCTGTTCCAGGCCCAGCTCGGCACCCATCCGGAGAACGACATCGCCGTCACCGTCCTCGCCTCGGTCATCGGGCGGCGGGCGGGTTCGGTGCTGCTCGACGCCGGGGCCATCGCGCTGTCGAAGGACCGCAGCACCCAGGCGGCACGGGATCTCGGCTTCGGCGTGATGTGGGACCTGGACGGCAAGCCCGGCTTCGGCGAGGCCATCGTCACCCGCGCCTATCAGGAGCATGGCGTGGTGGAGACGGCCGCCCCGCTCAAGGTCGGCGACAAGGTCCGCGTCGCGCCCAACCACACCTGCCTGACAGCGGCCGCCCATGAGCGCTATCATGTGGTGGACGGCAGCCGCGAGGTGATCGCCACATGGGACCGGGTGAACGGGTGGTAGAGGATTGGTCGTCGCTGCGCACCACCGAGCGCGCGCGCATGACCGAAGCCTGCACCCGCTGCGGCGCCTGCTTCGCCGCCTGCCCGATGACGGCCCACGCCCCTGCCACCGCGGGCGCCGATGCCGCGGCGACCGTCGCCGGCGTGCTCGGCATCCTGGCGGGCGGCGCGGGTGACGCCGCCGCCCGCGCCTGGGTCATGGCCTGCGGCCGCACGGGCAGCTGCAACGCCGCCTGCCCGCATGGCGTGAACCCCATGCTCCTGATGCGCCTCGCCAAGTTCGAGGGGCAGGAGAACGGCACGCTGCCCAAGCGCGGCGCCGCCGATGCCATGTCCCGCGTGAAGGCCTTCGCCCGCCTCACGCTCACCGAGGAGGAACAGCGCTCATGGCTGTGAACCTGTTCTGGTATGGCTGCAACATGACGCGCCACGGGGAGATCATCCGCCTCTCCGCCCGCTTCCTCGAAGCGCTCGGCGTTCCCGCGCGACCGGTCGGCGGGCCCTCGGCCTGCTGCGGCAGCCCGAAGGAAGACACGCCGCGCATCGCCGAAGGCATGGCGAACCGCACCATGGCCCGTTTCAACGGGAGCGGCGCCGAGCGCGTCATCACCTGGTGCCCGTCCTGCCACGGCAACATCGAGGATTTCATGGCGCCGACCCAGGGCGCCCGCTTCGGCCACGCCCATCTGGCCGAGGCCATCCACGAGCAGCGCGAGGCGCTGCGGCCCCTGCTGACGCACCGCGTCCCCGCCCGCGTCTTCATCGACCGCCACGCCGGCTTCCAGGAACGCGCGCCGGTCAACACGCTGATCGCCGAACTCCTCGCCATGATCCCCGGCGTCGAAGTGGTGGAGCACCCCCACCGCGCGCCCTCCTACATGTGCTTCGCGCTGGCCAACCTGCCGGGCGCGCTGGCCGCCAACCAGCGCGCGACGCTGGATGCGATGGCCGAGACCGGCGCCGACACCCTCGTCACCATCTTCCACTCCTGCCACCGCGAGATGGTGGGCCTGGAAAAGACCCACCCCATCCGCGTGCTGAACTGGATCCACCTGCTGGCGGAAGGCGCGGGCTGGAGCTACGCGGACGCGTACAAGACGTGGCGGAACAGCGACGACCCGCTCGCCGCGATCGGCGCCGAACGCGTGGCCGCCGCCGGCGAGGAGGCCGTGCGGAAGCTGGTGGAGCCGGAGCTGACCCGGGCGCGCTTGGTTTAGGGCGCCATCCGCGAAGGCGGCATCGCCCGAGCGGACGGGCGCTCGCCCGCCGCCCCATCCGTGCTAGCACCGCCGCATGCGCGGAGCGAAGCGGGAGATCCTGGTGGGCGCGGCCATCGGCCTCGGCATGACGGCGCGCGCCGCCGCCGATGGCGGTGCCGACTTCCTCCTCGTCCTCAACGCCGGGCGGCTGCGCGTGATGGGGGCGCCCTCGCTCGCGGCGATGCTCCCCATCACCGACAGCAACCGCTTCACCGATGCGTTCGCGCGCCGCGAGATCCTGGACCGCGTCCGCATCCCGGTCTTCTTCGGCGCCGCCGCCTGCGACCCGCGCCTCGACCTGCCGTCCTTCGTCGCGGAGCTGAAGGCGACGGGCTACCACGGCGTGGCGAACTTCCCGACGGCCATCCACTTCGACGGCGCCCTCCGCCGCGCGATGGAGGAGGCGGGCCTCGGCTTCGGGCGGGAGGTGGCGCTGCTCGCCGAGGCGCGGGCGCAGGGCCTCGCCACCCTCGGCTACGCCAAGACGCGCGCCGAGGCGGAAGCGATGGTCCAGGCGGGCGTCGAGCGCCTCTGCCTCAACTTCGGCTGGAATGCCGGCGGCAGCCAGGGGGTGCCGGGCGGCGTGCCGATCGAGGACGCGGCGGAACGCGCCCGGCGCGTCTTCGCCATGGTCCGCCGCCGCGCGCCGGGCACGCGCTGCCTGGTCGAAGGCGGGCCGATCATCGACCCGGGCCACATGCTGCAGGTCTGCGACGCGTCCCGCGCCGATGGCTATGTCGGCGGCTCCACGCTCGACCGGCTGCCGCTCGAGCTCTCGGTGATGCAGAGCACCTCGGCCTTCAAGACCGCGCCCCTGCTGCGGCCGGCGGCGCGCGACGCGGCCGCGCTGCCGCCCGGCATCGTCGGGCGTTCCGCCGCG
>JAIEOO010000132.1 GCA_019750475.1 Acetobacteraceae bacterium | reverse complement strand
CGGCTTGCCCGCGCTGCCGTCCGGGGCGCGGCTTCCCCTCGTGCTGGCGCGCGGGGAGGCGCCGCGCGGCACCGTCCCGGAGGCGCGGCACAGCGCCGTGCTGGAGCTGACGGGCCAGGCCGCGTGGCGCTGCGACCTGCTGGCGCAGGCCCCGCAGGGGCGCCCCTGGCAGGGCGGGCCGCTGGCGCGGCAATGGCGCGTGACGGCGGAGGTGCCGCCCGAGATCGTCGGCGTCACGAGCCTGCGCCTCGTCGCGGACGTCGCGTTCCGCTCCGATGGCTCGCTCTGGGTCGAGGTCTGGCTGCGGAACGACGCGGCTCAGCGCGAGGGCGGCGGCGAAGCGCGCTACGCCCTGCGCCTGCTCCTCGACGGGCGCGAGGCCCTGCGGGCGGATGTGCCGCGGCACCACCTCTACCAGGGCTGGGGCCGCTTGGTCTCGACCGGCGGCGCCGCCCCGCATCTGCGCTTCGACGCCGGCTACCTCGGCGAGAGCGCGGCCGTTCCGCGCTACGACGTGACGGTGGGCGTCGAGGAGGAGGTGCTGGCGCGCATGGCCGCGCAGCAGGCCGAGGCGGCGTGGGCGGAGCCGCTCGGCCCGCGCGGCCTGCAGACGCGCATGGGCACGACGGGCGCGCGCTTCGACATCGGGCCGCTGACCGGCTGGCAGGCCGCCTGGCTGACGAGCGGCGACCGGCGCGCGGCGCGCCACGCCATGGGGCAGGCGGAAGCGGCCGGCAGCATCCCCTGGCATCTGTGGGACGCGGCGCAGGGCGAGTGGCTGTCGCTCGAGCGCTATCCCGGGTTCTGGTCCGATGCGCGCGGGGGGCGGCCGCCGCGCGGCCTCCTGCACCCGTTGCCCGAGCGCGAGGCGGGGTGGCAGATCGACACGCCGCACCAGCCCGCGGCCGCCTTCCTGCCCTATCTGCTGTCCGGCCGCCGCGCCCTGCTGGACGAGGTGATCGCGCAGGCGGCGTTCAACCTGGCTTCCACCTGGCCCGCCGCGCGCACCCCGTCGGGCCGCGAAGGGCTGCTCGTGATCCGCAACCGGCAGGTCCGCGGCGCGGCGTGGTCCGCCCGCGCCCTCGACGACGCGGCCTGGGCCGTGCCGCCGGCCGATCCCAATGCGGCCTACCTGCGACGGGCGGCTGAGCGGCAATGGAGCTGGGCCCGCGGCCAGATTCCCGCCTGGACGGGCATGCAGGGCGAGGCCCATGGCTGGCTGCCGCCGAGCGAGCTCGGCGCCGGCGGGGTGGAGCTGGCGCCCTGGCAGCAGGACTACTTCGCGGCCGTCGTCGCGCTCGCCGCGCAACGCGGCAACGCCGACGCGCGCGCGGTGCTGGGCTGGATGGAGAACTTCCTGGTCGGACGGTTCCAGTCCGGGCCGCTCGGCTTCGCGCCGCACGACGGCGCCGCCTACCAACTCGCGATGGGGGCGGGAGGGCGGAACACGCCGCCGCTGACGAGCTGGGGCGAGATCGCCGCCGCGACGCGCGCCCGCGGCCTCTCGAACGGCGATGGCTGGCAGCGCAGCCAGGGGGATTACGCGCGGCTCGCGCTCATGAGCCTCGCCATGACGGCGGACGCGCTCGGCAGCGCGCGGGCGCTGGCCACCTGGCGCTGGCTGTCCGGCGCCGGCGCGCCCTTCACCGACCCGCGCACCCATGCGCGGGCGCCGATGCAGAACATCGTGCCCCGCGGCGTGCATCGCGTGCCGCAGCGCGCGCCGCGCTGCTGAGGCTGCGCACGAAGCGGCGGTGGAATTGGCGCCCGCCCCCCGTCCGGGGCGCCGCGCTACCGGCGCATCCAGATGACATCGCCCTGGAGCGCGCCCTCGAGCAGGTGGGGCCGGCCCGCGGCGTCGAGCAGGTGCGGGTGAAGGCCGAGCCCGAGCAGCAGGCGCCCGATGTCCGCGGTCGCGTGGCCGTACCGCGCGGCGTGGCGCGGCTGCAGCTCGATCTGGACCGCGATGCCCGGGCTCTCCGCGATGGTCCGCGCCGCGCCGCGCAGCAGCGGGAGCTCGAAGCCCTCGACATCCACCTTCAGGTAATCCACGGCGTTCGCGCCCAGCCGTGGAAGCGCCTCGTCCAGCGTCGTCATCCGGACCGTCGCGCCCTGATCGGCTTCGCCCGCGGCGGCGACATGCGTCTCGCCGGGATTGGCCGTGTTGTAGGCGAGGCGGATCTCGCCCGGGCCGTCGCCCAGGGCCTCGTTCACGGCGGTGGCCCAGCTCAGCCCGTTGCGCCCGAGGTTGCGGCCGAGGAAGCCGTGGGTGTGCGGATGCGCCTCGAAGGCGATGACGCGCCCGGTCGGGCCGACCAGGCGCGCCGCCGGCACCGCGTAGGCCCCGACATTGGCGCCGGCATCCACGAAGGTCGAACCCGGCTGCAGGCGGCTCTGGATGAAGCGCCAGATCTCCGGGTCGCGCGCGCCGGCCACGCACATGGCGAAGGACGAGAAGTTGTTCGGCATCGTCTCGAAGGCGATGCCGTCCGGCGTCTCGAAAGCGAAGGGCCGTCCGGCGCATTCGCGCAGCGTGAAGGCCGCCATCCGCATGAGGGTGCCGGGCGACAGCCCCGCATTCGCGCGCAGCCAGGGCAAGCGCCAGCGCAGCGCGCGAACGGGGGCGGGGACGACGGCACGCAGCGGCGGCATCAGCGGTTCTCCGGGCAGGCCAAGCCGGAACGCGGCCGGCGCCGTCACGTTTCCGCATGCGGTCATGACGCGGTGCGGCAACCGGAGCGCGGGCTGCGCGCTTGATGCGAAGTCGGCAGCATCGCGCTGCCGCCTCTGGGAAGCAGCAACTTGGCAACATTCCTCGTCACCGGTGGCTGCGGGTTCATCGGCTCGCATCTCTGCGCCGCCCTGGCCGAGCGTGGCCACGCCATCCGCGTTCTGGATGACCTCTCGACCGGCTCGCGCGCCAATCTCGTGCGGGGCGCCGAACTCGTGGTCGGCGACGTCGCCGATCCCGCCAAGGCCCGCGAGGCGATGGACGACGTGGATGGGTGCTTTCACCTCGCGGCCATCGCCTCGGTGGAACGCGCGGTGCGCGACTGGGGTCTCACGCACCGCGTCAACCTCTCGGGCACCATCGCCCTCCTGGAAGCCGCGCGCGCCCGGCGGCTTCCGGTCGTCTACGCGTCATCGGCCGCCGTCTACGGCGACTGCCCGACGCTGCCCTGCGCGGAGGACCAGCCGGTCCGCCCGCTGTCGGCCTACGGCGCCGACAAGCTCGGCTGCGAGCAGCACGCGCGCGTCGCCGGCGCCGTCCACGGCATCCCGACGCTCGGGCTGCGCTTCTTCAACGTGTTCGGACCGAGGCAGGATCCGCGGTCACCCTATTCGGGCGTGATCTCCGTGTTCTGCGACCGCATCACGCGCGGCGACGGCGTCGAGGTCTTCGGCGATGGCGGGCAGACGCGCGACTTCATCTCCGTCCGCGACGTCGTCGCCGCGCTGATGGCGGGCATGGACCGCACCGCGACCGAGGCGCCCGTCTTCAACGTGTGTTCCGGCCGCGCCACCTCCGTGCGCGATCTGGCCTTCACCATCGGGGAGGTTTGCGGGACCGTGCCCGAAGTGCTGCATCGCCTGCCGCGCTCCGGCGAGATCCGCCATTCGATCGGCTGCCCGCGCCGGGCGCGGGAAGCCCTGGGCCTCGGTCCGGCGATCTCGTTGCGGGACGGTCTGCGCGAGGTGATCGCGTGGATGCGGGCGGGCCGCCCGCTGCTGGCCCATCAGCCGATCAGGCCGGTCAGCCAGCCCACGAGCAGCCAGAGCATGGACGAGAGCACGACGATGACGAGCGCGGCCAAGGGCCAGCCGAGCCTCTCGCGGCGCGGTGCCGTCTCCGAGCGGGGCGCCGCATGGTAAGACACGCTCTTCGGATCGTCGGTGGTCAAGCGCGGACTCCTCCACACGCTGAAGCTGTCACAGATCGCGCCGCTTGCCCATGGCCGAATGCGTCGCGGCCCGCGGAACGGACGGAACCGGCCTGATGTGCGGGCTCGTCGGAATCTTCGAGCCGCTGCGTCCGGCCACGCCTTCGCTTGGCCGGTTGCGCGCGATGGCGGACGCGGTCAGCCATCGCGGCCCGGACGGCGAAGGCTTCCACGCCGAGCCGCATCTGGGGCTCGGCCATCGCCGCCTGTCCTTCGTGGACCTGGCGGCGGGCGCGCAGCCCATGGCGACGCCCGATGGCGAGGTGACCGTCGCGTTCAACGGCGAGATCTACAACCACGGGAGCCTGCGTCGTGAGCTGGAGGCGCTCGGCCATCGCCATCGGACGCGCAGCGACACGGAATGCCTTCTCCATGGCTGGCGCGCCTGGGGGCCGGGGCTGCTCGACCGGCTGACCGGCATGTTCGCCATCGCCCTGTGGGATCGTGGCAAGGGCGAGTTGCTCCTCGCCCGGGACCGGCTGGGCGAGAAGCCGCTCCATTACGCGCCGCTGCCCGAGGGCGGGTTGGGCTTCGCGTCCGAACTCGGCGCGCTGTTCGCGCTGCCGGCGGTGTCCCGCGGGATCGACCCGGCCGCGATCGAGGACTACCTCGCCCTCGGCTACATCCCCGACCCCGCCACGGCCTATGCCGGCATCCGCCGCCTCCCGGCCGCGCACATGCTCCTCCTGCGGCGCGGGCGGGCGCTCGAACTCGCGCCACGGCGCTACTGGCAGGCGCCGCGGCGTGCGGCCCGGACATCCGACGCGGCGCCGGCCGCGCTCGCGAACCGGCTGGAGATGGCGGTCCGCGGGCAGCTGATGGCGGACGTGCCGATCGGCGCCTTCCTGTCGGGCGGCGTGGATTCGGCGTCGGTCGTGGCGCTCGCGGCCCCGGCCCTCGCCACCTCGGGCCAGTGCCTCTCCACCTTCACGATCGGCTTTCCCGGCCCCGACGACGAGCGGCCGGCCGCGGCGGAGCTGGCCGCGCGCTTCGCCACCCGGCACGAGGCCGAGGCCGGGCCCGACGACTACCTCGCGGCCGCCGACGAGGTCGCGGCCATCTTCCAGGAGCCCTTCGGCGATCACTCCGCCGTTCCGACGCTGGCCGTCTGCCGGCTGGCCCGCCGCCGCGTGAAGGGGGCCCTGTCGGGCGACGGCGGCGATGAGGTGTTCGGCGGCTACCGGCGGCACCGCTTCCACGTCCTCGCCTCCGCCGCGCGGCGCCTGCTGCCGGCGCCGGTCCGGCGGGAGGTGGTCGGGCGCCTCGCCTCGCTCTACCCGAAGCTCGACCGCGCCCCGCGATGGCTGCGCGCCAAGCACACGCTGACGGAGATCAGCCTCGACGCGGCGGTCGCGTACTACCGCAGCGCGGCGAAGCTGCAAGACGAGGCGCGCCGCGGTCTGCTCTCGGCGCCGCTGCGCGCTGCCCTCGACGGCCACGATCCGTCGGCGCGCTTCGCGGCGCTCATCGGCGAGGCCGACCCGGACGACCCGCTGCTGCAGGCCCAGTACGCCGACATCCACACCTATCTGCCCGGCGACATCTTGGTGAAGACGGATCGCACCAGCATGGCCGTCTCGCTCGAGCTTCGCGCGCCGCTGCTCGACCACGGGCTGGTGTCCTGGGGCATGAGCCTGCCCGCGCGCGACAAGATGCGCGGCGGCCACGGCAAGCGCGTGCTGCGCGAGGCCATGGCCGGGCGCCTGCCGGCCGACCTGCTCTGGGGCCGGAAGCGGGGCTTCGCGGACAGCCTGGCGCCGGCCTTCCGGGCCCGGGCCGAGGAGCTGTCGCGGCGCCTCTCGCGCCCCGCACTGCGCGACGCCGCGCTGCTCGACGCCGGGGCGGTGAGGCGGCTCGTCGAGGAGCACGCGTCGGGTGCGCGCGACCACGCGCAGCCGCTGTGGCAGCTCCTCGTGCTGGAAGCCTGGCTGACGCGGGAGGCGGCGGGCGCGGCGCCTGTGCCGGCCGCCGCATGAGCGACCCGACTCCGGGCGTCGGCCGGAAGATCGCGCTGGGCGCCGCGACGATGATCGCGGGGCGCTTTGCCATCCGCGGCCTCAGCGTCGTCAGCACGCTCATCCTCGCGCGGCTCCTGACGCCGCAGGATTTCGGCCTGGTCGCCCTGGCGGCCGCGGCCTTCGTCGTCGCCGACATGCTGACGGCGACGAATTACGGCCTCGTCCTCGTGCGCCGCGCGCATGTGGACCGCGACCTGTACGACACCGCCTGGACGATGAATCTGCTGCGCTGCTCGCTGCTCGGCGGGCTGGTGGCGGCGACGGCGCACTGGCAGGCCGAGCTGCTGAACGAGCCGCGGGTCGCGCCGGTGCTGATGGTGATCGGCCTCAACGTCGCGCTGGATGGCCTGTTCAGCATCGGCTTCGCGCGGCTGCAGCGGGAGTTCCGCTTCGGCCCCGGCGTCCGGCACCAGGTCGTCGGGCGGGTGGTCGCCTTCGTGCTGACCGTGGTCTTCGCCGTCATGTGGGAGACCTACTGGGCCCTCGTCCTCGGCAACCTGACGGCCAAGCTGTTCACCATCCCCTACAGCTACTGGCTGGCCCCGCACCGGCCGCGGCTGCGCCTGACCCACGCGCGGGAGCTGCTGGGCTTCTCGAAATGGGCGCTGGCGCTGAATGCCTGCCAGATCGCGGACGGGCAGGGACCCAACCTCGTCATCGGGCGCTTCATCGGCCTGCACGCCCTCGGCATGCAGACGAGCGCCTACCAGATCGCCGCGACGCCGGTGACCGAGCTCGCGGTGCCGATCCGCGCTCCGATCTATTCCGGCTACGCTAGCGCCCTGCACGACCAGGGGCTGCTGCGGCGGCAGTACCTCGACGGGCTGGCGCTGCTCGCGACCGTCATCGTGCCGCTCTCGGTCGGCATCGCCCTCGTGGCGCCGGAGGTGGAGCGCGTCGCGCTCGGCCCGCAATGGGTCGGCGCCTGGGTCTTCATCGTCTTCTGCGCGCTCTACGCGCTCCTCGACGCGCTGAGCCATTTCGCGCACCCGCTCTTCACGGTGCAGGACCGCATGGCGCGCCTCGTCGGGCTCTACGCGGCGCTGATGGCGATCCGGGTGCCGGCCATCATCCTCGCGGCCTTCGGCTGGGGGGCGCTGGGCGTGCTGGTCGCCATGGCCGCGACCGCCGTGCTGAATTTCGTCGTGTGGCAGTGGGCCGCCGGGCGGCTGCTGGGCCACGGGCTCGGCGCGGCGCTGCTGCGGGTCTGGCGGCCCTTCGTCGCGGCGGCGGTCATGGCGGCCGCGGTGCTCGCGCTGCGGCCGCATCTCGCGCCGGCCGACAGCTCGCTGCTCGATGCGCTGCGCCTGCTCGGGCAGCTGGCCCCCGCGGGGGCGGCGGTTCACGTCGCGGCGGCGCTGCTGCTGTGGCGCATCGCCGGCGCGCCCGCGGGGCCCGAGCAGCAGATCCTCTCCTTCCTCGGCCGCGCGCGGCCGCAGCCCGCCTGAGGCCGCCATGCTCTACCGCCTCCGCCGCTCCCTGGCCTACTGGCGCTTCGACCGCGCCATCGCCGGCATCCTCGCGACGCCGCCGCTCGCGCTGCGGCCGGCGCCGTGGACGATCGTCAGCATGGTCGCGGCCAAGCACGTGCCGATGTACCTGCTGAGCCTCAAGGCCTTCTACGCGCGGATCGGGGCGGGGCAGGTCGTCGCCATCGTCGCGCGCGACGCGCCCGAGGACGGCAAGGCGATCCTCCGCCGGCACGTCCCGGGGATCGAGCTCGTCACGCTGGAGGACATCGACACCGGCGCCTGCCAGCGCGGCGGCACCTGGGAGCGGCTGGTCTATTGCCTGACGCGGGCCGAGCGCGAATTCGTCGTGCAGCTCGATGCCGATGCCTTCGCCTGCGGGCCCGATCTCGACGAGGTGCGCGCCTGCCTCGAGTCCGGGCGCCCCTTCGTGCTCGCGGACGGGCAGCCCCTCCTTCCCGTGGCGGAGGCCGCGGCGCGCGCCCGCGCCATGCACGACCCCTATGTGGGAACGCGCGTCGAGCGCGTGCTCGACCGGCTGCCCGGCGCGGCCGGGCTGCGCTACGTGCGGGCCTCCTCCGCCCTCGCGGGCTATGCGCGGGGCGGGTTCCCGCGCGCGGCGATCGAGGCCTTCCACCGCGACGGCGAGCGGCTGCTCGGGGCCGAGGCCTGGCGCGAATGGGGCACCGAGCAGTGCGCCTCCAACTTCGCCGTCGCCAACATGCCCGATCCGCTCGCCCTGCCGGTGCCGGCCTACACCAACCACGTCCCGGGCCGCTCGGGCGAGGGCACCAAGCTCTTCCACTTCCTCGGCAGCCATCGCTTCGACGACGGCCTCTTCGCGCGGCTGGGCCAGCGGGAGATCGCGAGGCTCGCCGGCGCGACGCGGCTCGCGGCCTGACGCCATGCCCCGCGTCCTCCACGTCCTCAAATACTACCGCCCCGCCTTCACCGGCGAAGGCGTGTTCCTGGAGCGCTCCTCCGCCGTCATGCAGGAGATGGCGCCCGACGTGGAGCACGAGCTGCTGGTCACGCACACGCCGGCGCCGGCCGATCGCGGCGACGCCGCGACCTGCTCGACGCTCTCGCGGGTGACGTATCTCTCGGGGGCCGGCCTGTCCGCGCTCGCCCTCCACCTGCGGCTGGCGGCCTGGTTCGCGGCGCATCTCGGGCGCTACGACGCGGTGCATTTCCGCACCCATGCCGACTGGTACTTCGCCGGGCCGATGCTCGCGAAGGCGATGGGCCGGCGCCTGGTGCTGTCGGCCACGCTCGACGACAGCATCCCGGTCCTGGTCTCGCGGTACCGGCCGGCGTTGCGGGCGCTGGCGACGCGGGGCTTCCGCCTGTTCGACGCCTTCCTGTCCATCTCGCCGAAGCTCGATGCCGAGACGCGCGGCTTCGGGATGCCGCCCGAGCGGTGCCACCTGATCCCCTGCGGGATCACCGTGCCGCCGACCCCGACCGGGCAGAGGGCGGCGATGCGGTCCCGCATCGGCGCGGCGCCGGGGGACCCGGTCCTGCTCTTCGTCGGCGGCCTCTGCGCGCGCAAGGATCCGCTCACCCTGATCGAGGGCCTGCCCGCGATCCGCCGCGCCGCGCCCGGCGCGCGCCTCGTGCTGGTCGGGCCGGAGCTCGAGCCGGCCTACGTCGTCGCGCTGCGGGACCGCGTCGCGGCGCTCGGCCTGGACGGCGCCGTGACCTTCGCCGGCGAGCAGCTCGATCCGCATCCCTGGTTCGCCGCGGCCGACATCCTCGCCTTCGCGTCGCGCATGGAGGGCTTCGGGACGGTGGTGCCGGAGGCGATGGCGCATGGCCTGCCCGTGGTGGCGCGGCGCTTGCCCGGCGTGAACGAGGATTTCGTCATCCCCGACGAGACCGGCTTCCTCTTCGAGACGCGGACCGGCTTCGAGGTGGCGGCGGCGCGGCTGGCCGCCGATCCGGCGCTGCGCCAGCGCCTCGGCGCCGCGGGCCGCCGCCTCGCGCGCGAGAAGTTCTCGATGCGCGCGGTCGCCGCGCGGACCCTCGCGCTCTACGGCCTGGCCGGCCATATCCTGCCGGGCAGCGCGGCGGAGCCGGAAAGCGCCCTGCCCATCACCGCCTCCATCCCCGATGCGCGCTTCCACCGCCCCGCCGCGACGCCGGGCGACGACACGCCGCTGCTGCTGACGACGGTGGACGCGGAGGAGGAGTTCGACTGGGCGCGCCCCTTCTCGCGCGATCACGACGCCGTCTCCAGCATGTCGCGGCAGCACCTCGCGCATCGCGTCTTCGAGCGCCACGGCGTGGTGCCGCTCTACCTCGCGGACTATCCGGTCGCGGCGCAGGAGGAGGGGGCGGCGCCGCTGCGGGAGCTGCTGGCCGACGGCGTGGCGGAGCTGGGCGCGCAGCTCCATCCCTGGGTCACGCCGCCCTTCGACGAGGTGCTGAGCGAGCGCAACAGCTACGCCGGCAACCTGCCGCCGCTGCTGGAGCTGGAGAAGGCGCGGCGGTTGACCCTCGCGCTCGAGGACGCGTTCGGCACCCAGCCCCGCGTCTTCCGCACCGGCCGCTACGGCTTCGGGCCGCGCACGGCCGACATCCTCCTCCATCTGGGCTACGAGGCCGACAGCTCCGTCATGCCGTGCTGGCCGCGGCGCGGCGGGGGCTGGTCCTATTCCGCGCGTCCCTTCTGGCTGGACCGCGAGCGGCGCCTGCTGGAGATCCCGGTCTCGGCCGCCTTCGTCGGGCGGCTCTCGCCGCTCGCGCCCCGCCTGGCGCCGGCGCTGTTCCACCCGGCCGTCGCGGCGGCCGGCGTGACGGGCGCGGCGGCGAAGCTCGGCCTGATGGAGCGCATCCGGCTGAGCCCCGAGGGCATGACGCTCGAGGAGGCGAAGCGCCTGACGCGGGCGATGCGCGCGGCCGGGCACCGCGTCTTCGTCCTCACCTACCACTCCCCGTCGCTGGCGCCCGGCCACACGCCCTATGTCCGCGACCAGGATGGCGTGCGGCGGTTCCTCGACTGGCTCGACGGCTACTACGCCTTCTTCCGCGAGGAGCTGGGCGGGCGCCCGGCTTCCTGGCGGGAGGTGCGGCACGGCGCCGCCGCGGCCGCCACGGCCGCCGTGGCGGCGCGGTGATGGCATGTCGGCGCAGGCGGTCTTGACGGCCCTGCTGCTGCCGCCCCTGGTCCTGCTGCCGCTGGCCGCGTGGCTGGCGTGGCGGGGCGCGTGGCGGGCATCCGCGATGGCTCTCGCCGCCGTGCTGGTCCTCGCCACGCCCATGGCGGAGGGCGCGCTGCGCCATTCCCTGGCCGAGGCGGGACCGCCCGGCGCGGACGCGACGCCGGAAGCCATCGTCATCCTCGCCGCCGGGCTGGCGGAACGCGCGCCCGACGCGCTGACGCTGGAGCGGCTGCGCGCCGGCGCCAGCCTGCACCGGCGCACGCAGCTGCCGGTGCTGGTGACCGGCGGGACCGTGGCGCGCGACGCGCCGCCGGCGGCGCAGGTGATGGCGCGCAGCCTGGCGGAGGATTTCGCGGTCCCCGTCCGCTGGATCGAGTCGCGGGCGCGCGACACGCGCGAGAACGCGGCGCTGGCCACCGCGATGCTGCGGGCGGAGGGCGTTCCGGCGGCCTTCGTCGTCACCCATGCCTGGCACATGGCGCGCGCGCGCGAGGCCTTCGCGCGGGCCGGGATGCCCACGCGCGCCGCGCCGGTGCGGGCCGAGCCGATGCCGCGCGGTCACGTCGCGGACTGGCTGCCGCGCGCCGATCACCTGGGCGGGAGCTGGCTCGCGATCCGCGAATGGGCCGGGCGCGCGGTCTATCGGTGGCGGGACGGATGACCGCGCGCCTCATCCCGCTCGACGGCCCGGCGCTGCCGGCCATGTGCGACGCGGCGCTGGACGGCGAGGAACTGGATCGCACGCGCGTCTGGTGGGACGCGACCCTGGCCGAGGCGGTGCCCGCGGGCTGGCGGCCGGTGCTGGCCGAAGCGGGCGGGGCGGTCCTGCCGTTGCTGCGGCGCGGGCGGCGCCTGCGCTCCTTCACGACGCCCTACAGCCTGGCCTGGGGCGCGTGGGGCCGCCGCGACCCTGAAGCCGGCGCCGCGCTCGGCCGGCTCTTCGCCCTGCGGCCCCCCGTGCTGCTGGAGGCGGTCGGCGCCGCGCCGGTGGCGGCGTCGTTCGCCGCGGGCCGGCTCCGCGCCCTGGCGTTCCGCCAGTTCGGGCGCTGGCATGAGGCGCTGGCGCCGGGCCTGGGCTTCGAGGGCTGGCTGGCCGCGCGTCCCGCCGCGCATCGCAACACCATCCGCCGCAAGCTCGCCCGGGCCGGGCGCGACACCCGCTTCGAGCTGCACGCGACGCCGGGCCCGGCGCTGGAGGCCGCCATCGCCGGGTTCGAGGCGGTGCGGGCCGCGAGCTGGAAGCCGCCGGAACCGGCCCCGCGCTTCGACGCCGCGCTGATGCGCGGCTTCGCCGCCTCGGGCGCGCTGCGCCTCGGCCTGCTGCGCCGCGCCGCGGATGGCAGGGCGGTCGCCGCCCAGTACTGGCTGCTCGACCGCGGCGGGCGGCGCGCCACGATCCCGAAGCTGTTCCACGACGAGCGCGCGCGCGAGCTCTCGCCCGGGACGGTGCTGACGGCGCGGATGATCCGGCACCTGCTGGAGGAGGACGGCGTGACGGAACTCGACTTCGGCCGCGGCGACGATCCCTACAAGCGGCTCTGGGTGCGGGAGCGCGAGCAGGTGATGGGCGTGGTGCTCGCCGACCCGCTGCACCCTCTCGGCGCGCTCGCCATCCTGCGGCATCGCGCGGCGGCGTGGCGGCGCGCGACCTTGGCGGCGCCCGGGCGTTCGGAGGCGGAAGCCATGCCGGGGACCGCATGAGGATTCTCTACAGCCATCGCATCCAGTCGCGCGACGGGCAGGGCGTGCATCTCGACGCCCTCGTCGCCGCGCTGCGGGCCGAGGGGCACGAGGTGCTGGTTTCGGGCCCCGCCGGCTACGACCGCGCGGCGCTGGGCGGGGAGAGCCGCCTCGTCGCGGCGGTGCGGCGCCACCTGCCGCGCGCGGCCGCGGAGGCGGCGGAGCTGGCCTACACCGCGCCGGGGATGCGGCGGCTGCTGCGGGACGCGGCGCGCTTCGCGCCCGAGATCATCTACGAGCGGCACAACCTGTTCTACCCGGCCGGCGCCTGGGCCGCGCGCCGCCTCGGCCTGCCCTACCTGCTGGAGGTGAACGCGCCGCTCGCGCATGAGCGCGGCCGTCACGGCGGCCTCGGCCTCGGTGCCGTCGCGCGGTGGAGCGAGCATCACGTCTGGCGCGCGGCGGACCGCGTGCTGCCGGTGTCCCAGGCTCTGGCCGACCACGTGCTCGCGGCGGGGGTGCCGCGCCACCGCGTGACGGTGATCCCGAACGGCATCCACCTCGCCGAGTTCCCGGAACCCGCGCCGCTGCCCGACCGCGAGGAGCTGGTGCTGGGCTTCGTCGGCTTCGTCCGCGACTGGCACGGCCTGGACGCGGTCGTGCGCGGCATCGCCGAGTGGCGCGGGCGGCAGCGCCTCTCGCTGCTCGTGGTGGGGGAGGGGCCGGCGCGACCCGGGCTCGAGGCGCTGGCGCGGGAGCTGGGCGTCGCCGGGCGCGTGCGCTTCACCGGCCTGGCGGGGCGCGAGGCGGTGCCGGGCCTCGTCGCTTCCTTCGACATCGCCTTGCAGCCGGCGGCGGTGCCCTATTGCTCGCCGCTGAAGGTCTTCGAGTACATGGCCGCGGGGCGGCCCATCGTCGCGCCCGACCAGCCCAACATCCGCGAGGTGCTGGCGGATGGCCGCACGGCGCTGCTCTTCGGGCCGGGCGGGTTGTGGGAGGCGGTGGGGCGCCTCGCCGCCGACCACGCGCTGCGGGCGCGGCTCGGCGCGGCGGCGCGGGCGGAGCTGGTGGCG
>JAIEOO010000216.1 GCA_019750475.1 Acetobacteraceae bacterium | reverse complement strand
GCCGCCGGCTTCGCCCGCGACGCGCGCGTGGCGGACGCGGCGCGGCCGCCGGACCTGCCGCCCGTCCAGATCCTGGTGAACGCCGCCGGCGCCGCCGAGAGCGCGCCCTTCCTCAGGCAGGACGACGACGCGTTCCGCCGCGCCTACGAGGTGAACGTGATGACGGCGGTCGCGCTGACGCGGGCCGCGCTGCCGCCGATGCTGGCGGCGCGCTTCGGGCGCGTGGTGAACGTCGCGTCCACGGCCGCGCTCAAGCCCTATGCCTATGTCACCGCCTATGTCGCGGCCAAGCACGCGCTGCTGGGGTTCACGAAGGCCCTCGCGCTGGAGGTCGCGGCCAGGGGCGTGACGGTGAACGCCGTCTGCCCCGGCTTCACCGAGACGCCGCTGCTGGAGGCGAGCGTCGCCCACATCGTCGCCCGGACCGGGCGTTCGCGCGAGGCGGCGCGGGCCGAGCTCGCCAAGGGGAACCCCCAGGGGCGCCTCGTCCCGCCGGAGGAGGTGGCGCAGGCCGTGCTCTACCTCGTCCGCGCGCCGGGGGTGAACGGCGCGGCGCTGCCCGTCGCCGGAGGCGAGATCTGATGGATGCCGAGACCGGCCTCGCGCCCGATCACAAGGCGGAGCTGCGGCTGTGGCTGCGGCTGCTGACTTGCACGAACCTGATCGAGGCGGAGCTGCGGCGCCGCCTGCGGGAGAGCTTCGACACGACGCTGCCGCGCTTCGACCTGCTGGCCGCCCTCGACCGCGCGCCGGACGGGCTGACGCTGGGAGAGGTGTCGCGGCGGATGATGGTCAGCAACGGCAACGTCACCGGGCTCGCCGCGCGGCTGGAGGCCGAGGGGCTGGTGGAGCGCGCGGCCGACGCGGCCGACCGCCGCGTCTTCCGGCTGACGCTGACCAAGGCCGGCCGGCGGGAGTTCACGCGGCAATCGGCCGCGCATGAGGAATGGGTCGCGGAGCTGCTGGGCGCGCTGAGCCCGGCCGAGCGCGACACGCTGCACAGGCTGCTCGGCCGGGCCAAGGCCGGGCTGCGGGGGGGATCGGAGAGGTCATGACGCCGCTTGCCACGTATCGCGCCGAGCATCTGCGGATGGAGGTGGAGGCGGGCGTCGCGACGCTCACCCTCGACCGGCCGGAGCGCAAGAACCCGCTGACCTTCGAGAGCTACGCGGAACTCACGCGCATCTTCCGCGCCGCCGCCGGCGACGATTCCGTCCGCGCCTTCGTCGTCACGGGGGCGGGGGGGAATTTCTGCTCGGGCGGGGACGTGCACGAGATCATCGGGCCGCTGCTCGCGCGGGACACCAAGGGGCTGATGGCCTTCACCGCCATGACGGGGGAGCTGGTGAAGGCGATGCGCGCCTGCGGGCAGCCCATCGTCGCGGCGGTGGACGGCATCGCGGCCGGGGCCGGGGCGATCATCGCGATGAGCGCCGACATCCGCGTGGGCAGCCCGCGCGCCAAGGTCGCCTTCCTGTTCAACCGCGTGGGCCTCGCCGGCTGCGACATGGGGGCCTGCGCCATCCTGCCGCGCATCATCGGCCAGGGGCGCGCGAGCGAGCTGCTCTACACGGGCCGCTCCATGACGGCCGAGGAAGGGCTGGCCTGGGGCTTCTTCAACCGGCTGGTGGAGGACCCGCTGGCGGATGGCCGGACCCTCGCTGCCGAGATCGCGGCCGGGCCGGGCTTCGCCCACGCCATGACGAAGCGGATGCTCGCGATGGAATGGGCCATGTCGCTCGAGCAGGCGATCGAGGCGGAGGCCGTCGCCCAGGCGCTCTGCATGACGACGCAGGATTTCCGCCGCGCCCATGACGCCTTCGTCGCGAAGCAGCGCCCGGTCTTCCAGGGGAACTGATGCAGGACCTCCTCGCCCTGCCCTTCTTCGAGGCGCGCCACGCGGATTGGGCCGCGGAGGTGGAGGCATGGGCGACCGCGAACGCGGACCGGCTGACCGACCACCACGACGCCGACGGCAGCGCGCGGGCGCTCGCCCGCGCCATGGGCGAGGCGGGGCTGCTGCGCGCGGCGGTGCCCGCGGACGGGGCGCTCGACGTGCGCGCCCTCTGCCTCGCGCGGGACATCCTGGCGCGGCATTCGGGCCTGGCCGATTTCGCCTTCGCCATGCAGGGGCTGGGCACCGGGGCGATCACGCTGTTCGGCGGCGACGCGCTGCGGGCCGCGGCGCTGCCGGGCGTGCGGGCGGGGACGACGCTCGCGGCCTTCGCCCTGTCGGAGCCCGAGGCCGGGTCGGACGTGGCGGCGCTGGCGACCACGGCGACGCGCGACGGCGAGGATTCCTGGCGCATCACCGGCGAGAAGACCTGGATCAGCAATGGCGGCATCGCCGGGTCCTACGTGGTCTTCGCCCGCACGGGCGAGGCGCCGGGGGCCAGGGGGCTGACCGCCTTCTGGGTGCCGGGGGACGCGCCGGGGCTCTCGGTCGCCGAGCGGATCGAGGTCACGGCGCCGCACCCCCTGGCGCGGCTGCGCTTCGAGGGCGTGCGGGTGCCGGACGCGCACCGCATCGGCGCGCCGGGCGACGGCTTCAAGGTGGCGATGGCGACGCTCGACGTGTTCCGCGCGACGGTGGGTGCGGCGGCGCTCGGCTTCGCACGTCGCGCGCACGGGCTGCTGGTGGGGCGCGCCGCCGCGCGCCGGCTGTTCGGGGCGCCGCTCTTCGACCAGCAGATGACGCAGGCGGCCATCGCCGACAGCGCGGTGGACGTGGAGGCGGCGGCGCTGCTCGTCTACCGGGCCGCTTGGCTCAAGGACCAGGGCGTCGCTCGGGTGTCGCGCGAGGCCTCCATGGCGAAGCTCTTCGCCACCGAGGCCGCGCAGCGCGTGGCGGATCGCTGCGTGCAGCTCCATGGCGGGCTCGGCGTCGTGCGCGATTCCGCGCCGGAGACGCTGTACCGCGAGGTGCGGGCGCTGCGCGTGTACGAGGGCGCCTCCGAGATCCAGCGCATCGTGATCGCGCGCGCCGAGCGCGAGCGCGCCAGCCAAGAGGCGATCGCGCGCGCGGAGAGCGAGCGCGCCAGCCAAGAGGCGATCGCGCGGGCTGAGCGCGAGCGCGCCAGCCAGGAGGCGATCGCGCGCGCGGAGCGCGATCGCGCCAGCCAGGAGGCGATCGCGCGCGCCGAGCGCGAGCGCGCCAGCCAGGACGGGATCGCGCGGGCGGAAGGGGACCGAGCATGAGCTTCGACGGCTTCGCCCGCGACAACCTGCCCCCGCGCGAGGACTGGCCGGCGTTCCGCCATTCCATCGCCTATCCGGAGCGGCTGAACTGCGCGGTGGAGCTGCTGGACCGCAACCTGCCGGCGCGCGGCGACCATCCGGCCCTGATCACGCCGGCCGAGACGCTGACCTACCGGCAGCTGGCGGCGCGGGTGAACCGGATCGCCCATGTGCTGGTGGGCGAGCTGGGGCTGGTGCCCGGCAACCGGGTGCTGCTGCGCTCGGCCAACACCGCCTGGATGGTGGCGGCCTGTTTCGCCGTGCTGAAGGCCGGCGGCATCGTCGTCGCCACCATGCCGCTGCTGCGCGCGAAGGAGATCGCGCAGATCGCGGAGAAGGCGCAGGTGACGCATGCGCTGTGCGACATCCGCCTCGCCGACGAGATGCGGCGGGTCACGGCCCCGACGCTGCGGCACCTCGTCTTCTGGGGCGATGGCGACCTGGAGGCGCGGTGCGAGCGCGCCGCGCCCGACTTCACGGCCTGCGACACGGCGGCCGAGGACATCTGCCTGATCGGCTTCACCTCGGGCACCACCGGCGTGCCCAAGGGCTGCATGCATGACCACCGGGCGATGCTCGCGATCTGCGACCACTACTCGGCGCAGGTGCTCAAGCCGCGGCCGGAGGACCGGTTCATCGGCTCGCCGCCGCTCGCCTTCACCTTCGGCCTGGGCGGCCTGGTGCTGTTCCCCTTCCGGGTGGGCGCGACCGGCATCCTGCTGGAGAAGTCCTCGCCGGACGACCTCCTGCCCGCGATCGCGCGGCACCGGGCGACGATCTGCTTCACCGCGCCCACCGCCTACCGCGCCATGGCGGCCCGCGCGTCCGGCTTCGACCTGTCGAGCCTGCGGAGCTGCGTGAGCGCGGGCGAGGCGCTGCCGAAGCCGGTCTTCGAGCTGTGGCAGCGGACGACCGGCCTCAAGCTCATGGACGGGATCGGGGCGACGGAAATGCTGCACATCTTCATCGCCGCCCCCGAGGAGCGGATCGTGCCCGGCAGCACCGGCCTGCCGGTGCCGGGCTACGAGGCCCGCGTGCTGCTGCCCGACGGCCGCGAGGCGCCGCGCGGCACGCCCGGGCGGCTCGCCGTGCGGGGACCGACGGGGTGCCGCTACCTCGCCGATGCGCGGCAACGGACCTACGTCCAGGACGGCTGGAACATCACCGGCGACACCTACGTCCAGGACGAGGCGGGCTATTTCTGGTACCAGGCCCGCAGCGACGACATGATCGTCTCCGCCGGCTACAACATCGCGGGACCCGAGGTGGAGGCGGCGCTGCTGACCCACCCGGCCGTGCGCGAATGCGGCGTGGTCGGCGCGCCCGACGCGGAGCGCGGCATGGTCGTCACCGCGCATGTCGTGCTGAACGAGGGGTTTTGCGCGGACGAGGACATGGCGCGGGCGCTGCAGGACCACGTGAAGCGGGAGATCGCGCCCTACAAGTATCCGCGGCGCGTCCGGTTCCACGCGTCGCTGCCGCGCACCCAGACCGGCAAGCTCCAGCGCTTCGCCTTGCGCGAACTCGCGTGACGCGGCCGTCCCCCCTGCCCGCCTCGGCCCTGCCGGCGGCGGCGCTCCGGCTGCCGGTGCGGTTCCGCTTCTCGGACTGCGACCCGGCGGGGATCGCCTTCTTCGCCGCCTGGTTCGTGCGCGCCAACGAGGTGTTCGAGGCGTGGTTCGGGGCGATGGGCCTCGACTATGCGGGCCTCATCGGATCGCGGCGCACCGGGCTCGGCTTCGTCCACGCGGCGGCCGACTGGTTCCTGCCGGCGCGGCACGGGGAGACGCTGCTCTTCACGCCGCTCGTCACCCGGATCGGCGGGGCGTCCTGGGCGACCACGCTGCACTGCCACCTGGGCGAGCGCGAGCATGCGCGCCTGTCCTGCGTGAACGCGACGACCGACCTCGGCGCGGCGCGGCCCATCCCCCTCCCCCCCGACCTGCGGGCGGCGCTTGCGCGCTACGCGGCGTCCTGCGAAAGCCTCGCCCCATGAGCCTCATGCAACTGCAACCCCCGGGCTGGCCGGCGCCGCGCGGCTACAGCAACGGCCTGATGGGCGAAGGGCGCCTCCTCGTCCTGGGCGGCATGGTCGGCTGGGACGCCCAGGGCGTCTTCGCCGAGGGGTTCGTGGCCCAGGTGCGCCAGGCGCTCGAGAACGTCGTGGCGGTGCTGGCCGAAGGCGGCGCCGGGCCCGAGCACGTCGCGCGGCTCACCTGGTACGTCACCTCGATCTCCGAGTATCGCGCCTGCCTCGCCGAGCTCGGGCCGGTCTACCGCGCGGTGATGGGGCGGCACTTCCCGGCGATGACGCTGGTCGAGGTGGGTGCGCTCGTCGAGCCGGAGGCGAAGGTCGAGATCGAGGCGACGGCGATCCTGCCGCGCTGACGCCGATGGATGGCGGGGTCCTGTCCACGAAGGAGCTGATCCGGGAGGAGGCGCGGCGCCTCGGCTTCCCGACGGTCGGCTTCGCGCAGGCGCTGCTGCCGCCCGAGGCGCGGGAGCGGCTGGATGCCTTCCTGGCCGAAGGCTGGCACGGCCAGATGGGGTGGATGGAGGAGCGGCGGGAGCAGCGGTCGCAGCCGCGGGCGCTGTGGCCCGAGGTGGTCTCGGTCATCTCGCTCGGGCTCGACTACGGGCCGGGCTACGATCCGCTGGCGAGCCTGGAGCGGCGCGACCGGGCGACGATCTCCTGCTACGCGCAGGGGCGCGATTACCACGACGTCGTGAAGAAGCGGCTGAAGCAGCTCGGCCAGTGGATGGTCCATCGCTTCCGCGGCTCGGAGCTGAAGGTGTTCGTGGACACCGCGCCCGTGATGGAGAAGCCGCTGGCGCAGCGCGCGGGGCTCGGCTGGCAGGGGAAGCACACGAACCTCGTCAGCCGCTCCCACGGGTCCTGGCTGTTCCTGGGGGAGATCTACACGACGCTCGCCCTGCCCCCCGACGCGCCGGAGCGCGACCATTGCGGCTCCTGCCGGGCCTGTCTCGACGCCTGCCCGACCGCGGCCTTCCCGGCGCCCTACCGCCTCGATGCGCGGCGCTGCATCTCCTACCTCACGATCGAGCATCGCGGCCCCATCCCCGAGGCGTTGCGGCCGGCGATGGGCAACCGCATCTATGGCTGCGACGACTGCCTCGCGGCCTGCCCCTGGAACAAGTTCGCCCGGATCTCGCGCGAGGCGCAGTTCGCCGCGCGGCACGAGGTGGCGCCGCGCCTCGCGGAGCTCGCCGCGCTCGACGACGCGGCCTTCCGGGCGCGGTATTCGGGCAGCCCGATCAAGCGCATCGGGCGGGACCGCTTCGTGCGCAACGTGGCCATCGCCATCGGGAACAGCGGCGATGCTTCGCTGCGGCCGGTGGCCGAGCGGCTGGCGGCGGATGCCGACCCCGTGGTGGCGGAGGCCGGGGCCTGGGCCCGCGGGAGGCTCGCCCATGCGTGACGAGGGGGCGCTGGTGCTGTTCTCCGGCGGGCAGGATTCCGCCACATGCCTCGCCTGGGCGCTGGCGCGCTTCGGGCGGGTCGAGACGGTGGGGTTCGACTACGGGCAGCGGCACCGGGTGG
Organism: Acetobacteraceae bacterium; assembly: GCA_019750475.1. Lineage (GTDB taxonomy): Bacteria > Pseudomonadota > Alphaproteobacteria > Acetobacterales > Acetobacteraceae > Roseococcus. The sequence goes on along the minus strand of JAIEOO010000216.1, from coordinate 6,534 downwards.
AGCTGGCGCAGCGCGCGGTGCTGCGCGCCGGCATGCCCCATCCGGACCGCCTCGGACCCGATCACATGCTCGACCTCCCCGTGCTCGGGCAGGTGAGCGAGACGGCGCTGACGCGCGAGGCCGAGATCGCGCTGCGCGAGGACGGGCTGCCCAACACCTTCGTTCCGGGGCGCAACCTGCTGTTCTTCACCCTCGCGGCCGCGCTCGCGGTGCGGCGGGGCCTCCGGCACGTCGTGGGCGGCATGTGCGAGACGGATTATTCGGGCTACCCCGATTGCCGCGACGACACGCTCAAGGCGCTCCAGGCGACGCTCAACCTCGGCATGGCGACTCGCCTCGTGCTGCACACGCCGCTGATGTGGCGCGACAAGGCGGAAACCTGGCGGCTGGCGGAGCGGGTCGGCGGCGCGAAGCTGGTCGAGCTGATCCGGCGCGAGAGCCATTCCTGCTACGCGGGCGACCGCGCCGTCGAGCACGAATGGGGCTTCGGCTGCGGCGACTGCCCGGCCTGCGACTTGCGGGCCCGGGGATGGCGGGCTTATGCGGCGGGGCATGAATGACCGTGCCCGCCTCGAGGGATTCCTCTTCCTCGCCGCCTTCGCCCTCTGCATCCCGGCCGCGAATTGGCTGATCCAGCATGTCGGCACCTTCTGCGTGCCGAACGGGCCTTGCCTGGTGCCGGTGGCGCCGGCGCTCATGGCGCCGTCGGGGGTGCTGATGATCGGCCTCGCGCTCGTCCTGCGGGACATGGTGCAGCGGCGGCTGGGGCTGGGCTGGGCGGTGGCCGCCATCCTGGCCGGCGCCGCGCTCTCCGGCCTGCTGGCGCCGCCGGCGCTGGTGCTGGCCTCGGCGCTGGCCTTCCTGTTCTCCGAGGCGGCGGACCTCGCGGTCTACACGCCGCTGCAGAAGCGCGGGCTGGTGCTGGCGGTCGCGGCCTCCTCGGCCGTCGGCCTCGTCGTGGACAGCGTGCTGTTCCTCTGGCTCGCCTTCGGCAGCCTGGACTTCCTGGCGGGGCAGGTGGTGGGGAAGGCCTGGATGGTGCTGCTCGCCCTTCCCTTCATCCACTGGCTGCGGCGCCGCGACACGCGGCTCGGGATGGCGTGAGGCCTGGGTGGGGTTTCCGGGGGCGCTGCCCCCGGGCCCCCGCCGGGGACTTTTGGTCCCCGGACCCCTGGGGAGACTTCAGGCCGGGATGAGGGCGGGGGTTGCTCCGCGTTCAGCGCCCCGAGGCCCAGCCCTTAGAAAACACCTTTCGCCCGTAGGCGATGTAGGCGCTCTTCTTCTGCTTTAGCTGCTCGATTTCGGAGTTCGTCAGCCGTTCGGAAGCCGAGGAGGTACTGGGCTTCCTCGGCGGTGAGAGCCGCTGGCTGGATGCGGAGGGTTCCGCGGATTTCATCGCCCAACCGCCTTTCAAGCTGCTGCGTCACCCGGGAGGATGGGAAGAGGACACCACCCCGACTGGCGTCCACCAATACAGCAACGCCAACGACGCTGCCACCGCCGCGATGGATGTGGTCCGCCATTTCCGCAAGCGTGCCGCCCAGCGTCATCACATCATCGGTGAGGACATAGGCTTGGCCGCGACGCACCGTTCCGGCGAACAGGGCCGGCGCGATGAGCCGTTCCATCGCGTTGGCGCCGGTGTGATAGGCACGGCTGACCTGCGTGATCACTGTGTCCGCTTCGGCGCCGGCGTTGGCAGCGAGCGCCGTGGCCAGGATGTCGGGGATGGCGTTGTCGCCTCGTGCCTCCCGCGCGGTAGGCGCGGCATAGAGCACCTGATCTCCGAAGGCACGGGCGGCGTCCGCCGCGAGCGAACCCGCGAGGTCGCGCACGAGGGCGGCGGCGGCTTCGGCATCGCCGGCCTTGGCGTCCAGGTAGCGAGGATGGGCCTTGAGCGGCGCATCGGTGCGGAACGATGCGAGGACCGAAAGGGGACGGGAGCCGAAGCCGATGCTTCTCACGCGGGGACGGTGGCGCGGGCTGGTCCTGGGCACAAGGCGGCCGTGGTGAAGATGCGAGTGACGACCGGGGGCGCTGCCACCCGCCCCCCACGGCGGGAAGGCGCGCCGGGGACTTTTGGTCCCCGGACCCCTGGGGAGTTCTCCGGGTATGCGGCGCCGCTGCCGGTGTCTTCCGTGCTTTGCGCGGCTTGGCCGCGGAGACGACTGTTCCGACGACAACGATGCGCCTTGGGGCCGACCCCGCGAAGGCGCATCTGGCGGCCCTCCGGTCGGCTCGGTGCGGTCCCCGTCCTGTGCGTCGGCGGCAAGACACCCCAGGGAGCCGGGAAGGCCGTGCTTCCCCGGCGGGGTCTCGGGGGCGGCGCCCCCGCTTTTCCCTCGACTTTTCGGCCAAGTTCCTGCTACGTTCACGGAGACACTGGGGCGAGTTGTGCCCGCGCGGGCGCTACCGGTGGCGTCCGCGCGGGGCGGCTCAAAATGTCAAAACGCCGGAACCTCAAAATTCGGGTGAGGCGGAAGCTTGGGTCGGCCCTTCGCGAAGGGGCACCAGAAACTCAAAAAACCAGAAACTCAAAAAATCCGGGCGCCCCCCGCCCCCCGCATTCGGTCCCTCCAGAAGTGGCCGCGCCAGCGATCCAGGACCCGCGCCGATGCCCCGAAGCGGCTCCGCCGCGAGGGCGGCGCCACCCGCCAAGACCGGCACAGCGACGGCGGAAGGCTTGGACCGACCGCACTCGCCTGCACTCCTGCGGTCGGGGCCCCCGCCGAGGTTTTCCGCGTCCCGCCGCTGCGGGGCGCGGAAAACCTCGGCGGGGAGACTACAACAGCCCCCCCAGGACCTGCCCGCCGCGCAGCGGGCGGGGCGCGCCCGTGGTCTCGGGGAAGGAGATGGGCAGGCCGCGGGCGACGCGGGCGGCCAGGATGGCGAAGCACTGCGCCTCGAGCAGGTCGCCGTTCCAACCGCAGACTTCCACCGGCCGGACCGGCTCGGAGAGGGTGCTGGCGAGCGCCCGCATGATCGCCGGGTTCCGGCGGCCGCCGCCGGCGACGAGCCACTGCATCGGCGCCTCGGGAAAGTGGCGGGACGCGGCCGCGACGCAGATGGCGCAGAAGGCCGTCAGGGTCGCGGCGCCGTCCTGGGGCGAGAGCTGGTGCGCGCCCGCCTCGACGAAGGCGCGGTCGAAATCGAGCCGGTCCAGGGATTTCGGCGGCGGCGCGTCGAGATAGGGGTGCGTGAGCAGCCGGCCGAGCACCGCGCCGTCGGCCTGGCCGGCGAGCGCGAGGTTGCCGTCGCGGTCATAGTCGCGCCCCGTCGAGCGGCGCGCCCAGTCGTCGAGCGGGCCGTTGGCCGGCCCGGTGTCGAAGGCGAGCAAGGTGCCGTCGGCGCCGATCCAGGTGACGTTCCCGACCCCGCCGAGGTTCAGGATGGCGACCGGCTTCGGGAGCATGGCGGCCAGCGCCGCGTGGGCGATGGGGACGAGCGGCGCCCCCTGCCCGCCCGCCGCGACATCGGCCGAGCGGAAGTCGAAGGCGACGGACAGGCCCGTGGCGCGGGAGAGCGCGCGGGCGTCGCCGATCTGCCAGGTGCGCGGGGCCTCGTTCCAGGCCGTGTCGGGCCGGCGCGGCCGGTGCAGGATGGTCTGGCCGTGAAAGCCCAGCAGCTCTGGCTCGGGCAGGCCGGCCTTGGCGACGTCCTGGCGGAGGCGCGCGACGGCCTCGGCGTGGCGCTCGGTCAGGCGGCGCTCGCAGTCGAGCAGGAACGGGTCGTCGGGCGCGAGGCCGGGCGCGAGGTCGAGCAGGCGGCGGAGGTCCCGGCGGAGCTGGGGCTCGTAGGGCAGGGTCAGGGCGGGACCGAGCTGGCCGACGCGCTCCCCGTCCGTCTCGGCATAGGCGGCATCCACCCCGTCGAGCGAGGTGCCGCTCATCAGGCCGATCACGCGCATGTCCCCCGCCTCTGTTCCGCAGCCCCGGAGCTTCGTGCTACCCCGCCGCTCCGCCCCGGACCAGAGGCTGGCACGGGGCGCCAAGGGCATGGGTTGGAATGAGCGACTTCCTCGACATCGTCCGCGAACGCGGCTTCGTGCACCAGGTGACGGACGAGGCGGCGCTGCGCGCGCGGCTCTCGGGCGGGGTCGTCAGCGCCTATATCGGCTTCGACTGCACGGCGGACAGCCTGCATGTCGGCCATCTGCTCTCCATCATGCTGCTGCGGTGGTTCCAGAAGACGGGCCACAAGCCGGTGGTGCTGATGGGCGGCGGCACGACGAAGGTGGGCGACCCCTCGGGCCGCGACGAGACGCGCCAGCTGCTGACGGACGCCCAGATCGAGGCGAACAAGGCCGGCATCCGCAGGACCTTCGCGCCCTTCCTGGCCTTCGGGGACGGCGCCGCGGATGCGATCATGCTGGACAACGCCGCGTGGCTGGACGAGCTGCGCTACATCCCCTTCCTGCGGGAGGTGGGCCGGCATTTCAGCGTGAACCGCATGCTGACGATGGACAGCGTGCGGCTGCGCCTCGAGCGCGAGCAGCCGCTCTCCTTCATCGAGTTCAACTACATGCTGCTGCAATCCTACGACTTCGTGGAGCTGAACGCCCGGCACGGCGTGGCGCTCCAGATGGGCGGGTCGGACCAGTGGGGCAACATCGTCATGGGCGCCGACCTCGTGCGCCGCATGCGGGGGGCGGAGGCCTTCGGCCTGACCACGCCGCTGCTGACCACGGCGTCCGGCCAGAAGATGGGCAAGACGGCGGGGGGGGCGGTGTGGCTCTCGGCCGAGCGCCTCGCGCCCTATGACTACTGGCAGTTCTGGCGCAACGCCGAGGACGCGGATGTCGGGCGGTTCCTGGCGCTCTTCACGGAATTGCCGATGGCCGAGGTGCGGCGCCTCGCGGCGCTCGCCGGCGCCGAGGTGAACGAGGCCAAGAAGGTGCTGGCGACCGAGGCGACGGCGATGCTGCACGGCCGCGCCGCGGCTGAGGAAGCCGCCGAGACCGCGCGGCGCGCCTTCGAGGAGGGCCAGGCGGCGGAGACGCTGCCCGCCATCACCCACGCGCTGCCCGCGCCCGTCGCGGACCTCCTGGTGGCGGCGGGCCTCGTCGCGACCAAGGGCGAGGCGAAGCGCCTCGTCGCGCAGAACGGCGTGCGGCTGAACGACGCGCCGGTGACGGATGCGCAGGCCCCCGTCACGGCGAGCGACCTGCGCGACGGGGCGGCGAAGCTCTCGGCCGGCAAGAAGCGGCACGTGCTGGTGCGGGCGGCGTAGGGCGTCCCCGCGAAACCGCGTCGCGGGGGCCCCGGCTTCCGTGGCTTGTGCTTCGCGGCCCGGGCTATTTCGTGCCGAACATGCGGTCCCCGGCGTCGCCGAGGCCGGGCACGATGTAGCCATGCTCGTTCAGGCGCTCATCCACGGCGGCCGTCCAGATGGGCACGTCGGGATGGGCGCCGTGGAAGCGCTCGATGCCCTCGGGGGCGGCGAGGAGGCAGACGAAGCGCAGCTCGTGGCAGCCGCGCTCCTTCAGCCGGTCCACGGCGGCGACGGCGGAGTTGGCGGTGGCGAGCATGGGGTCGAGCACGATGACGAGGCGCTCGGCCACGTCGGGCGGGGCCTTGAAGTAGTACTCGACGGCCTCGAGCGTGTCGGGGTTCCGATAGAGCCCGATATGGGCGACGCGGGCCGAGGGGATGAGGTCGAGCATCCCGTCGAGGAAGCCGACGCCGGCGCGCAGGATGGGGGCGAAGGTCAGCTTCTTGCCCGAGAGCACCGGCGCGCGCATGCGGGTGAGCGGCGTCTCGATCTCCGTCTGCTCGAGCGGCAGGTCGCGCGTGACCTCGTAGGCCAGCAGCATGCCGATCTCGTTCAGCAGGCGGCGGAACTCGGCGGTGGGGCGGCTCCCCTCCCGCATCAGGGTCAGCTTGTGCTGCACCAGCGGGTGCCGCACGACGTGAAGTTCGCGCATCGTCTCTCCGGACTTCAGAATACGGTGCCGTCGCTCTCGACGCGGAGCGGCGGGCCGCCATCGGCACGACGCTCGGCGGCCAGCTCGCGCCCGGCGAACCATGTGCCGCCTTCCAGCACGCGGGCCAGCGGAAAATCCGCCACGCCCAGCTCCGCCCGCACCAGGGGCGCGATGCGGTCGAGCAGCGCCACGGTCAGCGCCCGCCACTCGACGATGAGCGGGTCGCCGGGCGCGTGCGTGCGGGCGGCGTCCTCCGGGTCGCGCAGCGCGAGCGCCCCGCCATCGAGGAAGAGCCCGCCATTGCGGTACTCCGGCAGGCCGGTCAGCGTGTCGAGCCCGGTGACGGCGAGGCCCGCTTCCTCCAGCGGCTCGATCAGCGAGTAGGCGAGCCATTGCGACAGCTTGTGGAAGGGCACGGGGCCGAGCGCCGGGTGCTGCCACACATCGCCCTCGGCGCGCGGCCAGACGGGGCCGAGATGGCGCAGCAGGGCGATCAGGATGTCCCGCGCGGCGACCGTGCCGCCCCTGGCCGCCAGCAGGTCGAACAGCCCGCCCGGCCGCTCGCCCGGCAGGTCGGCGCAGGCGGCGCCGGGGCGGCGCAGCAGCGCGGC